>JAHFAU010000086.1 GCA_023250385.1 Anaerolineales bacterium
GGCAAGGAGTGGGAGTCGGCTTCCGGTTGTATCAGGACCCGGCACGGCATTGGGCGCAGGATATCCTGGACGGGATTGGGCTGATTCTCACCGTCATGGCAGTCGCTTCCCTGTTCCTGAGCGCCATCCTGGTGATCAATACGATTAATGCAGTCATTGCCCAGCAGGTCCCTCAGATCGGAATCATGAAGACTGTGGGGGGAGTCAGGCAACAGATCTCCCAGCTGTATCTCGCCGGGGTGATCGTGTACGGCCTGCTGAGCCTGCTCCTGGCAATCCCCTTCGGCGCGCTGGCCGGGAATATGCTGGAGAGCTGGATTATGGGGATCATCAATGTGCCGCCTGCCAGATTCCAGCTGCTGGCGAGTGCGGTGTGGATCCAGCTCAGCACCGGACTCCTGGTGCCGCTGCTGGCCGCGCTGTGGCCGGTGCTGCAGGGAGTCGCGATCACAGTCCGGGAAGCCCTCAGCCGTTACGGTCTCGGGAGCGGTCGTTACGGGAGCGGTCGGCTGGATCGCTTTCTGGCCCGGGTTAGCGTGCTGCCCAGCCTGGCGACCCTGGCACTGCGGAACACTTTTCGCAAACTCGGCCGGGTCGCCCTGACTGAAGGAGTGCTGATCACGGCCGGAACGATTTTCATGATGGTCGTGACGACCCACTACTCCTTCACCCGGGCGATTGCCGACATCTGGGCCGGGCTTGGGTTCGATGCCTTCATACTATTTAGCAGCCCGCAGCGGATCGAAGAAATCGTCCCGCTCGTCGAGGCTCAGCCCAACGTTAAGCATGCGGAGATGTGGGTGTGGTACGACGCCAACGCACGGGTACCCGGGGAACGAGACCGCACCAAAGATGTGCAGCTCTCGATTCAGGGTGTGCCGCGGGGGAGCAGCATGTATCGCCCGACGCTGACTGAGGGCCGCGGATTGGACGTGCAAGACGGCCGGGCGCTGTTGCTCAATCAAAAGCTCGCCCGGGACATGGGCCTCGGCGTCGGCGACCAGATCGTGCTGGACCTCGGGGAAGACGGGGACACAACCTGGACGATCGTTGGGCTAATCTTTGACCTGATCAACGATCAGTCGACCGCCTACGTTCACGAGGACATCCTCAATGAGGCACTCGGTCAGGCCGGGCGGGCGTTCGTCGCGCGGATCAGCGCCATTGATGACCGGAGCGTCAGTCAGACGGCTCTGGTGGATCAACTGCGGAAGCTCTTCGATTCGCTCGGTATAGGAGTATCGGTGGCCCGGACTTCGGTGGAAGACCGCCAGGAGGCGGAGGCCCAGTTCAGCATCCTGACAACCATCCTGATGACCATGACTGTCGTAATGGCGGCAGTCGGGAGCATTGGCCTTTCCGGCACGTTGTCGATCAACGTGATCGAGCGCCGGCGCGAGATCGGCGTGATGCGAGCCGTGGGCGCCTCCTCGCGCGACGTCGGGGCGATCTTTGTCGGGGAGGGCCTGATGCTCGGCTTATTCAGCTGGGTCGTGGCGGTGCCGCTCAGCATGTTGGCCGGCCGCCCGTTTGTGCAGGCGATAGGCCAGGTGATCGATTTTCCAGGGCGTTATCAGCCGGCGATCAGCGGGTTGTGGATCTGGCTGACGATCGTGGTGGTGTTATCCCTGGTCGCCAGTTGGCTGCCGGCGAAGCGGGCGACTCAGATCAGCGTAAACGAAAGCCTGGCCTACGAATGATCCAGGACTTGGGATGGTGATCATGAGGGATGTGGAACGACTCGTACTGGAGGAACGACTCATCCGATGAGGCTTCCTGGGCGGACCCGGTGGCTGATCGTTCCGATTTTGACCGCCGCGGCGCTGACGCTTGGGGCGTGCGGCGCCGGCGCGGCCAGTGGGGCGGAACTAACCGAGGTTCCGGTAGTGATCGATGAATTATCGGTCATTGCCGATGGCCGGCTCGCCCCGATCCAATCCGTCCAGCTCAGTTTCAGCAGCGGCGGCGAGATCCGGGAAGTCTTGGTGAAAGAGGGAGACCGGGTGGCGGCCGGGGAGGTCTTGCTCCGTCTCGGAAACCGGCAGCAGGCGGAAGCCGCGGTCGCGGCGGCCCGGCTGGAGCAGCTCGGCGCGCAGCAGGGTCTGACAAGCATTCAAGATGGCGCCGCAACGGTGAGCGCTCAGGCTCAACTCGATCTGGCGAATGCCCGAGAGGAGTTGAGGCAGGCCAACTATCGGTGGAGCGTTCAGCAGGCAGGCCATCGTGCCAGTCAGGCGACCATCAACGGGGCCGAGGCGAGCCTGATCTTGGCCAAGGATGGCTTGAACCGCGCCAAGGCCAACTACGACGGCCTATCCGGCCGGCCGGAGGACGACCTGGAACGAGCCGCCGCGCTTACCCAACTGGCAGGGGCCCAGCGTGATTACGACGCCGCTCTGCGAAACTTGAATTGGTACAACGGCCATCCAACCGAGATCCAGCAGGCGCTGCTGGATGCCGAGGTCGCGATCGCCCAGGCCAAAGTCGCGGAAGCTGAGCGGGTCTGGGAAGAGCGCAAAGATGGGCCGGACCCGGATGAGCTCGCCCTGGCCGAAGCGCGGGTCGCCAATGCCGAAGCCCAACTGGGGGCGGCCGAGGCCGCCCTCTCCGACCTGGAGCTGGAAACTCCCATCGCGGGCACCGTCGCCAATGTACTGGGCAAACCAGGCGAGACGGCGGCCCCCGGGCAGCTAGCCGTGGTAATCGCAGACTTCAGCAGCTGGATCATCGAGACCGAGAACCTTACGGAAATTGAGTTACCCCGCGTCGCAATCGGTCAGCCGGTGAAAGTCACCTTTGACGCGCTGGCAGATGTTGAGCTCTCCGGGGTCGTGACGGCCATCCGTCCACTGTTCGAAATCAGAAGTGGGGATGTGACCTACACCGTCACCATCGGATTGGATGCGACCGACCCGCGGTTGCAGTGGGGATTGACGGCGGTGGTCACCTTTCAAAACTAGGCCAGTGTTGGTTCTCTCAACTGGGCTCGCCTGACCGAGCGACTCTCGAGCGGCACACCCGACTGACCCATTTGGAGGCGAACTTCTGAGTATCGCCACTGGTGTGAGAGGGTTGATTCCAAGTGAAGGTCCTCTGGTGACTGATCCGATCCGAATCCTGTTGGTCGACGATCATTCGATCGTGCGCAGAGGGATCAAGGCCCTGCTTGGCACGGAGGCCGAGATTCAAGTCGTCGGTGAAGCCGAGAACGGGCTGGAGGCTGTGGAGGCGACCTCACGGCTAAGCCCCGAGGTCGTGTTGATGGACCTGGACATGCCGACGATGAACGGCATCGAGGCTATCAAGAACATTCTGCTGCGCTGGCCTTCGGTGGCCATCCTGGTCCTCACCAGCCTCACTTCCTATCGGGAGGTCTTTGCAGCCGTCAAGGCCGGGGCGTTGGGGTACATCCTCAAGGACACCGAGCCGGAGGAGCTGGTACAGGCAATCAAACAGGTCCATCGGCGAGAACCCACCCTGCATCCGAAGATCGCCCGGATGCTGCTGGACGAGGTCATGGATGGCGCGGCTGGCGGAGAAATGGCGGCCGAACTGACCAGCGAGGAGGTCGATGTGCTCCGCCTCCTGACGATGGGGAGGGACACCGCCCAGATCGCGGGCGGGGTGGCCAAATCCGCCGAACAGGTTCGCGCTCACCTCAACAGCATACTGTCAAAGCTCCACCTGGCGACCCGGACAGAGGCGGTGCTGCTCGCCCTGCGGGAGGGACTGGCCAGGATGGATCAAGCGGCTCCCAAGTACTTGATGCGGCTGCTGGAAGCCGTCCAGCAGGAGCGCAGTGGGCTGAGCCGGGACGCATTGGACACCAGCGAGACACCGACCGAACCGATGGGAGAACCCATCGGGCTGGCGGAACTCGTTCGACAACATCGCGAATTTGAACTTGAACTCACGCTGGCCGGCCGGATTCAATCCAGCTTTCTGCCCCGGGCACTTCCGGAAGTGTCCGGCTGGGAATTTGCGGCGAAGCTGATCCCGGCCCGCGAGACGTCTGGCGATTTCTATGATCTCATCCAACTTCCGGATGGGCGGGTCGGGTTGGTCATCGCGGACGTGACCGACAAGGGCATGGGGGCCGCCCTCTATATGGCACTCACCCGAACTCTCATGCGAACCTATGCTCAAGAAAGAACACGCAAACCGCACCAGGTACTCGAGGAAGTGAACGGGCGAATTCTGGCCGATACGCAAGGCGGTTACTACGTCACGCTGTTCTATGGAATTCTCAATCTAGAAACCGGAATCCTGGATTACAGCAACGCCGGTCACCCGCCGGGGGTCTTGGTGCGGGGGCCCAAGAGCGACCGGCTCAGAGTACTGGCTCGAACCGGCCCACCGCTGGGGGTCACAAAGCAGACCCCCTGGCAGTCATCGGCTATCAGCCTCCAACCCGGAGATCATCTCATCCTGTATACGGACGGGATTTCGGAGGCGCGGGACGGAGGCAGTCAGCTCTTCGGCGTCGATCGGCTGATCCAGGCGGCGCTCGCCAGCTCGGACCGATCGGCGGGCGAGACGCAGGACATGATCCTCCAATTGGTTGACCGCTTTGCGGGAGAGCAACCGCGGGCCGACGATATCGCATTGATCGTGGCGTCTCGGATCGCGGGCTGACCGATCCGCCTCCGCATTTTTGCGCAGGCCCGCAACCCTTGGCTCGCACGTGACAACCGATTAGGATAGTAGGACAGGCACGTCCGGATCACGTTGGCACAGGGAGAGAGCGATGGCGAAAGCACGGTCCAAGAAACCAGGCGGCGGGCGCAAGACGGCCTCCAAGCGCACCGTCTCCAAATCGGCGAAGACCTCCGGAGCTGCGGCGAAGAAGACTTCGGCCCCGACCAAGCGACCCGCGGCGGCTCGAAGACCGAACGCGGCTCAGCGGCTCGAGGCGCTCGAATCTCGCCTGCAGCTGTTGACGAGCCAGCTATCCGCTCAGGCGCGGAGGGCCGGTCCGCCGGGGCCGCCCGGCCCGAAAGGCAAAACGGGTGACCTGGGCCCAATCGGGCCGCCAGGACTGAAAGGTGACAAGGGGGACACCGGACCTCAGGGAGCGGTCGGGGTCAAGGGCGACATGGGCCCCCAGGGAATGCAGGGACCGACCGGGTTTAAGGGTGAGATCGGCGCCGCCGGGATGCAAGGTCCCCCAGGCCCGAAGGGAGACGCCGGCCCTCAGGGACCGACCGGAATGATGGGAGCCAAGGCTGAGACTGGTATGTCGGGACCGGCGGGACCCAAGGGTGACACAGGAGCTCAAGGTCCGGTCGGACCTGCCGGGCCGAGAGGCGAGCCCGGTCCGCAGGGCGCCAAGGGTGAAACGGGTCCTCAAGGCCCGTCGGGCATGGCGGGCACGAAAGGCGAGACCGGTCCGCAAGGTCCGGCGGGGATGAAGGGAGAGCGGGGCCCCCAGGGTCCGGCTGGCACGAGCTCAACGGGCGCTCCGCCGCCCGGAGGCTGAGGGCCGCGGGCTTAGTACCCCCGCCCGATCAGTTCGTTCGCTCGGGACCGGTGGGGCCGGTTCCATCCGCCAGTAGGACACCGTTGCGAGATGGGTCGCGGATGAGCACTCCGGCCTCAGTCACTTCGGTAACTTCGGTCACGAGGCCGGCTCGTCGCACACGTTCCATGACTTGGGTGAGTTCGGCCTCGCCAGGAACCACAATTGCAAAGTGGCGCAGTCCCAGCGCGTCAGGCGGGGGCGGGGGAGCGCCCGCCCCGACCCAGGTGTTCAAGCCAATGTGGTGATGGTAGCCGCCGGCCGAGACAAAACTCGCTCCCCTAGCGGCCGACATCCCCTGCACTACGAAGCCGAGCAAATCGCAATAGAAGTGGTTCGCCTCTGCGAGGTCTGCGACGTGCAGATGGACATGACCGATCGTGGTGGCATCCGGCATCGGCTGGTCTAGCCGGTCGCCGGGCGCGAGTTCGGCGAGCAGCCGCTCGACATCGAGCGGCTCCCGACCCGAACGAACCACCCCTGCCGCATCCACCACTTGAAAGCTGTCGCCGCTGAAAAACCAGGTACCCCGCTTGGGCGTGTCGGCGTAGAGCTCGATCCCATTGCCCTCGGCATCGTCGAGATAGGTAGTTTCGGTCATGACGTGGTCGGTGGGGTAATTCGGATAGCGCAACGAGAACAGGCGGGCGAGCGCACGCGCCAGCTCGCGGCGGCTCGGGAGCAAGATCGCAAAGTGGTACAGGCCGGTCGTGCCCCGCACCCGGCGGGCGCGGCTGTCCTCGGTCAGGCGCAGGAGATCGTCCCGGCCGGCGCCCAGCCCGGCCCGCTCGCCTTCCCGCCAGTGGAGCTGGAAGCCGATCGTCTGTTGGTAGAAGGCGATCTGCCGATCCAGGTCGGCGACGGTCAGGTGGACGTGCCCGATCCGGGTGGCGGGGTGGATGACGAAAGCGGTCTCAGACATGGGAAGCAGGTCTATCGCAGGGCGGATCTCAGTTGGTGCTAGACGTCAGCGTCGCTGATTCGGTCTACGCGGCGATCTTCGATATCGGGTTGTAGCTAGCCTAGCACGAGTCTATCGGGGTACATCTGCGACTTATCGGTAGCTCCAGCACCCGGGTGAATCCCCGAGCCAATCCGGTGGAAGGAACTACATTTTTTTCAGCAGGTCGCGCTTTTTGTCTTGAAACTCCTGCTCGGTGATGACACCCTTGACCCGCAGCCCGTCAAGCTCCGCGATAATTGCCGGGACATCGTCTGAGGGGGAAGGGCCACCTGCCCCAGTTCCTTCGCCAAACCCCATCTGTTCCTTGGCATCCAGCATGGCAGTCTTGAAGCGAACCGGCTGAGCAATCCGCCGGAAAAAGTTGACTCCCAGTTCGCTGGCGGTCAGGATCTCGATGTCGCCGTAATCGAACATACGGCCAAAGAACGACTGCGACATCTTGACGTCGGTCACCTTCTCCAGCGAGGAGTCCAAGACGTCCTTGCTGAAGATTCCTGAGATGTGGATCACTCGCCGGTTGGTGATGACGTACTGCAGCTGGCGCCAGTTTAGGAAGTCGTAGGTCCCCTTTACGATCGGCAGGATCAGCAGCACGTAAGCGAAGGCCGCCAGCGGAAAGACCATGGCGGTCAGGGCCGTCACACCGGCCAGGATCAGTACGATCACCAGTATCTCCGCCGCGATCGCGCTCAGCAGGATGAAGGTGTGTTGGCGAGTGATGAGCACGACCTTCTCATTATGTCCTAGCAGGCTTTCAAGATATTTGTCCGTCATGTCAGGCGGCTCCTAATGGCGGCAGGGTCGGGCCCTGGCCGGGTTGACCGAATGGTATCATGCGCCGGGCCACGCCCAGGTGCACGACCGGGCGACCAGTAGGTGGCACTGAAGCACTCCAACACCTCCAGCACCTCCAGCACCTCCACCACCGCCCCAAACGTCCGAGCGATAGCCTCCTTCCTCGGGCTCCGGCGGCCGATGGCCGTGCTGCTCACGATGGTCGTCCTTGTCGGGCTGGGCGAGCACCTGGCCGAGCGCTTCCTCCCCCTGTACCTGGTCGCGCTGGGCGGGGGTGCACTCTCGGTTGGACTGCTCAACGGCCTGGACAACTTGCTCAGCGCTCTGTACTCATTCCCTGGCGGCTATCTCAGTGATCGGCTGGGTCATAAACGGGCACTGGCCGTGTTCAACCTGGTGGCGATCGCCGGGTACTCGATTGTCATCCTATTTCCATACTGGCAGGGGGCGATCGCCGGATCGATGCTGTTCATCTCCTGGTCGGCCCTCTCGCTGCCGGCGACGATGGACCTGGTTTCGGAGGTACTGCCCAGCGCCAAGCGGACGATGGGGGTCTCAATGCACTCGCTGGTGCGGCGGATCCCCATGGCGCTGGGGCCGGTCCTGGGCGGAATCTTAATCAGCAGCTACGGCGAGCGAGGCGGGATCCGGCTGGCGTTCGCCGCCGCAATTGGATTGGGGTTCGTCTCCTTGCTGCTCCAGCAGCGGTTCCTGTCTGACGAACGGCGGCCCGCGCGGAACCCGGTGGGAAATCCACTGCGGGCTCTTTCGCTGATGAGCCCGGCACTGCGCAACCTGCTGACCTCGGACATCCTGATCCGCTTCTGCGAGCAGATCCCCTACGCGTTCGTGGTGTTGTGGGCTGTGGAACTCAACGGGATCTCCCCTATCCAGTTCGGTGTGCTGAGCGCG
>JAHFAU010000087.1 GCA_023250385.1 Anaerolineales bacterium
CGGTCCGAACCGTCTCTTGGGACCAGGCCGACGCCTATTGCCGGTGGGGGGGTAAACGCCTGCCTAGCGAGGCCGAGTGGGAAGTCGCAGCACGCGGGCCAGGCGGTCTGCTGTATCCGTGGGGCGATGAAGAAGGGGCGGTCCAGCTGCCTCCGGGGGGAACGTACCCGGTTGGGGCGATCCCCGCCAACCGCAGCATATCCGGCGTGTACGACATGGCGGGCAACGTCTGGGAATGGGTAGACGTACCTTATTCACCGCTGCGGGAGGGTGAACGCGTCCTGCGCGGCGGGGCCAACAACTTCCCGAACGACATGACCTACCGCCTGATCGGCGATCCCGAGGCCAGCGCCACGGTCTCCGATGCAGGATTCCGCTGCGCTGCGAGCACGGTCGATGTCCGGGTCGACCCGGCTCTAGTCCTAACCGATGAATTCGCCAACATCCTGAGCGGGTGGTTTCAAGCCGCCCAGCCGGTCCAGGATTACTTCTACGGATACCACCCGACCGACTTCTACCACCTCCAGGTAAGCGCGCCCGAAGACTGCCTGGCTGTACGCCACGAGTTGTCGTTGGATAACTTCGTTGCAGAAGCTGATATCTTCCAGGCCAAGACTGAAACCGAAGCCGGCAACTATCGCCACGGTCTCATGATTCGCGAGTCAGCCTCTGAGTTTTATGCCATCACCGTGTCGCCCCGGACTCAGGTCTGGCAGATCACCAAGAACAGCCCTGCCGGTTTGGTTGTCTTGACCGAAGGGGTGGATGATTCGATCCGGGGTCTGACCCGAGCCGAGGAGGACAAACTCACGGTTATTGCCAACGGACCCGAGCTGACCTTCTTCGTGAATGGCCGTCTCGTCGGCCGTGCCTATGACGACGAGTATAAGGATGGAAACGTGGGATTCATCGTCCAGACCGAAGATGAAACCTACGCCCATTCCCATTTCGATCGGGTCTTCGTCTGGAAGCTCCCCACAAACGCCATCCCTGTCACGCAGATCCCGAGCGGGGCCCAGGCCGCGGCCAAGATCAGTGGGGCGGCCTGCGCTGGTTCGGTGAGCGGTGACAACGTGCTCGAGAGCTTCTTCACCTACACCGTCAAAGAAGGCGACACCCTATCGCTACTTGCCAACCAGTTCGGCCTCACCGTCTTGGAGCTGAAAGGCGCGAACGGAAGGCGAATTCAGGATCCCAATGTGATCGTGGTTGGTCAGGTGCTGATCATCCCGGAGCAATAGAGCGCCGGGATGACCGCAATCACTTCGGTCAAAGGGACCCGAGATTTCTACCCCGAAGACATGGCCTTCCAGCGATGGCTGTATGCCTCGATCCGGGCAGTCTCGGAACAGTTTGGCTACCAGGAGTATGACGGTCCGTTTCTCGAGCGGGTCGATCTGTACGCGGCAAGGTCCGGCGACGAGCTAGTCCGGGAGCAGTCGTTTGTCTTTCCAGATCGCAGCGGGGAGCTGATCGCCCTACGCCCGGAGCTGACACCGTCCCTCGCTCGCATGATCGCGGCCCGAAGCAGAGTCCTGCCGCGGCCGATCCGCTGGTGGTCGTTTGGCCCCTTCTGGCGTTACGAACAGCCCCAAAGAGGCCGCTCCCGTGAATTTTTCCAGTGGAATATCGATCTCCTGGGGGTAAACTCACCCGAGGCCGACGCAGAAATGGCCGCCATCGCAGCCGCTTTCTTGGGCCGGGTCGGGCTGGGCCCGGATGCGGTGCGGATTCTCATTAACGACCGCCGGCTCGCTGAACTGCAGCTGCAGTCGATTGGCATTCCCACAGCTCAGCAGTCGGCCGTGTTTCGGCTCATCGACCGACGCGATCGGTTGGGCCCGGATGCGTGGGAAGCGGAAGCGCGCCGCACCGGCCTGGAGGGTCGCCAGCTGGAACAGCTCCAAGCGGCTCTCGCCGATCGGGAGGCGTGGCGGACCTCGGATGAGCTTCGCCGCTTCTTTCGGGCGGCTGAGGCCCTCGGCGCCGCCCAATACCTGGAGTACGACCCGACCGTGATCCGCGGACTCGATTACTACACCGGGACCGTCTGGGAGGCGCGCGATGCGGCCGGAGAATACCGGGCGATCCTGGGCGGCGGGCGTTACGATGATCTCATTTCGGCGGTTGGCGGCGACCCGATCCCCGGGACTGGATTTGCCATGGGCGATGTGGTGATCCGGCTGGTGTTGGAGAAGTACGATGCCTTACCGAAGCTGCGGACGAATCCGGCCGACCTGATGATCGCCAGCTTCGAGGTGGAGAGCCTCGAGCCCGCGCTCCAGCTGGCGGCCCGCTTCCGGTCAGCCGGTCTCCGGGTGGAGTGGTATCCACAGGCCGATCGGCTGCCCAAGCAGCTCAAGTTTGCCGACCGCCAAGGAATTCCATTGGTCGCGATTCTCGGCCCGGAAGAGATCGGCTCCAAGCAAGTGACGCTCAAGAATATGCAGACTGGGAATCAGGAGTCAGTAGCGATCGAGCTGGCAATCGCCCGAGTCAAGGAGCTGGCTGCTGCTCAGGCTCGACCGTCGGCTTGACGTTCGACGGGCCAATCCGTAGAATCCCCGCGTATGGTGCCTGTAGCTCAAGGGTAGAGCGCCTCACTGTGGATGAGGAGGCTGCGGGTTCGAAACCCGTCAGGCACCCCTAAAGCAACGGCGCTGCCCAACCCCCCGGCAGCGCCACGGTAACCGCTGAACGTTGCGCCGCAGTTCGCCGCCCCTCACGGGATCAGACCATTCGTCTCCATGCATTCGTACAAAGCATTGTTGGCCAGGATGTACTGCTCTCGAGCCGCCCGCTCCCGCTCGTAGGCCGCTTGCATCTCATTGAAATATCCGGGATGGAACGGAGCGAGAGCGGCACTTGCGTCCAAAGGCATCCTCACCATGAATGCCCGGGAGGACTCCGAGGCATCTACCCAAGTCTTAATGGCCTCCCGCAAGGCGTCAGCCTGCCCCAAGCAAGGGGACCATCCGGCCCGCGCGCTTCTCATCATCAGGGACATTCTAAACGGATCGCTCGGGTTCGCAACCTGAGCCTCGCCCCAATGAACGCCAGCCGAACGGCGAGGGTATACTTCCGCGGGCACGATGACTTTCCGCTCCGGCCGGTTTCTCACCCTCATTTACTCTGCGGTCGCTATCCTGGGAGTGACCCTCCTGGCGAGCACGATTTCCGGAGTAGAACGGCGGAGCGGCCTACGTTTGGAGTTTGGGGATCTCACATCGCCCTTTGATCCGGCTTTGGTTCAGCGGACCGATTCCACTTCCGCGATCTTTCGCTGGCTTGCGGCAATCGCCAGGTTTGTGTTCTTCGCCCTCTTGCCGCCCTCCGTCCTCTACCTGATTGTCTCCCCTAGCGCCCGCCGCCGGGTTCTCATCCAGGTCCTCTCGCTGCTGTTGGTGAGCTACCTGGTCCTTAGTATTTCACCCTCCTTGCGCGCCCAGGTCCCCGCGCTTCCGCCGCCGGAAGTGGCCGGCGCTGGCGGGCCCGAGCCGGCAAGCGGCCCAGAGGCCGCAGCTGCCCCGCGCTGGCTCATCGGGGGAATTAGCAGCCTGGTCGCACTCGCGGTTGTGGCGGCAGGGTATTGGATTGTGCGCCGCACCCGAAGGGTAGCGGATCCGCGGATTGACGAGTTGCGCCAGGCATTGCGGGACTTGGATCGAGGGCAGCGCGACCTCGAAAGTGTGATCTATCAGGCGTACCGGGCTCTTTGCGAAGTCGGCGAAGAGCGAAGAGGGATCCGTAGGGCGCAGGCTATGACGCCGCGCGAGTATCAAGCTGCGCTTGAGAGAGCAACCCTCCCCCGTGGCCCAGTCGCGAGTTTGACCGTGCTTTTCGAAAGGGCCCGCTACGGTCGGGAGAGACTAAGCCGGAAGGACGAGCAGGCGGCGACGGCTGCTCTTCGGTCGATTCTCCAGGAGATCGAACAGTCCTGATCCACACCCGGTGGCAGCGCGGCGCCATCACAGTTGGTGCGCTCGCCGGCTTGATCGCGCTCGAGCGGTTCGTCGAGCTCGTGCTGTTGCGCATCGGCAGTCGCCCGCTCGGTCAGTTCTGGGCTTGGCTGACGGGAACGATCAACGGCTTACCGCAAGCTGAGCTTTGGACAGTTCTGGTCGGCCTATTTGGGCTGGTCGGACTGAGGAGTCTCGCTTTGCGGGCCGATCGACCGGCGGCCGATCGCCGGACTCAGTTCCGGTCGCAAGGCAGCCTGCGGGGATGGCTTGAACTGTTGGACGACCACACCCGGGGAGAATACTTCCGCTGGAGGTTGGCCCGGCGGATCGCGACGCTTGTCGACGAACTTGGGCTGCCTGCACCGGCCGACGATCCCCGGATTAAGGCCTTCCTGGCTGCGGGCCGGCAGGAGCGCACGATCCGCCCGCACCGGACCCGGAGCGAACTCAGCCTCGATCCGGCGATCCTGGTCGAGTATCTAGCTGGCAGTGAGGATTTGAACGGTGCCGCCTGACGTAAGCCGGGTACAAACGCTCGCCCAGGATGTTGTCGGCGAGGTGGAACGGGCCGTGGTTGGGAAAACCGACCTGCTCAATCAGCTGCTGGCCTGTTTCCTGGCCGGGGGTCACGTGCTGCTGGAGGACTTCCCCGGACTCGGCAAAACCTTGATCGCGAAGAGCCTGGCGAAGGCATTGGGGCTTGAGTTTCGCAGAATCCAATTCACACCAGACTTGCTTCCGGCCGATATTACGGGTACTTACGTCTTCAGTCGAAGTTCAGACTCCTTCGAGTTACGCCGCGGCCCGATCTTTACCAACATCTTGCTCGGCGACGAGATCAACCGTGCCTCGCCCCGGACCCAGTCGGCTCTGCTCGAATCGATGCAGGAATATCAGGTCACTCTAGAGGGTGAGTCGATTCGCCTTCCGGATCCTTTTGTCGTGATCGCAACCCAGAATCCGATCGAGTACGAAGGCACCTTTCCGTTGCCAGAGGCGCAGCTCGACCGGTTCATGATGCGACTGCAGGTCGGCTATCCATCGTTCGAACAGGAGCAGGAGATCCTGACCCGGCGCCGCGAGCGCCAAAGCGAAGAATTGATGATCTCGCAGGTTGTTCGACCCGAACAGCTTGCGGCTGCTCGGACCGCGGTTGAAACGATTCATGTAGATGGGGATCTCGAGCGCTACATTGTTCAACTTGCGAGCGCCACCCGGCGCGATCCTCGGGTGGCGGTTGGTGCCAGCCCCCGCGGCGCTCTGGCGCTTATGAAAGCGAGCCGCGCCTGGGCAGCCATTCAGGGCCGAAACTATGTCCTGCCCGACGACGTGAAGCGGCTCGCCAAGCCTGCCCTGGTCCATCGCTTGTTGCTGCAGCCTGAATTTTGGCTCAAGAAGAGCGCCCCCGAGGAGGTCATTGAGGCGAGCCTCGCTGCCGTCCCGGTACCCGTGCTCGAGGGAATCTAATCGTGCGGCGCGCGGGCTTGTTGGGCCTGGTCATTTGCGCGCTGCTGGTCGCTGGCCTGGCAACTTTCAATTCCTCTTTGCTCGCCCTGGCCCTTCCGCCGTTAGCGTATCTGGCAGTCGCGACGGTTCTTCGGCCGGCCGAGCTTCAGCTCCGAGTGAGTGGACAAGTTAGTTCGACCTCTCCCAACCCGGGAGCTGCCATCACCGTCGAGCTAACGGTTGAGAATGGCGGTGGCGGCCTCGAGGAACTCGAGATTCAAGATTTGGTTCCTCCAGGGCTGCCACGAATCGAGGGGGAAGCCAACCTTGTCAGCTCATTGCCGTCGGGCGGTCGCCGGCTGCTGACCTATCGGCTGCTAGCCAGAACTGGCCATCATCATTTCGGAGGAGTCCAACTCAGGGCGGCTGATCCATTCGGCTTCTTCGATTCGCGGCTCACCCTTGCCGCGGATCGCTCGGTATTGGTTCGACCGGCGGTGCAAAAGCTGCGCCGGCTCTACCTGCGGCCTCAGCGAGTGGGGGCCCAGGCGGGGGCCTATTCAGCCCGGATTGGCGGGCCCGGGATCGAGTTCTATGGAATCCGCAGCTACAACGCTGGCGACCCGTGGCGTTGGATTAGCTGGAAGGTGTCCGGCCGGTTCCCCGGCAATCTATTCGTCAATGTTTTCGAACAAGACCGCATGGCCGAGGTCGGACTCATCGTCGATGCCCGCTCCAGCAGCAACGCCGGGTCGGGGTCCGAAGTGGGGCTCGCTTACTCGATCCAGGCGGCGGCCTCTTTATCGGAGCTCTTGCTGAGTCAGGGCAATCAGGTCGGGCTGCTGGTATATGGCGGCCACCTTGACTGGACCGTTCCGAGAACTGGAAAGGTCCAGCGCGAGCGGATCCTGCGTGCGCTTGCCCGTGCCAGCCTCGGCCAAAGCCAGATCTTTGACCAGCTGCGGAACCTTCCCAGCCGGCTGTTCCCTTCGCATACTCAGCTGATCCTGTTCAGTCCGCTATTGAGAACGGATGTGAACGACCTGCTCGGCCTGCGGGCGCGCCGGTACCCTCTGCTCGTGATCAGTCCGGATCTGGTCGAGGTCGAGGCCAGATTGCTGCCAGACCGACCTGAGGTCAACTTGGCCTTGCGCCTGGCTCGCGTCGAGCAGGCAGTGATTTCTCGGCGGCTGGCGCATGCCGGGGTGTTCAGACTGCTCTGGGACACCTCTCTGCCGTTTGAGCAGTTGATCGAGATGCATCTGAGCCGGCCGGCTCCATGGCTGGCCTCCATCGGAGCCAGGCTATGAAAGAAGTTCGGCGATGGGCGCTCGTCTCGCTAGCAGCCTCAACCGGCGCGCTGGTGCTCGGCTTCATCGCCGGTGAGGACGAGATTCTGATCCTGCCATTGGGGGTCACGGCCGCGCTTGGCGTGATCGGCGAGGCTCGAGAGTCGGGATGGACGCCTTCGATCTGGTTTCTGGCCCAGGCCGGGATGTGCGCGATCGCCAGTTCCTCACAGGTTTTGGCGCTCGTTTCAATGTCCTTCGCGCTCGCCTATTGGGACTTGTCGGCATTGCACCAACGGCTGCGCAAGGCGGGAAGGATCCATGAGCCCAGATTGTTGCTCCGCAGGCATTTGCTCATCCTAAGTTCAGCGTTGGTGTTGGGCGCGGCACTCGGGATCGCCTCGATTGTGGTCCGGATTCATGCCACTTTCGCCGGAGCGCTGCTGTCCGGGCTCGTCGTTCTGGCCGGACTGTCTCTGTTGTTGCGACGCGTTCGGGCGCCGGCTACTCAGTTGGAGAGCTCGGGAGTCGGTCAGGCGGAGCGGAATTCGTAGAGCCAGAGCTGGTTAGCCTTCAAGGGTCGGTCGGTGAGCATCCGCCACACCCGGTCGGCCTCGAGGTCGAAAAAGATCCCGGCGTTGAGTGCCGAGAGTTCGTAGGTCTCCATGCGCTTCCTGCCCCGTAGTGCCAGACGCATCTCGGAAGGCAACGGGCCGGTCTGCGCTCGTCCGGACGGCGCCTTG
Source organism: Anaerolineales bacterium (assembly GCA_023250385.1). GTDB lineage: Bacteria > Chloroflexota > Anaerolineae > Anaerolineales > E44-bin32 > JADFRG01. The sequence goes on from JAHFAU010000087.1 coordinate 7,441, forward strand.
AGCAGTTTGCGTACCCGATCCGGTCGGACAGGCGAGAACATCAGGTAACCGCCGTTATCCGAAGCAACGACGATGGCTTCGGGGTGCTCGAGAACCTTGGCGATGGCCCGCATCTCCCAGGCCATCCCGGTGGCCTTGCGGGCAGCGTCTCGAAACCAGGCAAGGGGGTCCATGATCTGGATCTCGCGGGCCGCCCGCTCCCGCTTGACCTCCAGATCGCCCAGCGCCCAGTTGCGCAGGTCTTCGCGCAGCTTGTCAAGCGCCCGGCGCTGGCGCTCGTTGCCGACTGATATCAACACCCCAACGACGACGACTGCAGCGAGGACACTGATCGCCAGGGCGACTTCAAGCATCACTCCTCCTCATTCCGCCCGCCACAGCCGGACCTGGTCCAACTCTTGTCGCAGGCGATTCAGGGCAGCCGGCCGCGGATCCACCAGTTTGGAAATCCCCACCCCTCCCAGCAGTCCGAGCCAGGCAATCGTCGGCCACAGCCAGAGGCTGCGAGAAATCGTTGGAGCAGTGCCTGAGAGCGGTCCTGACTTCCGATCTGGATCCGCCTGACCGATCCCCGTGAGCGGTGTGCCGGTCAGGAGCTCCCCGGCAGTCGCCAGCGCCGGCAGTCCTGGAACGAGGATCACACCTGCATCTTGACCCTTGTTCCCTGCCAGATCCCAGGCCGTAGCATACACCCCATACTCCCCGGCCGCAGC
>JAHFAU010000088.1 GCA_023250385.1 Anaerolineales bacterium
CATCGAGTAATCCTCGTTGCGGCGGGACATTGCGCCCAAGCGATCGAAGCCGCTGACCCCGATCTTGCTGATCGAGGCATCGGACGCACCGGCCAGCGCCGAGTCTACGACCCCCGCCCGGATCAACAGCCAGGCCTGACCGATCCCATCGGCCCCGGAAGCGCAAGCCGAGGCAACCGAGAAGGCCGGACCCTTGGCTCCGTAGTGGATCGCGACCAGTCCGGCCGCCCCATTCGACATATACATCGGGATCAGGAATGGGCTCACTCGCCGAGGTCCCTGGGCATTCATATCGGTTATGCCCTCCTCGAGCGTGCTCAGGCCGCCGGTTGCCGAGGAGATGATTACCGCCACCCGGGCCGCATTCTCGGGTTGGATCTTCAATCCAGACTGTTCGACCGCTTCCTGGGCGGCGGCCGCTGCGAGCTGCTCGAAGCGATCCTGCCGCCGGGCCTCGCGAGCCTCCATATGCTGGACCGGATTGAAATCCTTGACTTCGGCGGCGATCCGGACCAACAGGTCGGATGAATCAAAGAGGGTGATTGGCCCCACCCCCGATACACCGTTTACCGCGTTCTCCCAGGACTCGGTGACCGATTTGCCAATCGGGTTCAGAGTCCCCATCCCGGTAATAACAACACGAGTCATCCCTTATGGTCTCCATTCCAGCCCGCCTTGTATCCGGAGCCGGTTAACACCGCCACGACCGGATCCGGCAAGCCAGGCAAGCGCCGCACCAGCGGCGACCAGATTACTGCCGACGTCGGTTCAACGAAGAATCCGCGTTCTGCAAGCGCCTGCCTCCCCGCCGCGATCTCGGGCTCTTCCACGACCTCGAAATCACCCTGGGTCGTTTCGACCGCCGCCAACACTGCGTCTCCCCGCAGCGGGTGGATGATTCGGATCCCTTCGGCAAGCGTCGGTCCTTCCCGCACCCACCCCAATCCGGCCATACCGGCCTCATGCACGGCCCAAAGGGGGGCGCAGGCCCGCGCCTGGACGCCGATGAGTTGGGGGAGTTCCGGGATCATATTTTGCCTGGCGAGCGCTTGAAACCCAAGGTGTGCTCCCAACAGCAGCGTCCCCTGCCCCACGGGGAGCACTAGCGTCCCAGGCGCCCGACCGAGCTGCTCTACCAGCTCGAAGGCAAGGGTCGCCATTCCCGCCAGAACCTGCGGCAGGTAGGCATGGCTCGCATAGACTGAACCCGCTTCGGCCGCCCGCAGCACCGCCTGGGCAGTCTCCGATCGGGGGCCCAAGATGGAAACAACTTCCGCGCCGTAAGCCTCGATTTGCGCCCGCTTGGGACCTGAAACGGAGTCTGGCATATACACCTTGGCTCGAATCCCAGCCCGGGCCGCATAGGCGGCGAAGGACGCCCCGGCGTTTCCGGAGGAGTCCTCGATCGCTTCCGTGACTTGGGCCCCTGCCAGGCACGAAACCAGCACCGCAGTGCCGCGATCTTTGAACGACCCGGTCGGACTTAGATACTCGCACTTGAAATAAGCCTGTTTCCCCTCAATCTCCTGCACAACGAGCGGTGTATCACCCTCGCCGAGCGAAAGCAGCGGTGTTCCTGGTGGAAGCGGGAATGCGTCTCGGTATCGCTCCAGCCCGCGGGCCTGGATTGGCGAGTACTGCAGCGGATGGGCCAGATCGTAATGGCCCCCGCAGGCCGGACACCGGAAAGGGAGCGCTCCCCGCGGGTAGTCCCGGCCGCAGTTGCTGCAGCGGAAAGGCCAGGACCAGCCCTCCGGCGGCTCTACCTGCTCTGATCGCTGGCTTGGGGCTGGTACGTCCCCTCTACCCAGGTCTCACCCCCCGGGCCGACCTCTTTCTTCCAGATCGGGACGATCTGTTTGAGTCTATCAATTCCGTAGCGAGCTGCTTCGAAGATTCCGCTGTCCCGATGCGGCCCGCTGCAGGCTATCACCGCGGTCGGCGTTCCTGGGTCGAGATGGCCCAGGCGCTGCACGATGGCGATCCCTTCGACGGCCGGCCAACGCTCGCGCATCTCGGCAGCCACCTGGCCGAGCTTAGCCTCCGCCATCGGCCAATAGGCCTCGTACTCGAGGAAGCTGGTCAGGTGTGGTTCTGCTCGCTCGGTCTGTGCCCGCACGAGGCCGCTGAATAGGCAGACCGCACCGGTCGTTGCGCCGGCGATCGAGTCGATCAGTTGGTTCAGATCGAGCGGTTCTTTGGTTACCTTGAGGATGGTCGGATGTGTACCGCCGCTTACCGGCGGGAACACTCCCACTTCGTCGCCCTCCTTCAATCGCTCCTCTGGGAAGGCAAACTCGTGGTTCACCGAAAACAGGGCACTGCCAAGCGCCAGAGCCAGGCGATCGCCGCGCTCGCTCAAGCGGGTCTTCAGGTCCCCTATCGTGGAGTGTTCAGGGAGGCTGAGCTGCTCTTTGCGACTACCAACCAAATCGCGCAGCGTGGCGAAGTAGAGAACTTCAACCTGCATGAATCACTCTGCCACGTAGTCGCCGGAACTGCCGCCGTGCTTCTCAAGCAGGCGGATATCCGAAATCCGGGCCCCTCGCTCGAGGCCTTTAATCATGTCGTACACTGTCAGCGCCGCTACCGAGACCGCGGTCAGGGCTTCCATTTCTACCCCGGTCCGTGCCACCGTTCGGACTGAAGCCGTGATCTCCACCCCGGGTAGCTCCTCAGAAAACTCGAGTTCGACCACGATCTGGGTGAGCGGGAGCGGATGGCAGAGCGGAATTAGCTCGGCAGTACGCTTGGCCGCCATCACGCCGGCCAGCTCAGCCGCGGCCCGCAGGTCGCCCTTCTTCAGATCCCCGGCGCGGGCCGCGCCTAACGTCTCAGGCGACATTAACACCGCAGCTCGAGCGATCGCAGTTCGTTCGGACTCCGGCTTGCCTGCCACGTCCACCATGCGGGCTCGTCCGCGGCTGTCAATGTGGCTCAGGGTCACGGCTCGATTATACCGAATGTGCTCTTGGATCCCCCTTGACGACCCGCGAAAAGCGCATGTCTTGACAGCGCGTTTGGCGCCGTTATAATGAACCCGCCTGCCCTAAGGGCAGGCGATCTTCTGTAAGACCAGCCAAGGGACCCTATGCCGCCCCTGCCGAAGCGAAAACTCTCCCAAGGAAGACGCAACCGGCGGCGAGCACACGATGCGCTGCCCAGCACGCATCTGCTCACCTGTACGAATTGCGGCGAGAAGCATCTGCCGCACCACGTATGCCCAAACTGCGGGCACTACGCCGGCCGGGAGGTCATCGAGATCGAGCGCGCCTAACCCACTAGGCGATGGTATCCAACTCGAAGCAGGTCGCATTTCTTTTCCCAGGCCAGGGATCACAAGAAGTCGGTATGGGAAGGGAGCTGGCGGCCCGCTACCCGGCCGCCGCCAAAGTCTTCGAAGAAGCCGACGAGATCGTCGGCTTTGCGCTTTCTCGGCTCTGCTGGGCGGGTCCAGTTGAGGAACTGAACGCCACGGTCAATACCCAACCGGCGCTGCTTTGTCATTCGGTTGCGGCTCTGCGCGCCCTGCAATCCATTCGCCCCGATCTGCTCGCCGGCTGGGTGGCCGGCCACTCCCTGGGGGAGTTCAGCGCCCTGGTCGCCGCCGGGGCGATGAACTTCCCAGACGCACTCCGACTGGTGCGGACCCGCGGCGAGGCGATGAAGGCGGCCGGGGGTCGCAGCCCGGGAGGTATGGCGGCCGTGCTCGGGCTGGATCTGGATACGGTGGAGGCCGCCTGTGCGGCGGCCCGAGGAGCAACCGGCGAAGCCGTGCAAGTTGCCAACGATAACTGCCCAGGCCAACTGGTGATCTCGGGATCTAAGCCCGCTCTGGCGTCCGCCATCGAACGGCTGCGGGCGGACGGGGCGCGCCGGGTCGTTGAGTTGGCCGTGAGCATCGCCGCCCACTCTGCCTTGATGGAGCCGGCCCAGTCCGAGCTGAACCGGGCGATCGAGTCCACTGCCATCTCGGCCCCCGCGATTCCAGTCATCGGGAATGTGAGCGCCGCGCCGCTGGCCACGGTCTCCGAGATCAGGGAAGAACTTCGCTCGCAGCTGACCTCCCGGGTCCGGTGGACCGAGACCGTACGATCCATGCTCGAGGCGGGCGTGACCGATTTCATTGAACTCGGGCCGCGAGATGTGCTGATCAACCTTGTGAAGCGGATCGACCGGGAGGTCAACACTGCCGCCGCCGGCGATCCGGCCGGGATCGAGAAGTTTGCCGACGGGAAAAGCTAACCGAATGCGCAAACTGCTGTTGATTTTGCTCTTTGTGCTCGGGGCCGTCTTCCTGACTACGCGCTTCGACGAGTTCATGCAGGTGCTTCAAACGCTGCAAACCGGTGACCCACGCTGGCTTGGCTTGGCCGTGGTGGTGCACCTGTTCTGGATCATGAACGTGGGTGGTTCATTCAAGTCGATTTACCGAGCGCTGGGGATCAATGAGCAGCTCTTGCATCTGACCCTGGTAAATGCCGCAGTCCAGTTCGTCAGTGTGGTCGCCCCGAGCGCCGGGATGGGGGGAATGGCGGTGCTCTTGGCCGATGGACGAAAGCGTGGATTGCCGGTCGGACGGGTGACCACCGGGATTGCCCTGTTCGTCTTTGGAGAGCAGCTGAGCTTGCTGGCGGTGGTCGGCCTGGGTCTCCTGGTTCTCTTTCAGCTCAACCACTTGAGCGCAGCCGAGGTGCTGGCCGCCCTCATCCTGGGGGCGACTGCCCTGGTCAGCGGCGCCTTGCTAGCCCTGGCGATGGAATCCCCGGACCAGCTGACCCGCTGGCTCTATTGGGCGGGCGAGCGGCTGAATCGGGTGCTCAGGCCGATCATTCGGAGAGACCTCTTCGACATCTCCCGCGCCCACAGCTTCGCCCATGAGGTCCATGAGGGGCTCCAGGAGGTGCGGCGCACTCCCCAAGCGCTGCTGCTCCCGGCAGCCCTGGCGGTGAGCAGCAAGCTGCTCTTGCTCATGGTTCTGGCGCTGGTCTTTCTCGCCTTCGGCCAGACTCCCTTCGCCGGCACTCTCATCGCCAGCTTCGCCGTCGGCTATCTCTTCTACATCGTCTCCCCCACTCCGTCCGGAATCGGATTTGTGGAGGGAGCGATGACCCTGGTGCTGACTTCGCTCGGGGTGCCGTTTGGCCGGGCGGCAGTGATCACGCTGGCCTTTCGGGGGATCACCTTCTGGCTGTCCATCCTGTACGGGGTAGCGGCGGTTCGCTGGATCGGGCTTGAACCGCGGCCACAGCCCCCGTAAGCGGGACCCCCCAAACTGTCGCTCGTGCCCTGCGTGCTATAATCTCCGGCCGACTTTCGGTCGGACCAACCCATGCCCGAGCCGCTGCTCGCGGGTAGTCTGGCCTCCAACCTGGCGGTCGCCACCACCTTTGCGCTGCTGTTCGGGGTAGCGACCGCACTCCCACCACGCCCAAACTCAATTCGCTGGTCCGCCGCCGGGGTGCCGGTCGTCGGCCTCCGGCTGACGCTCGTGGCACTTCTCCTGGTGGGCTCGTGGGGAATCTTCGACACCCGCCTGCTCGTCTCCTGGCTTGAGTGGTTCGCCGCGGTGGCAACGGCCTTGGTTACCGGATGGCTGCTGCTCCTGCCGCTGCCGCACTTGCGCTGGGACTCCTGGCTCTTGGCCATCAACACTGTGCTGGTTGTCGGGCTCACCGTATCCGTGGGAATCGAGCAGTTGGCAGGGGCCTCCTGGCCGATTGGGCTGTGGGGTGGATTCGGTCTGCTGGTTGCGCTCTCGCTGATTGTCCTCCTGTCGGTCAGGCGGATCTCGAACTGGCCGGTGCTCGGCCTGGCTTACGCAGCCTTGGCCGTCGGATTTGGGGCGGATGGGTTCTTTGGCACCGGGTTATTGAGGATCGCGGAGGCAGTCGTCTATCCGGCAGTTTCGCTCCTGATCATCCGTGGGATGATCCAGGGGGGTGTCCAGCAAGCCGAGCTGCGGCTCAAACGGATCGGAGGCTCGTCAAGACGTTCGCCGAGCGCCGAACCCCCTGAGCAGGTACAAACCCTCAAGGCGGAACTGCGGCTCGCCCTCGAGGAGTTGGCGGAGGTCAGCAGCGCGACCGAGCGGCAGGAACCCATCCCGGTCGGCTCCTTGACTGCGTTTGTCGAGGGCATGCGGGACCCGCTCGCTTCGATCCAGGGCTACAGCCAGATGCTGGCAGGCGGCGGCATCGGTGAATTAGGAGCGGATCAACGCAAGTTCGTGGATCGGATCAACGATAGCGCCTCCCGGGTCCTTGATCAGTTGAATGGGCTGCTGAGCCTGGTCCGCGGGAGCGACGCTCCGATCGATAGCCAGGCCGACGTGATCACCTGCATGGAAACTGCCGTCGCACAGGTCGCCGGCAGTCTCAAAGAGCGAGACCAATCGCTTCACCTGGATTTGGCCGAAAGCCTTCCCGCGGTGGGCGGCGACCCGGACGAACTGCGCCAGATCATGGTGACCCTGATCGAGTACGCGATTCAGGCCTCGCCGGCCGGATCAGTGATTCCGGTCTCCGCCCTGGCAACCGATTCGGCCGACGGTGCCTGGGTCAGTCTTTCGGTCAGTGACTCCGGAGGCGGGATTCCACCGGAGGAGTTGGGGCGGGTGTTCCACATCCCCGAACCTGGGCGAGGAGCCGAGACCGGCCTGGCTCGGGTGAAGCAGCTGGCGGAAGGAATGGGGGGGAGGGTCTGGATCGGAAGTGAAGTCGGAGGGGGCAGCACCGTCACCGTTTTGATCCCCGCCCGAGCAGAATGAGCCAGGGATGATTCGCGGTTGGCTCGCTTCGCTCGCGCTATTGGCCGCTGCCTGCGCCCCGGCCCCCAAAGTTGAATACGGAGCGCCGCGGCTCCAGAAGCCGACGGCTCAGCGCAGTGCCCCCGCGTCGCCCCACACCCCGACCCCGGAAAGGCGGGCCACGCCGCAGCCGCTGCCAGACCTTGGCTGGCCGGCTCCCTTCACCTACGGCAATCCGCCCTCGCCCGCCACCCCGATCCCACCGCCGTCCCCGCAGTTAGGCTTCGACCGGGCAGTAGTGAATATCCTCTTGTTGGGATCCGACCGGCGTCCCCAGAGCAGCAGCTTCCGCACCGACGTTTTGATCGTCGTGTCGATCCACCCCGAGAAAGGGGTGGTTGCAATGCTGTCGATCCCGAGGGACCTCTATGTCTACCTGCCGGGTTACAGCATGCAGCGGATCAACACTGCCTTCTCGCTGTGTGAGACCATCGGGTATCCGGGAGGCGGCTCGGCCCTGCTGGCCGATACCATCCGCTACAACCTGGGGATTCCGATCGATCATTTCGCCCGGGTCGAGATGGATGGGTTCAGCCGGATCGTCGACACGCTGGGCGGCGTTGATGTAAACGTGACCTGCTCGTACCGGGACTGGCGCCTGAAAGAACCGTACCTGGATGCGAACGTAGTACAGAACTGGCGGCTGTACACGGCGTCTGCTGGCGTCGTTCACATGGACGGAGATCTGGCACTTTGGTACGCGCGCTCGCGCAGATTGTCTTCCGATTTCGACCGCAGTCGAAGGCAACAGGAGGTTCTGCGCGCCATTTACCGGCAAGTATTGAGTCTCCACCTGATTCCGCAGCTCCCCACCCTGTATTCCGAGCTGAGCGACTCCTTGACGACCGACATCGGTCTGGCAGACCTGCTTTCGCTCGCGCCGCTGTCGGCTCGGATCGGCAGCGCGGACATTCGGAGCCGTTTCATCGGGCGGGACGAAGTTACGAGCTGGCGAGTCCCGGTCAGCGGCGCGCAAGTTCTGGTACCCAACCCCGAATCGCTGCAGGCTCTGGTGGCTGAGGCCTTTGACTTCGAGTCGCCGGACGAACTGGTCCCCGAGGCTGCCTTGACGGTGGAGGTGATCAACGCCTCCAAGAATGCGACCTGGGGGGCACTGGCCGCCGAACGATTGAACTACGCAGGTTTTGACGCGTTTGTCGGCCCGGAGGCCTCCGCGCCCACAAGCACCACCCAGTTGATCGATTTCGGTTTGGCGACCGCCGAGGAAAGCCAGGCGATCTTGCGGGCGTTCGGCCTCGGAAGTGAGCAGCTAGCGAGTTCGCCCGACCCGTCGTCTCCCTTTGTGTATCGGTTGGTAATCGGGAACGATTACGATCCGTG
>JAHFAU010000089.1 GCA_023250385.1 Anaerolineales bacterium
AAGTCGAGGCAATGCAGCGCGGTGATACCGCCCACCTTCGAACTTAGATCCCGGCCGCCCGTCCCCAGAGCATGCGAGAGACCCGCTCCCAGTTGGTGAATGCGGGCCGAAATTGCCTGCATCCCGGTTCCTGAGGCACCGACCAAGCCGATCGACCCCCGGCGTACTCGGTTCGCGAAGCCGAAGCCCACTCCATTGACAATGGCAGTCCCACAATCCGGTCCCATGAGCAGCAGGCCGCGCGCGGCTGCGGTCCGTTTCAGTTCGACTTCCTCTTCCAGCGGAACATTGTCGCTGTACAGAAAGACATTGCGTCCGAGGTCCAACGCCTCTCGCGCCACCGCGCCCGCGTAGCGCCCTGGCACGGAAATCAGGACCCATTCAGCCTGAGGCAGCATCTCAGCGGCGGCTTTCAGGCTGCGCGGGCGGTAGCGACCGGCCTGAGCGCTCCGCCTTCGGGCGAGCAGCTCATCGACCTGTGCAAGGGCCTCATCGGCTGGCGCCTGGCCATCGGCTCGTACCACGATCAACAAGTCGTCGGGGGATGGATCGATCCGATCTGGCAGCAGGCTATTCTGGGCGAGCAGCTCCAGGTTGGCGACGGTGGCCATTACGACCCCGGCGTCGCGCACCCCGGGCAAACCAACCAATGCGCGCTGGAGCTGCATGAGCACCACGGAGTCGTGGTAGGCGCCGGAGCGAATCTCGTAGGCGGTCGTCTCAGCCATTTCACTGGTGCCCATGAAGAGTAATTGTGAAATACCTCACAAATTGCACCCTGGCATAGGTTTTGCGGCGGGCCAACTTAGATCGAACGGGAGGCCCGACATTCGAGCCAGCCTCCAGGTCTGCATCGGAGCCCGGGGCTCAGCCGTCCCCCACGGCTGACTCAATGATCGCCGCGAACCCCAGCAGCTGCTCGTCCCGCTGCCAGCCGCCGGTCAGCTGGGTGCCAAGCGGCAGTCCGCCCGCGCTGCGGCCGGTCGGGATGCTGAGGGTCGGCAGCCCGGCGTGGGTCCACGGGAGATTCATCGCCGGATCTCCAGTGCTCTCCAGACCCTCCGGTGCAGGGCCCACCGCGGCGGGCGAGAGCCACAGGTCGAGACCGTGCTGCTCCATCAGCCGGCCAAGCTCGGCCCGCAGCTTCCCCCGGCTCTCGAGCGCCGCGGCCAAATCAGACGGCTCGACTGCTTGTCCCCGCCGAATCAGCTCGGCGGTCTTGGCATGGTACAGCGACTCGAACTCGACAATCCAGTCGCGGTGGACCTGGGCTGCCTCGGCCGCCAAGATCCGATTGTGCTGCTCCACGATCTCGGTGTAATCCGACAGTGCAGGCACCTCGACGACTCGGAAATCTGCTCGGCGCAATTGGTCGATGACTCGCTCCAGGTGGCTTCGCCCCTCGGCCGAGGCTTTCTCCAGATAGGGCCCGCTGGGAATCCCGAGCACCGGACGATCGTGGACCGCTTTCGGCCGCCAGTCCTCGATCAGGATCGGGGCTACCCGCCGCGCCGCCTCGACCTCTGGGGTGAAGAAACCGACCGTATCGAGCGAAGGTGAGAGCGGGATTACCCCTTGAGTGGAGATTCGGCCAAAGCTCGGCTTGAAACCCACGACGCCGCAGAAGGCCGCTGGACGGTTGATCGAACCGATCGTCTGGGTTCCCAAGGCCAGTGGGGCCAATCCAGCCGAGACGGCCGCCGCGGATCCACTGCTGGATCCCCCGGGGGTATGGCCGGGATGGTGAGGGTTGCGGGTGGGGCCGGGGGCAAAGAAGGCAAACTCAGTCGTCACCGTTTTACCCAGCACCAGCGCGCCGGCCTGCTTTAGCTGGGAGACACAGACGGCCTGCTGGCCGGACAATTTCGCAGAGGGCAGCCGGCTCCCGGCCCGGGTCTCGAACCCATCGACCCGAAAGATGTCCTTCACCCCGATCGGAAGTCCAAAGAGCGGGGGCCGGCTTTCCACGGCCGAATAACTTTTCTCGAGCTCGGCGAATTCGGAGTGCAGGCGTTCAAAGCGCCCATCCTCCGGGAGAAAGGCGTGCAGTTCGGGCTCGACCGTCTCAAACCGCGCCTCGAGTTCTTCCAGATACCCTCGATCGCCCAATCGGAGCGAATCCAGGATCGCCGACAGCGACGGCCCGACCTGCAGCCAGAGTGCCACCTCGCTCACTTGGCCTGGGGGTCGACCTGGTGTAGGCCGAACAGATTCCCCTCCGTATCGCGGCAGAACAGGTTGTACCCGACGTTGGGGATGGTCACTTTGTCGGTCACCACCGCCCCACCCTCGTCCACCACCTTCTCGGCCGCATCTTCGATCGACTCGACCTGCACTGTATTCACCGTGCGCGGTTTAGCATCCTTGTTGACCAGGATAGCCCCGTTGATTCCCGGTTCAGCGTCCTCCCCGGTGGTCACCAACCAGTAATCGAAGTCCCCCCATTTCTCGACCTTCCAACCGAAAACGGCGCGATAGAACTGCGCGGCCCGTTCGGGGTCGACCACTCCCAGCTCAAAGTGCACTACTCGCGGCATTGCCTGTGCTCCTTTCGGGTCATCTTCGGCGGCAAGACTAGCCTCGCCAGGCGGCATCGGGTGGGCCGGATGCCGCCCTCAAATTGCGCGTAATCGATCAGCCGCCAACCGGACCGCGGTAACGATGTTCTGGTAACCCGTGCAGCGGCAGAGATTGCCCGAAATGGCCTCCCGGATCTCTCGCTCGCTCGGATCCGGGTTTTCGGCCAGGAACGGGACCAGGGTCATGAGGAATCCCGGCGTGCAGAATCCGCACTGCAAGCCGTGCGCTTCCCAGAATGCCTGTTGCAGCGGGTGAAGCTGCTCGCGACTGTCGGCCAACCCCTCCACCGTGAGAACTTCATGACCATTGGCCTGCACTGCGAGCATCAAGCAAGAGCGGACCGGTTGACCGTCGAACTGCACCGTGCAGGCGCCGCAGACCCCATGCTCGCAGCCGACGTGGGTGCCGGTCAGTCCCAATTCATGCCGCAGGAAATCACTCAGCAGCAGCCGCGGCTCGACCTGCCCTTCCGCGGGCTGCCCGTTGACTACGAGGCTGAGCTGGTGATTCTCCATAGTCCGCTTAGCTGGTCCTAGGAGGAACGCTCAGGCAGCGCCGGCCGCCGGTAAATTCCCATTTCCCCGGGCGCGTTCGGCCGCGATTGCCAGCGCCCTGCGGGTCAATACCGTGGCCAGGTGGCGTTGGTAAGCGACAGTTGCGTGCACATTTCCCAGCGGGTCGATCTCCTGTTGCGCGGCGGCCGCCGCCTGCTCAAAGGCTTCCGGCCCGGGCTGCTGTCCGCTGAGCCCCGCCGCGGCTTGGCGAGCCTCGATCGGCCCGTCCCCCGCGTTCATAAATACGAGCCGGGCCGCGCTACAGACTCCCTGAGCATTCAAGCTGAGGCTGGCCGCGATCCCCAGCATGGCGTAGTCGCCGCGCCGCCGGGAGACCTCCAAGAAGCTCCAACCAATCCCGGGCTCAGCCGGCGGAAAGACCACCTCCACCAGGAGCTCTCCAGGTTCAAGGGCAGTGGTGAACATCCCCTGGAAAAACTGTTCCGCCTCGATCCAGCGCTCACCCCGTGACCCCTGCGCCCGAATGCGGGCTGAAGCAGCTACCGCCACCACCGGCAATTCCGCCGCCGGATCGGCGTGGGCCAGGCTGCCTCCCAGCGTGCCGCGGTTTCGGATCTGAGGATGAGCCACATGGGGCATACACTCGTGCAGCAGCGGGACCCGCTCTGCCACCTGTGGATCGAATTCGAGGTCCCGCTGCCGGGTCATCGCTCCCATCGCAAGCGAACCGTCCTCGGCCGTCTTGATGTATTCCAGGCCCGTGATCCGATTGAGGTCCACCAGCACCGCCGGCTGGGCCACGCGAAAGTTCATGGCGGGGATCAGGCTCTGCCCACCGGCCAGCGGCTTCGCCTCTCCGCCGTACTGGGCCATAAGCTCCAGCGCCTGCTCCAACGAGTCAGGCGCCAGATACTTGAAGGGCGGCGGTTTCATGGACTCTCGCTCGGGCGTTGAATTGTACAACACCGTCTCCCAGCCCTCGGTTTTGGCCGTAGGTATAATTCCCGCGCCCCAGCATGGCCGGCCCCATCAGTCCGCCTGACAACTCCCAATCGCTGCTTGAAGGTATCCGGGTGATCGATCTCACCCGGGTGCTGGCGGGCCCGTTTTGCACGATGCTGCTCGGCGACCTCGGCGCAGACGTCATCAAGGTCGAAGCCCCGGGCCGCGGCGACGACACCCGGCAGTGGGGCCCGCCCTTCACGCCCAGCGGTGAATCGGCCTATTTCCTTTCCGCCAACCGCAACAAGCGCAGCCTGACCCTGAACCTCAAGTCCGAACAGGGCCTGCAGGTCATGCGCGAGCTCATTGGCCGCGCCGACGTGCTGATTGAGAATTTCCGGGCCGGCACCCTCGAGGGCTGGGGGCTTGATTACGACGCCCTGCAGCAGCTGCGGCCGGGGCTGATCTACTGCACCATCACCGGCTACGGCTACACCGGACCGTATCGCCAGCGCCCCGGATACGATTTCATCGTGCAAGCCATGAGCGGGTTCATGAGCGTAACCGGCCCCGCGGAAGGAGAACCCTTCCGGGCCGGGGTGGCGATCGCCGATCTGGCCAGTGGGATCTTCGCCTGCAACGCGGTGCTGGCCTCGCTCTTTGCCCGCGAACGAAGCGGGCGCGGCCAGCGGATTGACATTTCACTGCTAGACTGCCAATTGGCGCTGATGTCCTACGTGGCCAGCAATTATCTGGTGTCCGGCGAGCCTCCGAAGCGCTACGGCAACGCCCATCCCAACATCGTTCCCTATGAAGTGTTCCGGGCCAGCGACGGCTACTTCGCCTTCGCGGCCGGCAATGATGTGCAGTGGTCCAAGTTCTGCCGGGAGGTCGGCCACCTCGACTGGGCCGAGGATCCGCGGTTCGCCGCTAACCCGGCCCGGATTGAGAATCGAGTCGTCCTCGTCGGGCTGTTGAATGAGCTCTTCGCGGGTCGTTCGGTGTCGACGTGGCTTGGGTTGTGCGAGCAGATTGGCTTGCCGGCCGGACCCATCAACTCAATCGAGCAGGTGCTCGCCGACCCGCAGGTCTTGGCCCGCGGCATGCGGTTGGAAGTGGCCCACCCCGCCGAAGGGCAACTGCCTATCCTCGGCTCCCCGCTGGCAATTCCCACCGCACCCGCCGAAGTCCGGCTGGCGCCTCCCACGCTAGGTCAGCACACCGAAGAGATCTTGGGCGAGCTGCTGGGCCACGACCCGGCCGCCATCGCGGCGCTGCGCGAGTCCGGAGCGGTCTGAGATGCGCGGCGTCAGCATCGTCGGGATCGGCCAGATCCCGGTGCTAAGCGCCACTCCCGAGGGCTTGCGAACCTTGGGTGCGGCGGTCGTACGCAGCGCAATGGAAGACGCCGGGGTCGAGCGGGTCGATGCGCTCTTTGCCAGCAACATGCTGGCGGATGAGCTGCAAGGTCAGAAGCACATTGCAGCCCTGATCGCCGATGAGGCGGGCCTGGCCGGAATCGAGGCGCTACAGATTCAGGCTGCCATGGCCAGCGGCGCGGCCGCGCTGCGCATGGCCTACCTGGCGGTGGGCAGCGGTGAGGCCGACCTGGCAGTGGTCGTGGGAGTCGAGAAGATGAGCGAGGGAGCGGCCTCTCCGGCGATGTCCAAAGCCCTGGACGCCAAGGAGGTCGAGGACGGGGCCACCTTGATCAGCAAAAACGCCGACATCCTGCGACTGTACCGCAAGCGCTACAAGGTCCCCGAGGATGGGTTGGTCAACTTTCCGGTTGTTGCGCATGCCAACGCACGCCACAATCCCAACGCGCTGTTTCGCGAGCTGACCGTCCGGGCGCGGGACGTGCTGACCTCGCGGATGGTCCACGACCCGCTGCGGCTGCTGGACTGCTCCCCGATCTGCGATGGCGCGGCGGCTGTTGTGTTGTGCCCCACCGAGCAGGCTCAGACCCACAATCCCCACCCGGTGCGGATCCTGGCCTCCAGTGTGGCCACCGACCGCTTCCGGGTCGGAGACCGGGCCAACCCGTTGTGGCTGCAAGCGGCTCATGATAGCGCCGGCAAGGCCTACCGTCAGGCCAACCTGAACCAAGAAGACGTGGATTTCTTTGAAGTGCATGACGCCTTCAGCATCATGGCCTGCATGCAGTTGGAGGCAGCCGGCTTCGCCAGGCTGGGGCAGGGCTGGCGCCTGGCGGCCGAGAAACGGATCGACCTGCGGGGTGACATTCCGATCACGACCATGGGTGGACTGAAGGCCCGGGGGCACCCGATCGGTGCCACCGCCCTGTATCAGGCTTGCGAGATGGTGCTGCAGCTGACGGGCCGCGCCGGTAAGAATCAGCTGCGCAATGCCGAGGTCGGTATGATGCAGAGCGTGGGCGGCGCCGGGACGACGGTGATCACCCACATCTTTGGAGTTTGAAGTTCTGGAAAACTAGGTCCTGCGAATTCCCGGTGCGTGATGGATCCGATGGTTAATCCACCAGGCCTCCGTCCGCTGCAGCCGCCCGACCCCGCTATGCCGCGGCTGCCACGATCAGGCTGAGCACGACCAGCAGGACCCCGCAGGGAGCCAGCAGCCGGCTCAGCACCTCGCCCTCCCGGCCCGCTACCCCGGCGGTGCTGGTGCCGACAACGATCTTGGAGGGCGCCAATACGGACCCGATCGCCCCACCTGCGGTTTGGGCTGCCAGCAGAATCGGCACTCGATAGCCCAGCAGTTGCGCGGTGCGCAGCTGAAGCTGACCAAAGATCACGTTGGAGTTGGTATTCGAGCCGGTGATGAACGCTCCCAACGCGCCAATCCAGGTCGCGACGATCGGATAGGCCCGGCCGGCGGCCTGCGCCAATCCACCGGCGAGCAGCTCCGTCATGCCGGCATGAGCCATCACCACCGCCATCGACACCAATGCCAGCACGGCCAGGCTGGCCGGCGCCACCCGAGAGAGTGTGCCCTCCATAATCCGCCTCAACGCGCCCGGTCGATAACGGCCGGTCTGCCGATAGACAACGTAACCCACGAGCGAGGCATATCCCAGCAGCGCGCCGGCATGCCGGAAGATCGGAATGATTCGACCGGGCCCGGGCGAGGTAACAAACCCCAACTCCGTGCGGACTTCCGGAAAGTCAATCCGGATCTGGACCCGGCCCAAACCCTGCTCAAGAGGTGGAATCAGCTGCACCGCCAGCGTGATCAGGATCAGCGCCAGGTAGGCCGCCAGTGCCAAACCTAGCGTGCGAGGCGTTCGCTCGCCAGTCGGCCGGCGAGCAAAGAATAGCCCCACCAGCAGGCCTGCCAGGCTGCCGCCGAACCCTGCCAAATGCCAGAGCCGGTGGGTGGCCAGCCAGTACTGCACTCCAGCCATCACGGCTCCAATCAATAGAAGCGGACCCGCCAGCCGCACCACCGCGGCCCACCTTCCAGCGGCACGCGCGGCCAGAATGCCGCAGCCGAATACCGCCACGCCCAGCAGCGCGGCCGCCGGCGCAGCTAACTGTTCGCCCGGAACTCCGGTTGACCCGATCAGAGCCTGGAACGACGAACCGAGCGAGCCGAAGGTGACCGACCAGGCGTGCCCCAGCGACGGAATCACCATTGCCGGGATCGGTTCGAATCCAAGCCCGATCAACAGCGGCGCGGTGACCGCAACCGGGACGCCAAAACCGCCCACCCCTTGGAGGAACGAGGCGAAGGGCCAGCTGATCAGCAGGGCCTGCATCCCCCGATCCCTAAAGAGCTGGGGCAGCGATTGGCTGATCACCTCGACCGCCCCGGCCTCATCGGCCACCCGATACAACAGAAATGCGCCCCAAATGATAAGCAGCACATCCAGGGCCAGCAGCAATGCCTTGGCATGCGCGACGGCCAACAGTTGAATCCCTGCTCCAAAACGGAAGGCCGCCAGGATTGTCGCAACCAACCATCCGGCCGGCCCGGCTTTGGCTGCTCCCCAGTGAAACCTCACCATCAACACCAGCAGCAGGACCACCGGCAGCGCAGCCAACGCCCAATCAAGAAGCATAGATTTTCACTCGGCCCGCGACGCGAACCCCAGCCGCTCGTGGGGTCGTCGAGCGGCCGCAGGC
>JAHFAU010000174.1 GCA_023250385.1 Anaerolineales bacterium
GTGGCTCTTTGCGGTGACCTCAGCGCTCAGAGCACCGCCCCTCGTGTGGTTCGGATTGGCGGCGCTTGGCGTCGTTGTCTATGGGGCGAAGAGAGGGATCCTCACCTGGCCCTCGGTCGGGTTGCAGGCCGGGGTGTTGTTCGGATTGGCGCTGACCGGCGGCACCGCAATCTGGTCTCCGTATCAGAAACTTGTGATCTCTGAGGATCTCCGGCAACGCCAATCGGACGGCCAATTCGTTCGGGTGGGTTACCAACTCGACACACAGGTTGGATTCCATCAACAGGCATCTGATCTCTCGCCTGGGTTTCTTTCCCAGCACGCGGGGGAGCTCCCGGAGCTTGAAGAACTGGCCTTTAACTATGACCTGCCATATCGCCTTATTGCAGAGAAGGCCAAGATCCTGATCGTCGGTGCCGGCATGGGAAATGATATCGCCGCAGCTCTTCGAGCCGGGGTTGAGGCCGTCGATGCAGTAGAGATTGACCCGGGGATCTTGGAGGCCGGATTCCGGCTTCATCCAGAGCGGCCATATGACGACGAGCGGGTCGTGTCGGTCGTCGACGACGCGAGATCATACATCGGCCGGTCGGTTAAGCGCTACGATGCGATCGTCTTCGGCCTTCTAGACTCCCACACTTTGCTGTCCAGCCTTTCTAGCGTCAGGCTGGATTCCTTTGTGTACACGGAGGAGAGCTTCCGCGCAGCACGTGATCACCTGAACAAGGACGGTGTAATTGCGGTGACTTTTCTGGCGGTGGAGCCGTGGATTGAGCAGCGGCTGGCTTTGATTCTGGCGGATGTATTCGGTGGGGACCGCGTCTATATATATCGAGGTGAGCTTGGCACGACCTTTGTGGCCGGCGCGGTTGACTCGGCTGCTGCATCCGCCAACGGGCTGGTCCCCTGGCACCCAGGACCCTCAGTTGAAGGATCACCCATCCCCACCGACGACTGGCCCTACCTTTATCTCCGGTCGATGCGAATCCCTGCTGTTTATTGGCAGGCCTTGGCATTGATCGCGGTTGCCTCTCTCGCCATTATGGCTCGATCTTTCCCAGAGATGCTCCGACCCGATTGGCACTTCTGGTTCCTAGGGGCAGCGTTTCTGCTCATCGAGTTCAAGAGCATCACGGAGTTGGCTTTGTTATTCGGCACAACCTGGCTTGTGAACGCGATTGCGATCTCTGGAGTGCTGCTCATGATCCTGTTTGCGAACCTGGTTGTGTTGCGGACCAAGAGGATCAGTCTGCCGATCGCCTTCGGTCTGCTGATCCTCAGCACGGCGTCCATCTACTTCTTCCCCATCCAGTCGCTCAATCAGCTTGGCTTCCTGCCGCGCCTGCTGGCAGGCGGAGGGTTGCTATCGCTACCTCTCTTTTTCTCCGGACTGATCTTCGCAGAATCGCTGAGGCGGGCGGGGGAGATTTCTCGACCGCTGGCCTCTAATTTGAGCGGGGCAATGTTGGGGGGAATGCTCGAGTACGGGTCCTTGGTATGGGGAATCAAGAGCTTGTACCTTATGGCAATTGGGCTCTATCTACTGGCATGGCTGACACTGCGATTCAGATCGCAGTCTTCGTGAGAAGTCATCGCTCCTGTCAGAGAGGCGAATCTCCTTTCCGCCTTCTCTGAAACTCAGGACTCGGTACCTCGCTCTCGTCCCCACTGGGCCACATGCCGTAACGGTTTCGTATCGGGCTGCGTGGATACTGTTGATCAAAGGAGGCGGAGATGATCTGGTTGAGTTCACTAAACGGAACAATCACGCTGTCGGTCATCGCGCTGATGAGCATCGTCGGCCGCTCTTTCCTGGATGCTCGATACGTGCTAACCGAGGACATGCCGAATGCCGGTAAGGGTGCGATTGCCGGATGGGCACTATTTGTCATGGTGCTCGTCGGCGGGTGGGTGTGGGCGCTCGTGGCGGCGGCGCAGGGGAGCCGGGGCGGATTGATCGCGGCCCTCGCCTTGGCATTGTTCACCGGGCTGCTCGCCGGTGCCGCATCCCTGATCGCTTTCCGGCCGATCATGCCGAGCGCCAAACCGCTGGGGGATATAGCCATCTGGTCCAACCTGGTCTTCGGGCTGTTGGCGGCTCTGTCGGTGTGGCTGCGCCTGCGGGTCTGATGGTGGAGGTGAGACTGACATGGCGCGGACGGAGCGGCGAATGAGCCCGGCCCTCACCGCGGGAGTTCTTTCGGGGGTTGCGGGACTGCTGGTGTTCCTGGTGATCCATCACTTTTGGATTCGGCCGATCTGGTTCATCCTTCCGATGGGCCTTCCGATCGCGGCCGGGGGTGGGCTGGCGGTCGGCTGGGCCTACAGCGAACTGCTGCCCGGTCTGCCGCCGCGGCCGTGGTCCGCTGTCGTGCTGATTGCCGTGATCGGGGCCTGCCTGACGCCGGCTGTGATCCTGGCCCAACTTCGTCCGCCGATGTTTACTGCGATGAGCGAGAATGCCCAGCTCACGGTTAGCACAGGCCGTGCAGTGGCGATCTTTGTGTTCCAGTTGCTGCTCACGGCAGGCGGGGTAGGCGCGCTGGCCGGATGGTGGATCGGAGGCAGCGGGCGGGCCGCGCTGGCGACCGCGCTGGCCGGCCTGGTCTTCGCGCTCGGGCCGGGGCACAACATCCCGTTCCTCGGCAACACGGCTGCAGCTGGGAAGGGGATCGTCTTGCTGCTTTCAGTTGTCGTGGTTTCGGCGGTGGTGTTGGTGGAGGCTCATATCGCCCTGCGTGGTGGGCGCGCACTAGGCTCGTAGGTCAGCTCAATGGTTGGCCGAGTTCCTCGAGCCGGGCTTCGATTCGCCCAGCGTAGATCGGCGCGCCCATGGCCT
>JAHFAU010000175.1 GCA_023250385.1 Anaerolineales bacterium
CGGGTCAGGCGGCGGGTCTCGCGCAGGGCGGCGACTCCTTTGGGCGTCACCCGGTAATAGCGTTTGCGGCGGCCGCCGCGCACCGGAGTCGGGTCTCCAACCTGGGCCGACATCAGGCCCGCCTGTACGAGGCGGTCCAGTGGGACGTATACCGAACCGACCGAAAGCTTGTGGCCGAGCAGCTCTTCGACCCGGCGCCGGATGGGGACGCCGTAGGCCCCTTCCCCCAGCTCCCAGACCGCCAGCAGCAGGATCTCCTCGATCCGCGAGAGCACTTCGGGGCTCAGCTGCCGAGACATATCTTCTATATTATAGAATATATGCGCGAATTGTCAAGGGCGGGGTCCGGACGCCGATTGGGCGGCTGGTCGAGCGGCCAGGAGCAGGACCCACGGTTGGGTTGGCCTTGGCTTGGAGGCCGGGGAAGGGAGCGAGCCACGGTCGGGTCGGCGATCGCCCGTCGGAATTACATCTTGGGCAGCCCGGCACGCCGATTTCGCAATTACATCTTGGGAAGCTCGATCCGCTGCTGCCGCTGGTATTTGCCTTGCTTGTCGGCGTACGAGATCCGGCACTCTTCATCGGCCTCGAAGAAGAGCACCTGGGCGATACCCTCGTTGGCGTAGATCTTGGCCGGCAGTGGGGTGGTGTTAGAGATTTCCAGCGTGACGAACCCTTCCCATTCGGGCTCAAAAGGGGTCACGTTCACGATAATTCCGCAGCGGGCATAGGTCGATTTGCCGACGCACACCGTCAGCACGGTTCGCGGAATCCGGAAGTACTCGATCGTTCGGGCCAGGGCGAAGGAGTTGGGAGGGATGATGCACACAGCTCCCTGAAAATCGACCATCGAGGCCGGGTCGAACTGCTTCGGGTCGACGATCGTGGAGTGCACGTTGGTGAAGATCTTGAATTCATCGGCCACTCGAATGTCGTAGCCATACGAGGACACGCCGTAAGAGATAACGCCCTCTCGGACCTGGGCCTCGGCGAAGGGCTCGATCATGCGGTGATCGCGAGCCATCCGAATGATCCACTGATCAGGCTTCAACCCCATTCCGAACCTCCTGAGTTCTTGGGAAGCGCCGGGCTCAACCTGCGACTGTTTCAGCCCGGACTGGATTCTGGAGCCTTCCGATGCCTTCGATTTCGACCGTCACTTCGTCGCCGTCAAGCAGCGGCCCAACCCCGGAAGGGGTGCCGGTGAGAATCAAATCCCCCGGCTCCAAGGTCATGATTGAAGAAACGTAGGCCACCAGTTCGTGCACCGGGAAGACCATGTCCCGGGTAGACCCCATCTGGCGGAGCTGGCCATTCACACTGCAAGTGATCAGGGCATCCGAGGGGTCCAACTCGGTCTCGATCCAGGGACCGATCGGGCAGAATGTGTCGAACCCCTTGGCCCGGGTCCACTGGGAATCGAGCTGCTGCAGGTCCCGGGCAGTAACATCGTGGCCGATGGTGTAGCCGAGAATGTGGGCAGGCGCTTCTTCAGATGTCAACCAGCGGCCGCGCCGTCCGATGACCACGGCCAACTCGGCCTCATGCTCGACTGCACTCGACTGGGGTGGCAGCCGGATGGTCTCGCCCGGCCCGATCACGGAGCTGGGGGGCTTGAGAAACAGCAGGGGAAGCTCTGGGACCTCGGACCCGTGCTCGGCCGCATGGGCCGCGTAATTCTTGCCGACGCAGACGATCTTGCCGGGCTGCAGCGGTGCGACCAAATTCAACCCCGGCAGGGCGAACTCTGCCGGCTGACGGCGATACTCTCCGAACGGTGAGCCTTCGAGCAGCCCGACCCGGTCGTCCGTTACCCATCCCCAAAGCGGAATGGACCCCCTTTCGCGTTGGATGCGGACGATTCGCATCGGCTCAGCTCCACGGTTTGCGGGCCCAAGCCATATCATAATCGACCTGCCAGGGAACCAACTCGACCTCGGTGAACCCGAGCTCAAACAAGAGCCCCGGGAACCGCGTTCGGCTGATCGTCCGACCGAGAATCAGGGGAGCCTGCCAGCCGATCCGGTTGCTGATCAAGAGCCAGCCGCCAGGCCGCAGGACGCGCCGGAGCTCGGCGATGGTTGACCGCGGCCGCGGCGTAAACTCGATCACCTCCAAACAGACCACCGCGTCGAAACTCTCCGAAGCCAGTGGGAGCGGGACTGCCCAACCCTGGATCCAGCTGACCTGTTCCGGAACCAGCTTTCTGCCTAGTCCCAACATGCGACGGGAGGGCTCCAAACCGACGAACCGCTGTGGCGGGCGATCGGTCCCAGCGGCCTGGTCCCCGATCTCCGCCACGTCAATGTCGGGACGGTTGAACGTCGCATTCTCCAAGCCAAGCCGCAATTCACTCCGCCGTTCAGCCATCGCACGAAAGGTACGCCCGGTGCCGGCGCCGACGTCCAGCAGGCGGGCGCCAGGCAAGTCCCCGAGCAGACCGGACAGCGGCTCACCGAGCACTTTGTGCTCCCAATCCGGGTCGAAGTGCTTAATCCCGTCGTAGCGCCGGGCCGCCAGGTCGTACAGCCATACGACGAACCGCCGGCCAAAATGGGCCCCCTCGCAAATCCACAGCTCCCAGGCGAGCAGCCCAATAAGCGCGGCTCCAAGGACGATCGGGAGAATCATTCTTCCACTGGTTGGAGGCCTTCCGGGGGTCCCGCCTCGAAACCGGGTCCCCAGGGCGGGGGCCAGGCCTGCGAGGTCAGGTTCCGCCGCCGATGCGCCGGGTCAGTTCTCCGACTTTGCCTTCGACCTTGGCGAAGAGGCCCGGTCGGTCGCGCTTGAGAACGTTTACCAGCGCATGGATCAACGATTCCACAACGAC
>JAHFAU010000009.1 GCA_023250385.1 Anaerolineales bacterium
CGATCGTAGATGGGTTTGTGGGCGACTCGGCGCTCACGGTAGGGGTCGGCGAAATTTCGGATGAGGCCCGCCGCCTCCTGGACGTTACACGTAAGGCCCTGTTCCTTGGGATTGATCAAATGTGGGAAGGCAACCGCACCGGCGACATCTCGGCCGCGATTCAGACCCACGTCGAGGCCAATGGTTTCAACGTGGTCCGAGAATACACCGGGCATGGGATCGGTCGACACATGCATGAAGATCCCCAAGTGCCGAACTACGGCACCCGGGGAAAGGGAATACTGCTTAAGGCGGGGATGACGATCGCATTGGAGCCCATGGTCCAGGCCGGAACCGCGGACACCCGGGTTCTGCCTGACGGGTGGGCGGTCGCTTCGGCGGACGGACGGCTTACGGCTCACTTCGAACACACGGTGGCAGTTACCGGCCAGGGGCCGCGAATTCTGACGTTGCTGGATGACTCAACCGGTGGAATTAGGTATAATCACTATTTTGTCGGCCAACCGGCCACCGCGAGAGGATAAGGGTTGTGAAGGTTTCTGCATCGGTACGCAGGCGCTGTCCCAAGTGCAAGGTCGTTCGGCGCCGGGGAAAGGTGTACGTGATCTGTGAAAACCCTCGGCACAAGCAAAGGCAGGGTTAGCTGATGGCGCGAATTGAAGGGATTGACCTCCCAAGAGACAAACGGGTGGAAATTGGATTGACCTATATCCACGGAATCGGGCGCGCCACCTCACTGAAGACTTTGGCCGCAACCACTATCGACCCAAACACCCGGGTGCGGGACCTGACCGAAGCCGAGATCGGTTCGCTGCGCGATCACATTTCCCAGAATTTGAAGGTGGAGGGGAACCTGCGGCGGGAAGTCCAAATGAATATCAAGCGGTTGGTGGACATCGGCTCCTATCGGGGGCAGCGCCATCGACGGTCGCTGCCGGTCCGCGGCCAACGAACCCGGACCAATGCCCGTACCCGCAAAGGTCCCAAGAAGACGGTGGCCGGCAAGGGCCGGCGCCGCGGCACGAAGAAGAAGTAATCAGGAGGGCAGCGGATGGCGCGCAGAGAAGCCAAGCCAGGCAAGGTGAGACGGACCCTTTCGCATGGAAGGGCTTACGTACACGCCACGTTCAACAACACGATTATTACGATCACCGACCCGCAAGGAAACGCGGTGGTTTGGGGCAGCGCCGGATCCCGCGGGTTCAAGGGATCGCGCAAGAGCACGCCCTTTGCGGCCAGGACGGCTGCCGAGGTGACGATCCGCTCTGCCCGAGATTTGGGGCTTCAAGAGGTGGATGTGTTCGTCAACGGGCCAGGACCGGGACGCGAGTCGGCAATCCGAGCGATCCAGGCATCGGGAGTGAGGGTCAGGTCGATCAGTGATGTCACTCCCATCCCGCACAATGGGTGTCGGCCCCCGAAAAAGAGGAGAGTTTGAGCCCGGCCCGCCCGGCAGGCGGATCGCGGTAACGAGTTAGCGGAAAGGATTTATGGCGAAATATACCGGTTCTGTATGCAAGCTGTGCCGGCGGGAGGGTGAGAAGCTCTTCCTCAAAGGACAGCGCTGTTACACACCTAAGTGCGCGTTCGAGCGCCGAGAATACCCGCCCGGGGACCACGGTCGCCAGGCCCAGTGGCGGCGCCGCCGGGTTTCGGAGTATTGGCGCCAGCTGCGCGAAAAGCAGAAAACCCGCCGGGTCTACAACGTGACCGAGCGCCAGTTCCGCCGCTATTACGCCGAGGCGCTCCAGACCCGCGGGATGACGGGGGTGAACCTGCTCGGGATGCTCGAGCGCCGATTGGACAATGTGGTGTACCGCCTGAATTTCGCCGAAAGCCGGGCTCAAGGGAGACTGCTGGTCACCCATGGGCATTTCTCGGTAAACGGACGGCGGACCGACATTCCCTCCATGCTGATCAAGCCGGGGGACGTGATCGAGGTCAGGGCGGGTTCACGCAACCGCACGTATTTCAAAGAGTTGCCTCAATCCGCCGAGAGCCGGGCCGCCCCGAAATGGCTGGAGCGGGACTCAGGTAATCTGAGCGCCCGGGTGATCCAGCACCCGGACCGCGCAGATATCGATGCCAACCTGAATGAGCAGCTCATCGTGGAGTTCTACTCCAGGTAAAGGTCGTGACCGGCCTGGCCGCGCCGGGCGAATCCCAATGACAAACCACACCAATCGCGCAGTGAGACTCGGGTCTCGGGGAGGGGGGCAGTGCCACTCAGCATGAACATGGTGATGCCGAAGATCGAGCGAGATGCTGTCGCTCGCAATTACGGCCGATTCATTATCAGTCCGCTGGAGAGCGGCTACGGGGTCACACTTGGAAACGCGCTGCGGCGGGTCCTGCTTTCCTCGTTGGACGGGGCCGCCGTGACCTCGGTCCGAATCGCCGACAGGCAGCACGAGTTTTCCGAGATTCCCGGCGTTCGGGAAGACGTGGTCCAGACCATGTTGAATTTCAAACAGCTACGGCTTGTGATGCACGAAGGGGAGGCGGCCCGCCTGCGGTTGGAAGTCCGCGGCGAGGGGGTCGTGACGGCCGCCGACGTTATTGCCCCTGCCGAGGTGGAGATCGTCAACCCGGAGCTCTATCTCTTCACCGTTGATGATGCCAAGACCAATCTCGAAATCGAGCTCAACGTCGAGCGCGGGCGGGGATACTCCCCCTCGGACGACCGACCCAGGTTGCCTATCGGAGAACTGCCCACCGACGCGATATTCAGTCCGGTCCGCAAGGTGAACTTCGAGGTCGGCCAGGCAAGAGTGGCGCAGGACACAAGCTTCGATCGCCTGACCATGGAGATCTGGACGGACGGAACGATCCGACCCGAACTTGCGCTGAGTCGGGCCGCCACCATCCTGATCGCCCATCTGCGCGACCTGGCGGGTGTGACGGAGGAAAGCTTAGTTGCGGCCGCGACCCGCGAAGAAGAACCGAAGCTGGCCAGCGAGGTCTATGAGATCCCGATCGAGAACCTCGACCTCTCGGTCCGGGTGTTCAATTCCTTGAAGCGGACTGGGATCACCAGCGTGGGTGAGGTCCTGGATATGCTGGAGAAGGGGCAGGACGCGATGCTCTCGATCCGCAATTTTGGGGAAAAGAGCCTCGATGAATTGAAA
Organism: Anaerolineales bacterium; assembly: GCA_023250385.1. Classification (GTDB taxonomy): domain Bacteria; phylum Chloroflexota; class Anaerolineae; order Anaerolineales; family E44-bin32; genus JADFRG01. Next base: position 3,129 of record JAHFAU010000009.1, read on the forward strand.
GAGCGCCTGCGGGAGAAGGGATACCTGAGCGACGAAACGCCGGTCGAGCTTGAAACTGAAACCGCGGTGGCCGAGGGATGAGACATCGAGTCGGGGGTCGCAGACTCAATCGGGCCACCGGAGTCCGGACCGCGCTGCGGCGAAACCTGATCACCGAGCTGTTGCGCCGCGAACGAATCCGGACGACGAAAGCCAAAGCGGCTGCGATTCGGGGCGATTCCGAACGATTGATTACGCTCGCCAAGCGGGCCGGCCAGGAGAAGCAAGTCCACGCCCGTCGGCTGGCGGCTGCACGCTTGAACGACCCGGAAGTGGTCAAGAAGCTGTTTGACGACTTGGCCCCGAGGTTTGCGGACCGACCGGGCGGATACACCCGGATGTTGAAGCTGGGGCCTCGCACCAGCGATGGGGCCGAGATGGTTCTGCTAGAGCTCGTGGAAGAATAGCCGGCTGGGAACTCGAGCCGAAACCGCACATTACAAATCGATCGTCGCTTACGACGGGACCGGGTTCCTAGGCTTCCAGCGGCAGCGAAAGGGCTCCCGCACAGTTCAAAGTGTGCTGGAGCAGGCGCTGCGCAAACTGGGATGGCAGGCAGCTTCGCTGCGGGCCGCCGGACGCACCGATACCGGGGTGCACGCCCTCGGCCAGGTTGTCGCTTATGAATTGGCCTGGGGCCGCGGGCCGGATCGCCTGACGGATGCGCTCAATTCGCATCTGCCGCCCGACCTGGCCGTGCGCTCGACCGAGCTAGCGCCGATCGGGTTTCATCCCCGGTTCTCGGCGCTGCGACGACGGTACTGCTACCGATTGCTCTTGAGCGACCGGGCAGACCCGCTGGTGGAACGGTTCGCCTGGCGGCTCTGGCCTCAGCCCGATCTGGAACGGCTTGCCGAGGCTAGTCGCTTGTTCCTCGGGGAGCACGATTTCGGAAGTTTCGGCCGGCCGACCAGACCCGGTGGGAACACCGTCCGCCGGTTGTGGCTGGCGGAGTGGAGCCAGGAGGGCGAGCAGTTGTGTCTCCGGCTCGAGGCGGACTCCTTCCTGAATCGGATGGTCCGACGGATGGTGGGCGCGATTGTAAGCGTCGGCCGCGGGTCAGCCGGATCGGAAGAGATCGAAGCCAGGATCCGAAATCCAAGCCAGGGGTGGCCGGGCCGGCCGGCGCCGGCCCGCGGGCTTTGTCTTGAAGAAGTGATTTATTCGGAGTAGCGAGGCAGCTTTGCAGAAGACTTTCTATCCAAAAGGGACCGAGCATCAGACCCACTGGCTGTTGGTTGACGCCGCCGGAGAGAATTTGGGCCGGCTTGCCACCCAGGTAGCCCGGCGGCTGCTCGGAAAAGATAAGCCGACCTTCACCCCCGGGGTTGAGGTTGGGGACCATGTGGTTGTGATCAACGCCTCCAAGATCCAGGTGTCGGGCAAGCGGCTCGACCAGAAGTTTTACTATCGGCACAGTGGATACCCGGGCGGAATCAAAAAGGTCTCACTTCGCGATCAATTGCAGCACACCCCAGAGCGGGCAATCAAGGCCGCCGTTTGGGGGATGCTCCCCCACAATAGATACGGCCGCAAGTTGATCGGGAAACTAAAGATCTACCGAGGCGCGGACCACCCGCATGGGCCGCAACGGCCGGTCGAGATCCTGCTGGCGAACAAGAGGGCTGCCCAATGATGACGGATCGTTTCTTTGAGGGGATTGGACGGAGAAAGAATAGCACCGCCCGGGTTCGGATTGTTCCTGGGAGCGGCGCGATCCTGATCAACGCGAAGCCTGGGGCGGAGTATTTTCCGCGGCTGGGAGACCTGGATCGGGTGCTGGCTCCGCTGCGGGCGGTGCAGTTCGAAGGGAAATTTGACATTTCGGCCGTCGTATCGGGCGGTGGGATATCCGGTCAGACGACTGCCGTCCAGCACGGCGTGGCGCGGGCGTTGGCGAAGATGGACTCCAACCTGCGGCCGATCTTGCGCCAGGCCGGGATGCTGACTCGGGATGCGCGGGTCAAGGAACGCAAGAAGCCCGGTCTCAAGCGGGCCCGCAAGGCTCCGACCTACACGAAGCGCTGAATTTCGGGCAGCGGTCCGTTCCGGAATGATGTTTCCGACAAAGGCCGAGGCGGGACGACCGCCTCGGCCTTGATCGTTTTCAGGAGGTTGGATTGAGCGAACAGAGATTGACGGTCGTCGGGCTCGGACCCGGTAACCCCAGATTGGTCAGCCGGGAAGGTTGGAGCGTCCTGGAGACCGCCAGCACGGTGTACCTGCGAACCGCGACCCATCCGGCGGTAGCCGGTCTGCCTCCCGACCTGGAGTTGGTTTCATTCGACGACTACTACGAGCGCTATCCGGACTTCAGCGATGTATACCGGGCGATCGTCGACCGGCTAAGCTCGCTCCCCCCCGGCGCAGTCTACGCGGTGCCCGGCGACCCGTGCGTTGGAGAGGCTACCGTTCAGGGGCTGCGCCAGATCGGGCTCAAGCTTCAGTTGATCCCAGGGATCAGCTTCATTGAGCCCTGCCTGGCTGCCCTCGGGCTCGATGCGCTGGACGGGTTGGTAATTGCCGATGCGATCGGTCTCGCCGAAAGCCATCATCCGTCCTTCCCGCCGGACCTGGGGGTGCTGGTATCCCAGCTCCACTCACCATTCCTGGCCGCAGAACTCAAACTGACCCTGATGAATCAATATCCGGAGGAGCATCCGGTCGTGTTGATCCACCGGGCAAGTATGCCCGATGAACGGATCGAGCGGCTTGTGCTCCATGAAATCGATCGTAGTGATTCGATCGGCGATCTGACCTCCCTGTATATCTCGGCCCTGCCGGTCGCCTCTTCCTTCGAGGCGCTGCAGAATACCGTGGCCCGCCTGCGGGCGCCCGACGGATGTCCCTGGGATCGCGAGCAGACCCATCGGTCGCTGCGTAAGCACTTGCTCGAAGAAGCGTACGAGGCGCTGACCGCTCTAGACGAGGATGACCTGGATGGTTTGCAGGAAGAACTCGGAGATCTGCTGCTCCAGATCGTGCTGCAGGTTCAAATAGCCACGGAGCAATCCGATTTCAAGATGGCGGACGTGGTTGCCGCGATCCAAGCCAAGCTGATCCGTCGGCACCCGCACGTCTTCGGCGACCTGCAGGTCACCAGCGTCGACGAGGTGCTGCAGAACTGGGAACACTTCAAGGAACAGGAGACCGGATCGGGTCCGCTTGCGGGCGTCCCACTCTCCCTGCCCGCGCTCGCCCAGGCCGCCGAACTGCAGGGCCGGGCCAGCCGATTCGGCTTGGACTGGCCCAGGGTGGAGGGAGTCTTAGAAAAGATCCAAGAGGAGCTTTCAGAGATCGAGGCAGCCGGCAACGCCGAAGCCAGGGCGGCCGAAATCGGCGACCTGCTCTTTACGGTCGTCAATTATGCGCGCTGGCTCGAAGCGGATCCGGAGGCCGAGCTGCGCCAGGCCAACCAACGGTTTCGGAATCGATTCGACCGGATGAGTGCTCTCTCCCGAGCACAGGGTTCGCGGCTCGAGGACCTACCCCCCGCGCAGATGGATCGCCTGTGGGAGGCGGTCAAGGAGGACGGGCTCTGATCCGCTGGCGACTGGCTCTGGCCGGGGGCCTGGCAATTCTGGCGTGCTCCAGAGCCGACCTGCCGTTCAATCCTGCCGGGCCGCCTGCCACTGCGCCAGTCGCTCCCTCAGCATCTCCCACCCCCCAACAGCTGCCTACTGCGGTCCCGAGTCTGGTCCCTAGCCCGCCGCCCGCACCAACCCCATCTCCGACGCCCTCGGCAACTCCCACTCCGATCCCGACCGCGACTCCCGCAACGGATGTCGGCTATACCACTGCGGCCGCCGCGGTCGGATACCGGATTCCATTGACCTTGCGTGACGTCACTTCCGAATCGGCCACCTTTTTCTTCGAGTTGGAAGTTCCGACCGCCGGGTACTTGCTGTACCGGCCCACCGCTCCCGGCTTTGCGGGATGGTTCCTTCTCCCGCTTGACCCGACGAGCGCCCGCCATCAAATCGAGCTAGTGGGGCTTGCCGCGGGAACCCAATATCAAGTGCGGGTGGGGCTGGGGGAGGGCTTCGCCGATCTTCGGGCTCCTTGGCTCTACGGCACAGGCTGGGGCGATGTGGTATTCCAAACCCCCGAGTTGGACTCGCCAGAGCTGCGGATAGGAGTCCTCGGCGACAGCGGATTCGGCCAGTCGACCACATTCGATCTCGCCGAACTCATGGCCAGCTACCGACTGGACTTTGTCCTCCACACCGGCGACCTGGCTTATCGAGTCAATGAAGAAGACGACGTTTTTGAGGGGTATGCCAAGAAATACTTCTTGAGTCTGGCTCCCCTCATGACCAGTCTGCCCGTCTACCCGGTCCCCGGCAATCACGAGTACGACCGGGAAACCTACTGGCTGGATCGGCCCTTCTACTTCTACGCCTTCGCCGGGGTCGGAATTCAGGGTACCACCAACGAATCCTGGTATTCCTTCTCGCGGGCGGGCATCCAATTCCTGATGCTTGATTCGCAGGTCTTCCACGGCGCGGCAGCCCGGACCCAGCAGACTGCCTGGCTGGCCGAGCGGCTGGCCGACGAGAGCTATCGCTTCTCGATCCCGGTCTTCCACACCCCCCCGTTTACCAGCGGGCTCCATCGCAACGATGGCAAGTCGCTCGCCGCCGAATGGCTGCCGATATTCGAAGCCGCTGGCGTCCCGCTGGTGCTTTCCGGTCACGACCACAACTACGAGCGGATCCTGTTCAACGGCGTGACCTACATTGTCAGCGGCGGCGGCTCGAGGGTCTTGTACCCGGAAAGCGGAGCTGTACCGGGCAGCCAAGTCTTTGCCATGCAGACCCACTTCTTGCTGCTGGAGATCACGGGGGGCCGGATCTCGGTCGAGGCAATCAACCTGGCAGACGAAGTCCTGGATCGCGCTACGATCGAGCTCGAGCCTGGAGGCTAGCCGATCCGTCGAGCAGTTAGCGCCGGCCGGGCCGACCGCAGACGGCCAAGGTCGGGGAGTGGTCCGTGATAAGATCGGTCGCCCCCCGGCTCCGGAGCTAGGATCTGGGAGCCGCATTCCGCCGGAACGATCATGGCCGAGAGCAGGGAGGGGCAGGAGCAGGGTTATGGAAGATCCGCCCGCCCGCTACGGTCTCGAGCACCACCGGCTGAACAACGGAAAGGAAGTCTACTGGAGCCTGCCCGCCCCGGCGTTGGTCGAGCATGTCGCGCGGCGAGCGGAGGGCCGGATCTCAGATTCCGGCGCGATCGTCGTCCGGACCGGAACTCACACCGGCCGAGCCCCCAAGGATAAGTTCGTCGTTCGGGAGGGCCCGAGCGCCGACCAGGTCTGGTGGGGAAGTGTCAACCAGCCCTTTGATCCGGCCCAATTCGAGGCGCTGCATGCGCGGGTGGCCGATTACCTCGACTCGAAGCCGCTCTACGTTCAAGACCTCGCCGTCGGAGCCCTTCTCGAGTATCGGATTCCGATCCGCCTGGTGAGCGAGAGCGCCTGGCACAACCTGTTTGCCCGCAACCTGTTTCTGCGACCGCCGGCCGAGAGCTTGGCGAATCACGTTCCCCAGTTCACGGTGCTGCACGCCCCTGGGTTTAGGGCCGATCCGACCCGCGATGGGACCCATTCGGAGGTCTTCATCGTCCTGAGCTTCGAACGCGGGCTTGCACTGATCGGGGGGACTAGTTACGCGGGGGAGATTAAGAAGGCGCTGTTCACGGTGATGAACTATCGGCTGCCACTCCAAGGTGTGCTGTCGATGCACTGCTCAGCCAACCAGGGGCCGGCCGGAGACGTGGCCCTGTTCTTCGGGCTGTCCGGAACCGGCAAGACCACCCTGGCCTCGGATCCGATCCGTCGCTTGATCGGGGATGATGAACACGGATGGAGCGACGCAGGTGTCTTCAATTTCGAGGGCGGCTGCTACGCAAAGACGATCCGGCTGAGCCCGAAATACGAGCCAGTGATCTGGGAGGCGGTCCACGACTTTGGCACCGTCTTGGAAAACGTCGTCATGGATGAGACCAGCCGACGGGTCGACTTGGATGACGACAGCCTCACCGAGAACACCCGGGCCGGCTACTCCTTGGAAGCCGTTGACAACTATGTCCCGGAGGGGAGCGGTAGTCACCCGCGCACGATCTTCTTCCTGACCGCGGATGCCTCGGGAGTGCTGCCGCCGATCTCTCGACTTACTCCGGACCAAGCGAAGTACTACTTCCTGGCCGGGTACACCTCCAAGCTCGCCGGCACCGAGAAGGGCCTGGGCGAGGAGCCGCAAGCGACCTTCTCGGCCTGTTTCGGCGAGCCGTTCCTGGCGCTCCATCCGACCCGCTATGCCGACCTCTTGTCGGAGAAGATTGAACGGCACAAGGCTGAAGTGTGGCTGGTCAATACCGGCTGGACCGGAGGCGGGTTCGGCGTCGGCCGGCGGATGGATCTCCCCTACACGCGGGCGATGGTGGCTGCGGCGCTCCAAGGGGAATTGGAGCACGTCCCGACCAGGACGGAGCCCTTCTTCGGGTTGACAATCCCAGAGCGCTGCCCGCAAGTTCCGGAGAACATACTTGACCCGCAAACCACCTGGAAGGATCCCGCCGCTTACGCGCGTCAGGCCAAGCAACTCGCTGGGCTGTTCCGAGAGCGGTTCACCCGTTTCGCAGGTCACGTTACGGCAGAGGTCTTGGCAGCCGGTCCCCAGCCGTAGGATGGCCCCGCTCGTCAAGCTTGAGCATCTCACCAAGACCTACCAGGAGGCAGGCCAAACCCGGGTCGTGCTCAATGACCTCAGCGCGGAGATCGAGCGGGGCAGCATCACGGTGGTCCGGGGGCGCAGCGGGAGCGGGAAATCGACTCTGCTCAATCTGATCGCGGGGCTCGATGATCCGAGCTCCGGCGACATCCGGATCGCCGGCGAGCTAGTGACCCAAATGAATACGCGCCGGCGGGCCATATTTCGCAGGCAGCATATCGGGTTCGTCTTCCAATTCTTCAATCTGATTCCGACCTTGACTGTGCTGGAAAACGTCAGGCTCCCGGCGGAACTGGCCGGACGGCCCGTGCCGGAGGCCAGCGAGTTCGCCCACCGGTTGCTCCGAGAGGTCGGGTTGGATGACAGGCATTCGGATTTTCCAGACCGGCTCTCCGGCGGGGAACAGCAGCGAGTAGCCATCGCTCGGGCGCTGATCGAGACGCCCGTGCTCGTGCTGGCCGACGAGCCCACCGGTAACCTCGATCGTTCGGCCGGCGAGGCGGCGCTGTCGTTGATGCGCAGCATGATGCGTGAGCGAGAGGTGACTGTGCTGCTGGCTACCCACAGCCATCGCATCGCCGCCTCGGCGGACATCCGCCTGACCCTGGTCGACGGCCAGCTTGTCCCGGACGTGGGTCCTCCCGATTAGCCCGTCAGTAGCCTGAAGTTCGTGGTCCCGGCACTTTCTCCCTTTCCGCCGTGCGCGCCCTGATCAGAGCCGGTCTGCGTGACTTGACTCGCAGACCAATTCAATCCGCGCTCGTGGTGCTCAGCCTTGCGCTAGGTGTGGCAGTCGTGGTTGCCATCGACCTGGCCAACGTGAGCGCCCAGCACGGGTTCGAACTCAGCGCCCAATCCGTCGCAGGCGCGGCGACCCATCGGGTTGTTGGCGGGCCGGCGGGCATACCGGAAGCCGTCTACCTGCAATTGAGGGTCGGCCACGGCCTGCGGGCTGCCGCCCCCGTCGTGGAGGGGATCGCGGCCCTCCCAGAATCGAACCAGCGTCCGGTTCGGGTGCTCGGGTTGGATCTCTTCGCGGAGGGTCCATTTCGGACAGACCTCGAACCACTTTCGGCATTTCGGCCGGAGTTCGCGCCCTTCTTCAGCCAGCCGGCCACTGCGGTAATCACCCAGCAATTCTCGGAATCGCTCGGCCTGCTGCCCGGAGACCGGTTGCCGGTGCAGACCGGTGATCGTCTGAGCACGGTCAACATCTTGGGGGTCCTGACCGGCGACACGGCTTTGGGATCGACTGAACTCCTGCTCATGGATATCGCCGGGGCGCAGGAGCTGCTGGGAATGATCGGCAGGCTGAGCCGAATCGACTTGATTCTCGACCCCGCCTCGGCGGCCGAGTTAGCGGCCGAGCTGCCGGCCGGAGTGCGGCTGGAATCCGCCGGGGAACAGATCGAGGTTGCCAATCAGCTGACCGCCGCCTTTCGCACCAACCTGACCGCCCTCAGCCTGCTGGCGTTGGTGGTCGGTTCATTTCTGATCTACAACACCATGACGTTTTCGGTCCTGCGTAGGCGACCGGTGCTCGGGACGCTCCGGGCGATCGGAAGCACCGGCGACCAAATCCTGCGGATGGTGCTGATCGAGGCGGCGGTTCTCGCCCTGCTTGGCTCAGCGATTGGAGTCGGCCTCGGATTTGTCATGGCTCGGGGAGCGGTCGGCCTGGTTTCACAGACGATTCACGACTTCTATTTTCTTGCTTCGGTGCAGGACGCCCCGCTGAGCCCGGGCCTGGCTGCGAAGGGCGTGAGTCTGGGGCTAGGCGCCGGATTGCTGGCAGCCCTCGCTCCGGCGATCGAGGCCTCCAGAGTCCGCCCAGTGGAGGTGCTGCGCCGGAGCAGCAGCGAAGCGGGAGTAGCCAGACGATTGCTCACGCTCTCTGCCTCCGGAGTCGGGCTCGCCACCGTTGGGGCTGTTGGCTTCCAGCTCAGCCGGCGCTCATTGATTGGCAGTTTCATTGCCATGCTGGCGATCCTGGTTGGGATCGCCCTCCTCGCTCCGCTCGCGACCCGGGCGGTTGCATTGGCTGCCCGCGCCGCGCGGCGGGATCCAATCATTCGCATCGCCGCTGGGAGCCTGCCCAGGCACAGCAGCCGGACGGCTCCGGCGTTGGCCGCCCTAACGGTCGCGCTTGCGGTCGCAGTCGGGGTGACGCTGATGATCGCCAGTTTCCGATCCACGGTTGAAAACTGGCTGAGCCTGACCTTGCGGTCCGATCTGTACGTCGGATCTCCGGCGACCACCGGAACTCGACCGATGGCGTCACTCTCTCCGGATCTGGAACCCCGGCTGGCGGGGATACCGGGGGTGAAAGATGTGGAGGCGATTCGGGCGGTACTGGTCGAAAGCGAGTTCGGGGAGATCCCTCTCTCAGCCGTCGACCCGCGGCGAGTCCGGGATGCCGAGCTGTATCGACTTGCTCAGGGCAGTGCTGCGGAAGTGTGGGAGCAAGTGCGGGCCGGGTCGGTCGTGGTGAGCGAGAGTTTGGCAAGCCGGAATCGAGTCGGCAGCTCGATCGAACTGAGCACGGACCTCGGAGTGAAGAAATTCCCGGTGGTGGGGATCTTCTACGACTACTCGACCGATCGCGGGACTGTCCTAATGAGCCGGGCGGTCTACCTGGACTACTGGAACGACCCGGCAATCTCATCGCTTGGGCTCAGCGCGCAAGCGGGCGTCGAGCCGGCCGAACTCGCGGAGCGGGTCCGGGCTGCCCTGGACGGGACCGGGCTCGAGGTCCGGATCAACAGTCAAGTGCGCGCCCAGGCTCTGGCCATCTTCGACCGGACCTTCGCCATCACTGCCGCGCTGCGGTTGCTGGCAGTGGTTGTTGCATTCTTCGGCGTCCTGGGCGCCCTCCTGGCGCTCTTATTGGAACGATCGCGCGAATTCGCGACCCTCAGCGCGCTCGGGCTGACTCCCGAAGGCCTCCGGCGGCTGGTTTTCACGGAGAGTGGGCTTATGGGGCTGACCGCCTCCTTGCTTGCGATGCCGACCGGATTGATCCTGGCCGTGCTGCTCATCGAGGTCATCGATGCGCGATCCTTCGGATGGACAATCCAGCTCGAGTTGCACTGGCTTCCTTTTGCACAAGCGTTGATCGTTGGAGTTGGGGCCTCCCTGGCCGCCGCGATCTACCCGACTGCACGAATGAAGCGGCTCAGCCTCGCCCAGGCGTTGACTCAGGAATAGGCTGCGTTGAGACGGCTACCCCTCGCGTTAGTCGCAATCGGCCTCGGCGGAACTACGCTGCTCAGTGGCTGCGCGTCCGCGGCCGAGGCTCCACCGTCACTGAGCTTGGCCCCCGGCGCTCCGGGCCCGGCCTTCAAGGAAGCGGTTGAACCTCTGGAATTCAGTGCGCAGGTTGATCATGGCCCCCATTTCGATTTCCAGACCGAGTGGTGGTACTACACCGGTAACCTGGAATCGGAGGCCGGTAATCGGTATGGCTACCAGCTCACCCTCTTTCGCCGCGGGCTGTCGCCGGGCCTCGCCCAGCGTCGCTCCAACTTCGGCTCGAATCAAATCTACTTTGCGCACCTGGCATTGACCGACGCCTCCCTGGGCGAACATCGCGCCTTCGAGCGCTTCAGCCGGGGCGTGGAGGGGTTGGCGGGAGCGAGCGCCGATCCATACCAGGTCTACCTGGAAGATTGGTCGGTGGCGGCCCTCGACTCAACGGGGTCGACGCTCCGGCTGCGGGCCCGCGAGCAGGATGTCAGCCTCGATCTTCACCTACAAGCCGAGCGTGCCCCGGTCATGCACGGGCCGGGGGGCCTGAGCCTGAAGGGAGTCAATCCAACTGACGCCACTTACTACTACAGTATTCCTGCGCTGTCGACCGATGGGACCCTGTGGGTGCGGGGAGAGCAGTTGTTCGTTCACGGATCGAGCTGGTTCGATCACGAGTGGGGAAGCAGTGTCATGCCACTCGGGGCCGTCGGTTGGGACTGGTTTGGGCTGCAGCTTGATGATGGCCGTGAACTCATGCTGTATCAGATTCGTACCCTGGACGATGTGTTGATCAGTGGGGGAACCATAATAGAGCAGGACGGCCGGGCAATCTGGCTGTCCGAAGCAGACTTTGAGATCGAGACGCTTAGTACGTGGAGCAGCCGCTTATCAGGTTCGAAGTACCCGTCTGGCTGGCGGATCGGGCTGCCTGGTGAGCAATTGGAGCTCGAGCTGCAACCGCTGCTGGCGGACCAGGAGAACCGGCTGACGATCGTCTACTGGGAAGGGGCGGTGACAGTGGCAGGCTCGGTCGGCGGGCGAGGATACGTTGAGCTGACCGGGTACCAAGCCAGTCTTCAGCCGTGGTTTTGAGCAGGCGGCGGCTACTCGAGCGTCAGCAGGAATGCGAACAGCGCCTCTAAATCGTCGGGGCTGAGCCTGCGTTCGAAGTCGACGGGCATCAGGTTCGCAAACCCAGGAACGATCTTGGCCGCCGGGGTGAGGACGGCCTGCTCGAGGAACGCGCGCGGATCGGTCCCTTGGGCGGTCGCCCGGCTGACCACCCCGGCCAGTGCCGGCCCGACGATGACCACCCCCGGGTCGAGCGAGTGACAGCTTGCACAGTTTTCGGTGAATACTTGCTTGCCGCGGGCTTCCAGCCTCGGGCCGCCCTGGGTGCAAGCGGCACCCAGCCAGGCGAGGAGAACAAGCGGGAAGACGAAGCGCATCAAAAGGAAGATGAAGCGAACTACCGAAGCGATAGTTGCTTCGGTAGTTTGACTCAAGCGGGAGCCATTCGCTGGTCGGGGCGCCGGGATTTGAACCCGGGACCTCACGGACCCGAACCGTGCGCTCTACCGGGCTGAGCCACGCCCCGACGACTGGATTATACCTCTCTGTTGTGCGCGATCAATTGGGACGGCTAGACTGAGCTGAAAACCTTAGAAGCGGCCTCGCCCTTGGCGGCGGTCACCGGGAGCATGATGCAGAAGAGACTGCCCACGCCCACTTTACTCTCGCACCAGATCTGGCCATGATGCATTTCAACCATCGCCTTGGCGATTGAGAGACCCAGGCCCATCCCGCCGTGCTTGCGGGTCAGATGGGACTCGACCTGGAAGAAGCGCTGGAACACCCGGTCGATGTCGCCCGCCGGAATCCCGATTCCCGAGTCGGCCACGAACACCTTGACGTAGTCTTCGGAACCCTCCGCCATCACCCCGACCTGACCGCCCTCGTCGGTGAAGGCGATCGCATTGCGGATCAGATTCGTCAGGGCGATCTCAATCTTGTCCCGGTCGGCTTCCACCATGAGCGATTCACCTTCGGGGACATCGAAATCCAACTCGATCTTCTTCTCTTTTGCCAGTTGGCGAAACCGGGTAACTAGGGTCTGAACCAGCACGCCCAGCGAGAACGGTCGGTGCCGCACCCTTGACTGACCCTCCTCCTGGTGGGAGATGCGAGCCATGTCTTCCACGATCGCCTTCAGCCGCTCCGCGCTACGGACAATCACTTCGATCTGGTCGCGGTGCTGCTCATCGACCAGTTCGGTCAGAAAGGTCGCGTGGCCCAGGATCAAGCCCAGCGGGGTCCGCAACTCGTGGGAGGCAATGGCAATGAAATCAGACTTCATTCGGTCCAACCGCATCAGCTCCTGATTCGCCTCATGCAGCTTGGCAAGCAGTCGGGCATTCTCGATCGCGATCGCAGCCTGAGCCGCCAGCGTCTCCAAAGCGATTTGATCGGGCTCGGTATAATCCTGATCGGCGAGCTTGTTGACTGCCTCCAGCACGCCGATGGGCTCCTGCTTCACGATGAGCGGCACGCCCAGAATCGAGCGGGTCTCAAAACGAATCTGCCGGTCGACTTCCCGGTAAATTCGGGCATCCGATCGGGCGTCGTTGATGATCAGCGGAGTGGCGGCGCTGAAGACCCAACCGGCCACGCTGGAATCGACCGGGACGCTGAGCTTCTTGAGTGCCGGATCCTGATCGGGGGGAATGGCTTCAAAGCGCAAGAGGCGGGTCGTGGGATCATAGAGCAGGATCGAAGCGCCTTCGCTGCCCGTGATTTCAGCCGCCACCGCAACGATCGAGCCCAGGAGAGAGGGCAGATCCAGGTTGGAGCTGAGGTTCCGTCCGATTTCGAGCAGCCGCTCGAGCTGGTGGGCTTCGCGAAGGGCCGCCGGTCCGTGAGCCATCGCCATGGCGATTCTAGCATAGCCACGTTTCAGACCATCTAGGAAGAGGGTCTGCATCTGCACACGCGATGAGAGCCCAACGCTTGGCAGGTCCCATGCCGATTGAAGATTCGCCCCTTCGGCCGGCTGACCGGGCCGAACCCCAACCGGGCCCCGGTCAATTGCTCTTGAGGGTGAAAGCCTGCGGGGTTTGTCACACCGATCTTCACCTCGCCGAGGGTGAGATCACGCCGCCGCAGTTCCCAGTCACGCCGGGGCATCAAGTGGTCGGAGTGGTAGCCGGGCTCGGGGAAGGGGTGGAAGGTTGGAGCCTGGGCGAGCGGGCCGGAATTCCTTGGCTGTACCAGGCCTGCTCCAGATGCGAATTCTGCCGGCGCGGTCAGCAGAACCTGTGTCCGTACGCGCGCTTTACCGGATTCAGCGTCGACGGGGGGTACGCCGACGCCATGCTGGCGGAAGCGGACTTTGCCTTGCATATCCCCATGAAGATTCCGGACCCGGAGGCCGCCCCGCTCTTGTGCGCCGGGATCGTCGGCTACCGCTCCCTGCGCAAGGCCGAGCTGCAGCCCGGCGAGCGGCTTGGTTTGGTCGGATTCGGGGCCAGCGCCCACCTGGCCCTGCAGGTGGCGAGATACTGGGGCTGCCCAGTCTACGTATTCACCCGAGGCGAGGGCCACCGTCGGCTGGCGAGCGAGCTCGGCGCGGCCTGGGTAGGCGGCATCGCGGACGAACCGCCGGCCCCGCTCGACCGGGCGGTGATCTTCGCCCCGGCTGGGTCGCTCGTCCCCCCAATGCTGGGAAAGCTTCGCAGCGGAGGCACCCTGGTCACGAACGCGATCCATATGAGCCCAATCCCCGAGTTCGCCTATCGTTTGATTTATGGTGAACGGACTCTTCGGAGCGTGGCCAATGCCACCTATCAGGACGGGGTGGAGTTTCTGGAGCTCGCCGCCAAGATCCCGGTCACCGCTCGGATCAAGCTCTATGGCCTCGAGCAGGCCAACCGGGCGCTGCAGGATCTGAAGGCGGGCAAAATCGAAGGCGCGGGGGTGCTGATCCCATGATTCGCTTTGGAACTTCCGGATTCTCCTATGACGATTGGGTGGGTCCGGTCTACCCGGAGGATCTGCCGCGGCGGGAGTGGCTCGCCTACTACGCCAAAGAGTTCGACAGCGTCGAGCTCAACGTCACCTTCTATCGAGTGCCGGGGCAGAAGACCGTGGCGGGGTGGATCGAGCGCACCCCTCCGGATTTCGCTTTTTCGGTGAAGGCCAACCGCGAACTCACCCACGAACGCAGCTCGCCGGACTTCACCGGGTTCCGCGCCGGGATTGGCCCGCTCATCGATTCAGGCAAGCTGGCCTGCATCCTGGCCCAGTTCCCTTATTCGTTTCATGCGAACCCCGAGAACCGCGACTATCTGCGGCGGCTTCGGGAGGGTCTGTCGGAGCTCCCAGTCGTGGTCGAGTTCCGGGACCAGTCCTGGGTCACCGAGCAGACTTTCGGCCAATTGTCGGAGCTGGGGCTCGGATATTGCTCCGTGGATGAACCGAACCTGCGCGGGCTGATGCCGGCGGTGGCCAAGGCGACGGGTCCGCTGGCGTACGTTCGGTTCCACGGGCGCAACGCGCAAAAATGGTGGGAGCACGAGTACGCCTGGGAACGGTATGACTACACCTATTCGGATGACGAGCTGCGGGAGTGGGTCCCGAGAATCCGCGGACTGGAAGCCGAGAGTGAGGCCGTCCTGGTCTATGCCAACAATCACTACCGAGGCCAGAGCCTGGAGACGATCCGCAAGCTGCGGGAGATGCTCGGTGCGGCCCGTTGAGCGCTCGATTTGGAAGCCGTGGGCCCGATTGGTATAATCGGGTGGCCTGCGGAATCCTCTTCCGGTCTGGAAGGCAAGCTCATGTCTGGACACTCGAAATGGTCTACGATCAAGCGAAAGAAGGAAGCCAACGACGCCCGGCGCGGCAGTCTATTCACCCGCCTGGCGCGTGAGATTTCCATAGCGGCCCGAGAGGCCGGTGGAGATCCGGAGAGCAATTTTGCATTGCGGCTGGCGGTCGATCGGGCCCGGTTAGCCAATATGCCAAAGGACAATATCGAGAGGGCGATTCACCGCGGGACCGGCGAGGACAAAGAAGGAACAACCTTCGAGCAGGTTACCTATGAGGCCTTCGCGCCTCACGGGATTGCCCTATTGATTGAAATGGTGACCGACAACCGGAATCGAAGCGTGGCGGACCTGCGCCATCACATCACCAAAGCCGGCGGAAACCTGGCCGAGGCCGGGGCTGTCTTGTGGCAGTTCAAGCGGAAGGCTTATTTCGCCGTGGCGGCTGCCGGCGTGGACCAGGACAAGCTCTTCGAAGCCGCCGTAGAAGCCGGCGCGGAAGATGTGATCATCGGCCCGGAGGACATCGAGATTCAAGCCCCGGTGGCCGCCTTCAAGGCCATCAACGAGCGGCTCAAGGCGATGGGAATCAAGCCCAGCGAGGCCAACCTGCACATGATGCCGAGCTCGGTCGTGACCCTGCCGCCCGGAGATGCTCTGCAGGTCATGCGCATGGTCGAGGCCTTGGAGGAAGTTGACGACGTTCAAGCGGTCTACTCGAACCTGGACGTGACCGAAGAGGCCGTCGCGTTGATTGAACCCGCCTGAGCAGCGAGACCGGCCGCCGGAATGCTGGTCATCGGTATCGACCCAGGGACGGCCCGCACGGGCTACGGGATCGTTCGGCAGGTCGAGAATGGCTCGCTCGTCGCGGTTGATTTCGGGGTGATAGACACCAGCCCCGAGCTCAACCTCCCCAATCGGTTGCTTGAAATCTCGAATCGACTTGCCGTACTGCTGGCGAAGTACCGCCCGGACGGGGGCGCCGTGGAGCGGCTCTTCTTGCGCGAGCATGTGAATACTGCGTTAAGCGTCGGCCAGGCCTCCGGGGTCGCGCTGCTCGCCCTGGCGGGGGCGGGGATTCCGGTGCACGAGTACTCGCCGCTCGAGGTGAAGCAGGCCATCTGCGGTTATGGCCGAGCAGACAAGCGCCAGGTGCAGGAGATGGTGAAAGCCCTGCTGGGATTGTCGGAGCGTCCCCACCCCGATGATGCCGCCGACGCCTTGGCGGTGGCGATCTGCCACGTCCACTCGGCGCCGATCACCGGCCGGCTGGAAGCCGAGGGTTGACCAAGCTTGGTTCTCCCCAGCCGATCGCGGGTCCATCGGCCGCCAGCGTGGTGAGCCGGAGATCAGCCTGATGATTTCCTCGCTCCGCGGAATCGTGCAGGCGATTGGTGAAGGCTCCTTGGTGCTCGAGGTCGGCGGTGTCGGGCTGCATGTCGCCGCCCCGAGCTCGGTCATCGAGCGGGTGGCCGGGCTCGGAAAGCCGCTGTTCTTGCACACCCATCTGCTCGTCCGGGAGGATTCCCTGCGGCTCTTCGGATTCAGCAGTCTGGAGGAGCGGGCGATCTTCCTCGAGCTGCTGCAGGTCGCGGGCGTCGGGCCGCGGACCGCGTTGGCGGTTCTCTCGACCCTTTCCATCGACAGCCTGCGCCTGGCGGTGGCCGGCAATCAGGTCGAAGCGCTGGTGCGGGTCCCCGGCATCGGGAAAAAGACAGCTGAAAAGATCATCTTCCATCTGAAGGATCGGATTGCCCCAATGCCCCTGCCCGAGTCCGGGGTCAGCCAACCCGACCGCGAGCTGCTATCGGTCCTGACGGCGCTGGGCTACAGTCTGATCGAGGCCCAGTCTGCCATCCAATCCCTCGAAGGTGAAGCGACCGAGGATGTCGAGCAGCGGATCAAACTTGCCCTGCAGTACTTCGCCCGTCCGTAACCTCCTAGGCTGATGTCAGACGAACGCTCGGTCGAGCTCGGGAATGGCAGCGAGCGCGGATCCCGCGCAGCGGATTGATCGCAAATGAGCGGCGCACGCTCTGCGCGATTCCCGCGATCGCTTTCGACTCGCCGCGCCCACCGGGCGATTGTGAAAGTGTGGACAAATGCCGCCCGAGCACAGTACACTGTCGCAAGGTTGGGGAGGCGGGATGACCGAATTCATTGACAACCTCTCAGCGGACCTTCGCAAACAGATCGCCGATTTCTCACCTCAAATCGAGCTCCGGGATGTCGGCACCACCATCGAGGCCGGCGACGGGATCGCCCGAGTGAGCGGGCTCGCCGCGGTCAGTGCTCAGGAGCTGGTTCAATTTGAGAACGGAGTAAACGGAATCGCCTTCAATCTGGAAACCGACTCGGTGGGCGTCATCATCATGGGCGATTACGCCGGCGTCGAAGAAGGGATGACAGTCTACAGCACCGGCCGAATTGCTTCGGTGCCGGTGGGAGAGGGCGTGATCGGGCGGGTGGTAAATGCTCTTGGCGAGCCGGTCGATGGCAAGGGCCTGATCCAATTCGACACCTATCAGCCCATCGAGCGGATCGCTCCGGGGGTGGTCGAGCGCAAAGACGTGGACACCCCGGTGCAGACCGGGATCAAGGCGATCGATTCAATGATCCCGATTGGGCGCGGCCAACGCGAGCTGATCATCGGAGACCGCCAGACCGGCAAGACCGCCCTGGCCATCGATACGATCATCAACCAGCGCGGCAAAGACCTGATCTGCATTTACGTGGCGATTGGACAAAAGCGGGCCGCGATCGCACGCACTGTTGCGACCTTCGAGCGCTTCGGGGCAATGGAGCACACAGTCGTGGTCATCGCAGCCGCCGACGAGCCGGCTGCGCTGCAGTACATCGCGCCCTACGGTGGCTGCGCCATGGGCGAGTACTTCGCCGAGCGCGGCCGGGATGCACTGATTGTCTACGATGACCTCTCCAAGCACGCCTGGGCCTATCGACAGGTTTCGCTGCTGCTGCGCCGGCCACCGGGCCGGGAGGCCTATCCGGGCGACGTGTTCTATCTACACAGCCGGCTCCTGGAACGGGCGATGCGGCTCGCCAATCGGTACTTACTCGTGCCGGCGACCTTCGAGGGGGAGGCCGACGACCAAGACGGGGTGGACGGGAGAGTCTTCGGCGGACCCCTTGCACTTCACGAGGCCGAAACCGCCCTCCAGGCCATGGAGGATGGAAAAACGCTGAAGGCCGCCAAACGGCGAGGATCCGGGGGCTCGCTCACCGCGCTTCCGATCATCGAGACCCTGCTCGGTGACGTCTCCGCCTATATTCCAACCAATGTGATCTCGATCACCGATGGACAAATCTATTTGGAAAACGATCTGTTCAACGCCGGAATCCGCCCCGCGATCAACGTCGGACTCTCCGTCTCGCGAGTGGGCGGGGACGCACAAACCAAGGCGATGAAGCAGGTGGCCGGCGGGCTGCGATTGGACATGGCGGCCTACCGGGAGGTCGCTGCCTTTGCCCAGTTCGGGTCCGACCTCGACAAGGCCACCCAGGCCCAGCTCGCTCGCGGCCAGCGCCTGCAGGAGATCCTGAAGCAGCCGCAGTACGTGCCGTTGGAGCTCGCCCGGCAAATTGTGGTGATCTTTGCCGGCACGAAAGGGTATGGCGACAAGATTCCAGTCGATCAGGTCCGAGCCTGGGAAGCGGATTTGGTTCGGCACGCCGAGGCCGCCCACCCAACGCTGCTCCACGAGCTGGCGGCCCGGCGGCAAATCACGCCCGAGCTGGAGTCCCGCCTGAGAGAGCTGCTCGAAAACTTCAACAAGGCCTGGCGGGGCTAGGCCGAGCTCATGGCGTCGGCCCGCGAGGTCCGGCTACGGATCCGCAGTGTCAAGAACATCGCCCAGGTCACCCGCGCCCTCCAGACGATCAGCGCCAGCCGGGTGCGGAAGGCTCAGGAGGCGGTGCTTCGTACCCGGCCGTACGCCAGTAAGGCCTGGCAGATCCTGCAGCACCTTTCTTACGTTCCGGAAGGAGAAAACCTCCATCCTTTGCTGGCCGCTCGGCCCACGGTCGGTCGAGTACTGGTGGTGCTGATCAGCAGCGACCGCGGGCTGGCGGGAGCCTACAACAGCAACGTAATTCGGTTTTCCCTCGAGAAGTTCCGAAATTCGACGCAGCCGGTCAGCTATGTGGCGGTCGGGAGCAAGGGGCGCGACGTACTGCACCGGCTCGGCAAGGATATTCGGGCCGAGTTCACTCGGCTGCCGGCCGAGCCCGAGTTCATGGACATCAGCTCCATCGGGCTGATCGCGATCGACGAGTTTCGCTCCCGGGCGGTCGGCCAGGTCCACCTGGTGTACACCGACTTCATCAACCTGCTGCGGCAGCAGCCGACCAGCAAGCAGTTGCTGCCGCTGGAGATCGGGCTAACCGAGGCCCGGGTCCAGGCGTTCGAGGACCGACCCGGGAGTCCGCCGGCCAGCTATATCTACGAACCCGCCCAGGAAGCGCTCATCGAACATATCTTGGTCCGCTTCACCCAGCTGCAGCTTTATCAAGCGGTGCTCGAGTCGCTGGCCAGCGAACATGCTGCCCGGATGGTGGCGATGCAGAACGCCACTGAGAATGCGCTCGATCTGTCCGCAGGACTGACCCTGGAATACAACAAGGCTCGCCAGCTGGCAATCACCAACGACATGCTCGATATTGCCGGTGGGGCCGAGGCGCTGACCAAGGCAACTTAGGAGGCCAGATGGAGAGGACCGTGGGTTCAGTAGTCGAGATCCAGGGGGCAGTCGTCGACTGCGCATTTCCGGCGGGCCAGCTTCCCGAAATCTTTGATGCGATCGAGGTGGACCGCGGCGATTCGGACCCGCTTGTGCTCGAAGTGCAGCGCCACCTCGGCGGCCACGTCGTCCGCACCGTGGCAATGGACGCCACCGAAGGCTTGAAGCGCGGCTCGCCGGCGACCGGCACCGGCGGGCCGATCATGGTCCCGGTCGGAGAGGGGACCCTGGGCCGCGTGTTCAACGTGCTCGGCCGCCCCATCGATAGGAAGGGTGCGGTGCAGGCCGAGCTGCGCTATCCGATCCACCGACCAGCCCCCTCCTTCGAAGAGCAGTCGCGCAAGGTGGAAGTCTTTGAAACTGGACTGAAAGTGATCGACTTGATCGCACCCTTCACCAAAGGTGGCAAGACCGGAATCTTCGGCGGAGCCGGGGTGGGAAAGACGATCATCATCCAAGAATTGATTCGATCGATCGCCACCGTCCACCAAGGCAACTCGGTGTTCGCCGGCATCGGCGAGCGGACCCGAGAAGGCACCCAGATGTACCGCGAGATGATCGAGTCGGGAGTCCTGAAAGATACCGTACTGGTCTACGGCCAAATGAATGAACCTCCGGGGGTCCGATTGCGGGTGGGTCTGACCGCCCTCACGATGGCCGAATACTTCCGGGACCAGGGCCGGGACGTGCTGCTGTTCATCGACAACATCTTCCGCTTCAGCATGTCTGGCTCGGAGGTCTCGGCGCTGCTGGGGCGGATGCCTTCGGCGGTTGGCTACCAGCCGACCCTGGCGACCGAGATGGGCGAACTGCAGGAACGGATCACCTCTACTCGCACGGGCTCGATTACCTCAATGCAGGCGGTCTATGTGCCGGCAGACGACTATTCCGATCCGGCGCCGGTCGCGACCTTCACCCATTTGGATGCCACAATCGCCCTCGAGCGGGCGATCGTGGACAAAGGCCTTTATCCGGCGGTGGACCCCCTGGCATCCACCTCGCGGATCCTCGACCCCCAGATCGTTGGGGAAGAGCACTACAGCGTGGCCCGGGCGGTCCAGCGGGTGCTGCAGCGCTACAAGGATCTGCAAGACATCATCGCCATCCTGGGAATCGAAGAGCTGAGCGAGGAGGACAAGCTGATCGTGGCGCGAGCGCGCAAGATTGAGCGCTTCTTCTCCCAGCCGATGTCGGTCGCCGAACAATTCACCGGTCAAAAAGGCAAGTATGTCCGCCTGCGGGAAACCGTCGCTGGCTTCAAGGAGATCCTGGGAGGCCAACACGACGGCCTGCCAGAGCAGGCCTTCTACATGGTCGGGACAATCGAAGACGCGGCCGCCAAAGCGGAAAGATTGGCCAGCGAGGGCTGAGGCCGAGCATGTCGATCCGCTGCGAGATCGTCACTCAAGATCGCAAACTTTACGACGGTCCGGCCGACATGATCGTCGCGCCCGGAACGGAAGGTCTCATGGGGATCCTCCCCAACCACGCCCCACTGCTCTCGACCCTTGACTTCGGGGTGCTGACCGTACGCTACCAAGGTGAAGAGCAGCTCTTCACCGTGTCTGGAGGTGTCATCGAAGTGCTGCCGGATGCGGTCACCGTCTTGGCAGATTCAGGCGAACATGTTGCCGAGATCGACGAGCAGCGGGCGGAAAGCGCTCGACGCCGGGCGCAAGAACTGCTTGCCAAAGTACCGCCGCCCGATACGGACGAGTACTTGGCCATCCAGGCTTCCCTGCGCCGCTCCAACCTGCGGCTCAGCGCCGCTCGCAAGCACCGCGGACAGAGTCTCCCCCGCGGAAGACCTCCGGAAAGCAGGAACTAGCCCAAGTGGCGCTGTTCGGCAAGGAGCTGGGCATCGATCTGGGTACGGTCAACACCCTCATCTGCGATGGGGGCGAAATCGTGCTGCATGAGCCGACCATGGTGGCGGTAGATGTCGAACAGATGAAGATCGTCGAGGTCGGCCAGGCGGCCCGCGAAATGGATGGCCGGGTTCCGGAAGTAATCGAAGTGATGCGTCCGATGCGGGAAGGCGTGATTG
>JAHFAU010000176.1 GCA_023250385.1 Anaerolineales bacterium
CAGACGCGTCCGAGAGCGCGCCCGCGCCTCCAAAATGATCGAAGTGAGCGTGGGTGAGCCAGATCTGGGTGACCCGCCAACCGCGGCGCACCGCCTCGGCCTGGATCAGCTTCCCATCCCAGGACGGGTCGACGACCACCGCCACGCCGAGCTCTGGATCCCCGACCAGGTAGGCATTGGTCTGCGCCGGTCCGAGGGTGAGGGCGACAATTTCCAGGCCATCAGCCCGGAACAGCTCACGGGCCAAGTCCGGTCCTTTCAACGCATTCTCGGGGTGGAGTTCACAGCTGGAGTAATGGTATCCTGTCCCGCGTCCCTCGCTAACCCCTGATGAGCGTCGCAGAATTCGTCGTCCGCCTGCCGCACGCGCGCGACCAGCGCAGCGCCGCGCGCTGGATCTTCTCGCATGTGACCGACCACCCGGGAATCGTGCTGACTACTCTGGTCGGCGCCTTCGGCAACGCGGCCCTGGCCGCCGCGGTCCCGGTGCTGCTTGGCGAGGCTTTCAATCTGGTGCTGCAGGGCGGTGGGCTGCGCAACGGGCTGGGCCGGATTGCCCTGACGATCATCGTCACCCAGGTGGTGCGGGGAGTGCTGCAGCTCGGCCGGAACTTCGGTTCCGACCTGCTCGGCCAGCGGCTGGAACGGGATATCCGACAGGAACTCTACGCCAGCTTGCTCGGCAAGAGCATGACCTTTCACAATCTCCAGCCGGTGGGCGACACGATGGCCAGAGCGACGAACGATGTGCGCGAGATCGGGCTGATGTTCAACCCCGGGTTCAACCTCGTGATTGGCTCGGCCAATTTCATGCTGCTTCCGCTGATCGTCGCCCCGAGCTACCATCCCTCGCTGCTGCTCGTTCCAGCCTTGTTCACCGTGAGCTACGCGTTCGCAGTGTGGGCCTACCTGCGCGAACTGAGGCCGGTCACCGAAGATGTCCGCCGCACCTTCGGTGACATGAACACTCAGGTTTCGGAGGCGCTGGATGGGATCGAGGTGGTCAAGGGACACGCACAGGAGTCTCAGGAAGTGGACCGCTTCGCCGCCAATGCCAATGCGTTCCGCGATGCCTTCGTCCGCCAGGGCGATATCGAGGCCCGATATCTGCCGCTGCTGCTCTTGGGCCTGGCCGAGGCCGGATCCTTCTTGCATTCCCTGGTCCTGTTCCGGCAGGGCTCGCTGGACCTGGGCGGCATGATCGCATTCATGGGATTAATTCAACTATTAGGATTCCCAACCTTTGTCTCGCTGTTTGCCTACTCTCAAGTCTCGCTCGGGATGGCCGGCGCTCGCCGGATCCTGGACTTGATGCTGCGCGAGACCCAGCTCGACCAGAATCCGGCCGGCCACGTCGGGCGGATGCGGGGGGAGCTCGAGTTCCGCGAAGTTGGCTTCAGCTACGGCGAAGGCAAGGTCGCCCTGAGCGGTCTGACCTTCAAAGTCCGGCCGGGCCAAACCCTGGCGATCGTCGGCCAGACCGGCTCCGGCAAGACCTCCTTGGCGAAGCTGATCAACCGCATTTATGACGTCACCGCGGGCCAAGTTCTGGTGGATGGCATTGACGTTCGGGAGTGGAACCTGGCCTCCCTGCGAGAGCAGATCTCAATCATCGAACAAGACGTGTTCTTGTTCTCGCGTTCGATCGCGGAAAACATCGCCTTCGGCCAGCCGTCGGCCCCCGAGGCCGCCATCCAGCTCGCTGCCGCGCAGGCCCAGGCGCAGGAGTTCATCCGCGGCTTCCAGGATGGGTATGGCTCGATCGTCGGAGAGCGCGGGGTGACCCTTTCCGGAGGTCAGCGGCAGCGGGTGGCCCTGGCGCGGGCATTCCTGACCGACCCCAGGGTGCTGATCCTCGATGACTCCACAAGCTCGATCGACAGTGCCACCGAGGACGAGATTCAACGGGCGATCTTTCAGGCTTCCCAGGGGAGAACGACGGTGATCATCACCCACCGCCTCTCGCAGATCCGGTGGGCAGACCTGATTCTGGTTCTGCGCAGTGGACGAATGGCAGCTTTAGGTACCCACGAGGACCTCATGGAAACTTCCCCGGCTTACCGCCAGATCTTCCAGCGGCTGAGCGACTGATGTCATTCTTCCAAGACCTCGAGCGGGAAGACTACGACCGGACCTACCGAGACCGCGAGTTGGTAGTCCGGCTGGCGGGCTACTTCCGGCCGCAGCGGCGGAGAGTGCTGGTCGCGGCACTGGCGACCGGCTTGATTGCCGCCGCGGAGGCCGCCTCCCCGATCCTGGTCTCCCAAGGGGTGGGACTGCTTCAACAAAATCCGGCCGCGGCCCGCGCGAGCTGGATCGCCGGGGCGCTCTTCGTACTTGGCGGTCTGGTCTGGTTGGTGAATTGGATCCGGCGGCGGATGCTCACCCGAGCGGTCGGCGGCGTGATGCTCGATTTGCGAACCGAGGCTTTTGCCGCCACCGCCGCGCACGACCTGGCCTTCTACGATGAGCATGCCTCCGGGAAGGTCGTAAGTCGAATCACTTCAGACACCAACGAGTTTGCGCAGGTTGCCGTACTGGTGACCGATGTAGCCAGCGAAGTGCTCCAGGTGGCGATTCTGATGGTCGTCCTGCTCCGGATCGAGTGGCGATTGACCCTATGGGTGCTCGGGATGATCCCGGTTTTCTTCTCAGTGGCGTTGGGCTTTCGCCGACTGGCTCGGCAAGCGATCCGCCGTTCAATGCGGGGCATCGCAAACGTGAATGCCAGCATCAAAGAAGCGGTTACCGGAATTACGGTCGCCAAGAACTTCCGGCAGGAGGAGGCGATTTATTCCGAGTTCGAGCGGATCAA
>JAHFAU010000090.1 GCA_023250385.1 Anaerolineales bacterium
ATCCGGTCCCGTGCAAGGCGGAGATCGGGATCGGATCGCCCATCCCGAGTTCGAAGAATTCCACCGCCTGCTCGCGACGAGGTCGGTTATCGGCTTTGTTGACTACCAGCAGGACCGGCGGCCGTGGCTTACCGTTCTCGGTCGTCTGATACCTGCGGAGGACTTTCGCCAGTTCGTGGTCAACGGGCGAAACTCCACTCTCGCTATCGACCAGGAATAGGATCGCGTCGGCTTCCTGTACCGCCAACTCGGCCTGGGCTCTGATCTGGCCGACCAAATCTCCTTCGGCGCCAAGCGGGTCGATCCCTCCGGTGTCGACCAGGTCGAAGGCGTGGCCGTTCCATTCGGCCTCGGCCGTCAGCCGGTCTCGGGTAGTGCCGGGTAGCTTATCGGTGACCGCCAGCCGCTCGCCGGCCAGGCGATTGAAGAGGGTCGACTTGCCGACGTTGGGGCGCCCGACCAGGGCGACGACTGGCTTGGGCACGGGGAATTTGGATCAGGGTGAGGGAGGCGGCGTGGTGCTGATCGTCACTTCGATCGTCGCCGGAAAGACCGGTTCGTTTTCGACATCGGTCGGTGAAATGATCACCAAGGGTGGGAGCTGATGAGTGCCCGGTCCGAGGTCCAGCAGGTCAACGATTACCCGCACATCCGCGAGCTGCAGCGAGTTCAAGGTTGGAAGGGGGCCGGTCAGGATAATGTCCACGGCTTCTGGCGAGAGCTGAGCGAAGAGGCCCACCGCCAGACCGCGGACTTCCACCTGTCGAGTCAAGGTAATCGTGCCCTCGACCGGTACGATGCTCACCCGAACCAGGACGCCCTGGTTCTCAACCGGGGAGATGCCGGCCGGCAGATCCAGCGAGAGTCGGCGTTCCAGATCTCCGGTCGCCCCGGAAAGGTCGAGCGGAAGAGTGAGCACAAAGCCCGGCAGAGCTTTTAAGGCTTCGGGGTCGGCGGAGAAAACCGTCACCACTTCGGGGGTCACCGAAACGTCGGTCAGGCGGTAGCCGGCTTCCGACAGCGCCTCTTCGCCTTCCAGATTGGGAACCACCGAGACCAATTGGAACCGCTCCCGCGGCTCGATCTGCACACTGACCAGCACTCGGGCCGGATCGAACTGCAAATCCTCCAGCCGATTGCCTCCGCCGTCCAGGGCGATGAGGGTCACCTCTTGCTCGAAATCCTCGCGTCGGTCGCTGACATTGACCTCGGCCCGCACCGACGCCAACTGGTCGACCTGCGAGACGGCTCCCAGCACGATCGTGCGCGCGGGGGAGGCACTTGCCGCATTGGTCCGGTAGCCGAGCTGCGGCTCGCCCAGAGTCACGACCTCGATATCCACGCTGGTCGTGGCGGCCCGCTCGAGCCTTACGGTTACTGACTGCGGCTGATAGTCCTCCACCCGGGCCGGTTGAACACCGAGAATCGGTTCTACCTGCACGCTGTGGGTTCCCTCTTCCAGCCCGGTCAGGTCCACCCTCAGTCCGACACTGTCCGGACCAATCAGATCCCAGACCGAGAGCGGCGCCCGGAGGGTCACTCGTCCAGTGGCAGGTGGAGGATCACCGACGATCAGCAGTCCCTGCCGCGGGCCGATGATCTCGATCGCAACGGGGAAGGCCAGCGGGCGGGTGTCGGTCGGGTCTTCACTGGCGACTGCCACGATCCAGACTGCGACGGCCAGGATAAAGGCCAATAGGAGCGAGCTGAGATTCCCCCAGAGCCAGCGCAGCGGTCGCACGGCCTCAATCTCCCGGAGCTTCGACCCGAGACCGACCGGATCGGACCAGCCAGTCGCTCAGCCAGCTCGGGAGGCCGGCGATCCGGCGCGGGCGGTAGAAGGTGGCCAGGATGTTGCGCAGCCGGCTGCGGTCGAGCTTCCGAATCATCTTGCCGTTGTGAGTGATGGAGATGCTGCCGCTCTCTTCGGAGACGACGACCGACACGGCATCGCTCACTTCGCTGACACCCAATGCAGCTCGGTGACGCAGGCCAAGCTTGCGCCGGGTGCCGGCCGCGACGGCGGCACCGGCCGAGAGCGGCATCACGCAGGAGGCGGCTGCGATCCGATCGCCGCGCAGGATCACTGCGCCATCGTGCAGGGGAGTGTTTACGTAGAAGATCTGGATGAGCAGCTCAGTGGTCAGCCTGGCGTCGAGCGGCACGCCGGTCTCGACGTATTCGTCCAGCCGATCCTCGCGTTCGATCGTGATCAGCGCCCCGTACCGAATTTCGGCCAGCCGTTCGGCCGCGCTGACGATCAGATTGACAGTCCGCTCCGCCTCCGCCGGCTCGGAGAATAAGCTGAAGAAAGTACCGGCTCGTCCGAGGCGTTCGAAGGCGCGGCGGATCTCCGGTGCAAAGACGACCGGGATCACGAACAGCAGGGCGGGCAGGGTTGCGGTCAGCAAAGAGGAAAAGGCCGGAAGCGGCAGCAAGCTGGTGAGCAGAACCATGATGATGATCAGCAAGACCATCCCCCGCAGCAGCACCACCGCCCGGGTCCCTCGGAGCAGGGTGATCACCAGGAAGAAGACCCCGGTTACAAGCAGCAGGTCGAGAACGGCCAGGGCGTCCAGCCGCTGCAGGAAGAATCGGACCTCAGCCAGTAAGTCGCTCATCGCGGTTCAGCGCGGCGCGCGCCTACGGATCTACCTTGTCGCATGCTCCATAGAATGAGAACCCGAGAAGGTGCCGCTCGCCGCGCCCGAACTTTCGGCTGATGGCGGCAGAGGGGACCTAGCCGCTGTGCAGGTTGCGCAGCAGCTCCACGTACCCTTCTACGTCAGGCGGGTTGAGGTCGATGATCGCCTGGATGCTACGGATTGCTTCTTCGTTCTGGCCGGCGTCCAGCTGGACCTCGCCCAGCGCGTCGTATTGGGCGATGGCGTCGGCGATGCGTCCGGCGGCCTTATATGCCTCCGCCAGCCGGGCGTGCAGCGACTGCTTGCCAGGATGCTCGCGGGCCATCTCTTCCAGCAGGTTCAGCGCCTCCGGCCCGCGGCCGGACTCCACCAGAAACTCCAGATAGCTGTCCAATTCCTTAGCCGCCTGATCCTCCTGCCCGATCCGCAGGTTTAGGTCGATCAGGTTTACCCGGGCTTTGTCATCGCCAGGGTCGAGGGTGCGGATCTGTTCATAGACCCGCAGGGCCCGCCGCTGATCGAGGCGGGAAAGGTCGATATCTCCCATGATGTGCAGGATCTTAAGCGACCAGCCATTGCCGGTGGTCATCTGCTGCGAGAGCCGCAGCGAATTCGCCAAAGTCTTGCGAGCCATGTCGGTCTCGGCCATATCGCGATAGATCCCGGCGAGCTCGAGCGATTGGGTAATGGCCTCGTCTCCCCGGTCTTGCTGCACGAGCAGGTCGATCAGCCGAGTGCGAGCCGGAATATCCACCGGCGTGAACTGCAGGATCTTCATGTACATTTCCGCGGCCTGGGCGCTCTCGCCGCGTACCCGGTGGGTCTCGGCGACCATCGAGAGCTTTGCATAACCCGCTTCCGGTCGACCTGCCGCGATTTGAATCTCAGCCATCCGGCGGTGCAGCGTCAAGTAGGTGGGGGCATAGTCCAGCGCGAGCATCGATTCTTCCAGGGCCGAGGCGTACAAGCCCTGGTCCATCATCCGATCGACCCGCTGCATCGATCGCTGCACCCGATCGGTATCGCCAACTGCCAACATCTCGGCGATCGGGACCACCCCGGCTCCCTCGGCCTTCTTGTCAAGCTCTGCCCTGGCCCGCTTCAGTCGTTTGAGCCATTCCGGACCGGTCAGGAACTTGAGCGTGCTGTCGACGATCTTGGCCAGCTGCTTCTTGTCCCCTTCGGTTTGGGAGGCCAGCAGAGTTTCGTAGAACTGATTGAGCTCCTTGGATTGGCCCTGCTCGACGGTGAGGCTATCGGCCAATTTGAGGGCTTGCAACAAATATCGAGTGGCTTCGCGGATGTCATTCTTGTCTTTGGCTAACCGCCCCAGGGCGAGGTTGGCTCCCAGGGCCAGTCCGGGATGACCCAGCGAAGCCACCAGATGCTTGCGGGCCTCGTCGATCTTGCCCAACTCCTTCAGCAGCATTGCCAGGTTGTAGTGGGCGGCCGGGTGTTCGAGCCCACTCTCCATCGCCCGGCTAAATTCTTTGACTGCCTGCTCTTTATGCCCGCGGGTCTGCAGGTCGATGGCCTGGGCCAGGTAGCGATAAATTGCGGAGGAGGGTTTGAGTTCACCGGTCTGGCCGCTCGTGATTCTGGACATGCCGAGGCCCTGGTCTTTTCCGTTATCTTTTGGCTCCTCGAAGAGGATCCCGGCCAGGATGGTCAATGCTTCGCCCTGGGCGGCCGTCTCGGGATCCTTTAGTTGGTCGTCGGCCTCCAGGGGTTGGTCGGCATCGGTCCGGAGGAACTCCTGCACCTGCGCCATACGCAGCGGTGCGGTGCCGCCTCGCGGCTGGGGCGGTGCAGGCAGCTTCTTGCCCTGGTTCAGCAGCCGCAGGTAGCGAGTGGCCTCCGGATCGCCGGGAAGGATCGCCAGCGATCGCTGGACCGCCTCTTTGGCGCGGTCGATTTTCCCCCCGTTCGCCAGGATCGAGGCCACCGAGAGATACTCGAGGGCCGAGTCGCGGGTGCGACCGAGCCGTTCATAGGTCAGCGCCAGCCGGGTGCGGGAGGCCAGGTTCCGAGGGTCGAGCCGGGCAATGTGGCGCCAGTTGTCCACCGCCTTACCGGCGTCCTTGCGGCGGATATACATGTCGGCCGAGTCTTCGCGGGCCTGGATGGATTCTTTGATCTTCCCCAGGCGCTCGTAGATCTCGGCGCACTTCTCGACTGGGATGGGATCTTCGGGGCTGGCCTGGGACGCGGTCTTATACACGAGCAAGGCCTCATCCAGCTGCCCGGTCTCGAGTAAGGCCAGCGCCAGACTGTTCAGCGCGTTGGCGTGGTTGGGAAATTCCGCCAGCGCCTTGCGGTAGAACTCGATGGCCCGGTTCCATTGGAGATCCCAGGCCGCCGAGTGCCCCAGGCGCATGGATTCGTTGAAGAGATCTTCTCGTCCAGCCATTGCAAATTGGGAAGCGATTCTAGCACAGGAGCGGGAACATCACTCCGGCCGGCGGGTCCTGTCCTCAAGAGAGAGGCTCTTCTGAGGTTGTTCTGGCCGCCGAGCCTCCGGGCCGAGCAGTCCTGCCGATCTTCAGCCGAGCGGCTCCATCTCTTCCCAATTGGGTCCGGCCTTGGCGTCGGTCTTCAACGGCACCTTGAGCTTGTAGGCCGACTGCATGACCTGTTGGACCACTTTGGCGGTCTTCTTGAGCTGGGCTGTCGGCACCTCGAAGACCAGCTCGTCGTGCACCTGCAGCAGCATGCTTGCCTTCAGCTTCGCTGCCCGCAGAGCACCCGGTAATTCAATCATTGCCAACTTGATAATGTCGGCCGCCGAGCCCTGGATCGGCGAGTTCACCGCTTCCCGCTCGGCCCTGGCTCGCACCTGGGCCGGGCCGGGCTGCCCACCTTTGGTCAGCTGTGGAAAGTAGCGCCGCCGACCGAGTAGGGTCTCGACATAGCCTTGCTCGGCGGCCAGCTCGCGGGCGTGATCCAGGTAAGCCCGCACGCCGGGAAACTGCTCGAAGTAGACCTTAACGAACTCTTCGGCTTCGGCCAACGTCAAGTCGGTGGCCCGGGTGAGGCCGAAGGGAGACATCCCGTAGATCAACCCGAAGTTCACGGCCTTGGCGCGCCGCCGCTGCTCGGGGGTCACCTTGTTTAAGGTGGTCCCAAATACGGCCGCGGCAGTGGCCGCGTGGATATCCTGGTCGTCGTGAAACGCCTTGATCATGGTCTTGTCGCCTGCAATGTGGGCGACGACCCGCAGCTCGATCTGGGAATAGTCCACCGCGAGCAGGGTGTTGCCGGGCTCGGCGATGAAGGCCCGCCGGATCTTTCTCCCCAGCTCGGTGCGGATCGGAATGTTCTGCAAATTCGGGTTGGCCGAGGCGAGCCGGCCGGTCACAGCGCCTGCCTGGCTGTAGGACGTATGCACACGCTTCGTCGTAGGATTGAGTTGCTCCGGCAGGGCGTCGGTATAAGTTGATTTGAGCTTGGAGATCTCCCGGTGCTCCAGGATCAGCGCCACGACCTTGTGTTCCTCGCGCAGGGACTCCAGTACATCGGCGGCGGTCGAGTACTGACCGGCTGCCGTGCGCCGCGAACCATCCGCCGGCTGGAGGCCCAGCTCGTCAAACAAGACCTGAGAAAGTTGCTGGGTGGAATTCACGTTGAACGGATGCCCAACCAGCTTGAAGAGCTTCGTCTCGAGCGTCTCCACTCGGGCGGCCAGCTCCCTGGACAGCTTGGCCAGAAACTTGGTGTCGAGCGCCACGCCCGCGATCTCCATGTCGGCCAGCACCCGAACCAGCGGCATCTCAAGGTCATAGAAGAGCGGGCCCTGGCCACGGCTCGTGAGCTCCTTCTCCAAGATCTTGCGCAGCCTGAGGCAGACCTCCGCATCTGCGGCAGCGTAGGGAGCGACCAGGTCGATCGGGACCTGCGCCATGGTCCGCTGCTTGCTCCCGGTCCCAATCAATTGGTCGATCGGCGTCATTTCGATCCCGAGCCGGACCCAGGCCAGGTTCTTGAGGCCGAGACTGTGGGAGGAGGGATTGAGCAGCCACTCGGCCAACATGGTGTCGAAGCTGAGCGGATCGGCCTCGAGCCCGGAACGGGCCAGGACAGTAAAGTCGAACTTGAGGTTGTGACCGACCTTTTCAATCTTGGGATCGGTGAGCGGCCCGTGCAGCGCTGGAATTACGATCGAAAGATCGAGCTGCCGGGCTCCGGATAGGTCCGGGAGATGACCAACCGGCAGGTAGTAACCTTCGCCGGGCTTGACGGAAAGCGAGATCCCCACCAGATCGGATCGCATCTCGTCGGGGGCAGTGGTCTCGACGTCAAAGGCGATCGCCTTCGCCTTCGCCAAGCGCGCCGCCAAGGACTCAAGGGCTTCCGGAGTGTCGACAATCTGAACCTTGGTCTCCGGACCGACTTTGGTCTCGCTGACGTACAACTCGGTTGACTTGTCGGCTTGTTTGGTAATCCGATCAAGCAGCGAGCGGAACTCCAGCTCGCGAAAGAGCGGTACGATCCGATTTCGATCGTATTGGCGGGCCCGGCAGTCCTCGAGATCGAACTCGATCGGGACATTGGTCACGATCTCACCCAGTTTGCGGCTGAGCTGTGCGTCTTCCCGACCGGCCTCGAGCTTGGTGCGAAATCGCTCCGGAACCTCGGCCAGGCTCCGGTAGACGCCTTTCAAGTCTCCGTACTCTTGAAGCAGCGAGACCGCGGTCTTCTCCCCGATGCCCTTCACGCCGGGGATATTGTCGCTGGTGTCTCCCACCAACGCTTTGAGATCGATCAGCTGGGCCGGGTCGAGTTGGTATTTCTGCTTAACTTGCTTTGGCCCGTAGTCGATCGCTTCAGCCAGTTTCTGGCCGGCCAGCCGGATGATTACCATGTCGCTGGCCAGCTGCAGCAAGTCCCGGTCACCGGTGAGGATAACGACTTGCACACCCTTCTGGCTGACTTTCTTCGCTACCGTGCCGAGCACGTCGTCGGCTTCATATCCGTCGGCCTCCAGAATTGGGATGCCGAACGCCTCTACGACCTCCCGGATCCGGTCGATCTGCACTCTCAGGTCATCCGGCATCTTCTCCCGGGTGCCCTTGTAGTCGGCGAACATGTCGTCGCGGAAGGTCCGGCCGGTGTCGAAAGAGACAGCCAGGTACTCAGGGGATTCCTGCTCCAGCAGGCGCAGGATCACCGAGGTGAAGCCATAGGTGCCGGCGGTCGGCTCGCCGGAGGCGGTCATCCAGCGGGCCGGATCCCCGCCCCGGGTCAGGGCGTAGTAGGCCCGATAGGCCAGGGCATGGCCATCGATGAGGTACAGCCTGGGGGAGCGGGTCACCGAGGCGGGCCGACGATCCGGGGCGCCAACCAGAATGCCCAATC
>JAHFAU010000091.1 GCA_023250385.1 Anaerolineales bacterium
CCGCCGCGGCCAGCCATTCAGCGAACATGAGCGGAAGGAAGATCCCCAACGGCGACGACGCCTGATAAGGTGTCGAACCGATCGCCAACCCGATCAACTGAGACAGACCGATCGCAGCCGCAAGAAGAAACCCCAGCCGATGCCACCGCCAGGCCATTCGGTTGCGCAGGACGACCAGCCCGCCCCAACTCACGACTGCGATCTGCCCGATGAAGACCCGCAGCACCAGCGGCTGAATGGGCCACGGCCAGCTGGCGGCAATGGCGTCGGCAAAGCTGAAGCCAATCAACCCCAGCCCCGCATAGAAGACCCCGCGTCCGATCAGCCAGGCCCGCACAGCCGGTGCCAGGTTCACCCCCTCATCAACCACGGGGCCCATCCGATCGATCTGCAGCCGGTAGAAAACCGGGGCCAGAAAAGGTCCACCATAGTAGAACGCCAGCCAAACCAGGGTGATCGGATGATAGGGTTTGAAGGCGTCCCAGTGAATCATCGTAGCGGCCAGCAGCACCAGGGAAAAGAGAATGAGGCCTCCCAGGCCGTTGTCCACTTGCTGCCAGTCGTTCAGGTATAGAGCGGCGACGTAGTACGAGATGGCCCCCAGATAGGCCGCGCCGATGAGCATCGCGGAGCGCGGTTCGGGGATCGACCAGGTCCAGTAGATGTCCGTTCCACCCGGGAAGAAATAGAGCAGCACCCCAAACGGGACGATCACCCCCAGGATCGCGTAAAACAGCAGCCGAAACTCAAGACTCAGCGGTCGATGCATGCCCGGCGCCTCCCGGACTATTGCTTCACCTGGGTCGACCCATCTTGGGCGGCCCCGCATCGATCCCTTGATCGATTGCGCGGTATGCTGATGAGAGGAGTGATTCTACCGTGAGGACTGTTTTCGTCGACCTGTTGATGGCTGCCCTGTTCGCCGCGGTCGCAGGCTGCGGGTTAACGGCAGCCCATGGCTCCTCGACTCCTGCGCCTCAAGTCCCTTCGGTCACTCCCGGACCGCTGCCGTCGCCCACCATAGCCCAGACCCAACCGCCCACGCCTCGCCCGGATCGCTTCCCCGCCTGCGTAATTACCGAGCAGGCTCCACCGGGCACGCTGCGGCTGGTGTGGATCGAAGCCGGTGATCTCTGGGTGTGGGACCGGGGTCAGGCCGAACCGTACACCCTCACCGGGTCCGGCGATCTCACCGCGGTGACACTCACGCCCGACGCGGAGTCGGTGGTCTTCACTCGCCAATCCGCCACCGGGCCTGAACTTTGGGCGACGGACATCCGCGGGACCGACCTGCGGCTCCTGGCCGGTGGTCTGGAGCTCACCGGCGTCATCGAGCTGCAGTCCCTTTCGCCCGACGAGGAATTGCTTGCTTTCACTCACCGGCTGCCCGCTCAGGGCGGCGAGTTGTGGGCCGCCGCGCTGGACGGGTCCGGGGCGCGCCGGCTGGTGAGCCAGGCGGACCTGATGGCTGTGATTGCCGAGCCGCTAGCCGACTTCGCGACGCCGGCCGGGGTCACGTGGATTCCCGACACGCACACCCTGACCTACGACGCTGCCCCCGGCTTCAAAGAGGACGGCATTTACATCTACACTCAGCGCCAAGTGCTGACGGTCGATGCTGACAGCGGCGCCCAGGATATGCTCTTCGGACCCGGCGAGGGCGGTCAGGTCGAGTATTCGCCGGACGGCGCGACGATGGCTGTGATCACTCCCGAGAGCCTTCGTTTCATGGACCTGGAGACCCGCGCAGTGCACGAGGCGGGTGTCGATTACTTTGCGACCGGGTATGGCGAAGGCTACGCTTTTCCACCGCTCGTCTGGACCGCCGACTCGCAGGCGCTGTTGCTGGCTCAGCCGGTCGACAATTCCGGAGCCACCAACTCGGACGTGGCGACGGTCGTTTGGCGGGTCCCGCGGGACGGATCACTGGCGGCAAGGCTGGCCGAATACTCCGGGTTTGTGCTTTCCTTCACAATCTCGCCTGACCAGGCCAAGATCGCCTATTGGCGTGCGGTCGCTCCGCTTTCGAACACGCGGGAACTGCACTTCGCTGCCCTGAATGGCTCTGCCCAGATCGTGTACGAGACCGGCGACACGCTGGAGTTCCGGGGCTGGGCACCCGACTCCCAGAACTTCATTTACTCCGCCGGCAACTTCCCCGGAAATGCCCGCCTCGCAAACCTCTGCGGTGAGCCGGTATCGCTCGGACTCGACTTCTACCTCGGCGAGCCCAGTTGGCTCGATCCAAACCGCTTCCTCATCAATCGGCAGGAGCAAGCGGCCTTCGAGCTATATCTCGTCGAATCCGGGTTACCGGAGCTTGTCTTGAATCTGGAATCCTTCGGGGGCTACGACTTCGCGGTGGTCTTTCCGGAAGGTTGACCCAGGCGAGCCTGCCCGTGAATTAGCGCTAACCGGCGCTATCGAATGCTCGCCGGATCCAGCCGAGCAGTTCTTTGTCGACCTCACCGACCGTGGTCAGATCAACTGTGTACTGGCACATCCCGCCGGGCGCCATCAGGCTCAGGCGGCTGGTGGCCTTCACGTCCTTCATGTTCAGCCCCAGCTCGACCCGGCCCTTGCCCGCCGGTCCGATCATCGCGAACTGCTTCTTGCGGCGCAGGCTGACATACCCCTTCTTGGGCACAATCTCAAAAGTCCCAAACTTCTGGATGGCAGCCATGAGCCGGTCATGGATAGGCCGGAGCGGCGCTCTGCCGCCAGAGTAGATCTCAGCGAGCACATCGCCCGCGGTGGCCTCCTTCGCCTCTGCCGCGCTCTGGCCGTCGGACATGGCGGCGAAGTGGACCAATGAGTTGGCGTCTCCATACCCGAGGCCGAACTTGTCCATCAACATCTTCCGGATCTCGCCGTGCGTGCTGAGGCCACTCTTCTCGATGATGACCCGGATTTCGGCGAGGGTCTTGCCCGTCTTGGTCTGAATATTCTTCAGCTGCGTTTCGCGGGCTTTGTCCAGACTGCTCAGTCGATTGCCTCCATTCAGCTATTCGGGCGACTGGTCTTGCTGGCCACCCAGTAGACAAGACCCCAGGTTGGCACAAGGTAAGGAAAGATTCCGTAGAAGGTATCGCTTACCGAGTGGGAATTGCGATCTACCGCGAGGAAGACCTGAAGGGAGAACGCGAGGGCGACGAGGGCGACGAGGGTGACTAGAACGCCTTGCCACGCGATCTGACTGTTGATCCAGCCCAAGGCCTTGAACCAATTGGCTCTCATTCCAACCTCCGGCCTTGTCGGTTGCGAGAAG
Organism: Anaerolineales bacterium; assembly: GCA_023250385.1. Lineage (GTDB taxonomy): Bacteria > Chloroflexota > Anaerolineae > Anaerolineales > E44-bin32 > JADFRG01. Next base: position 3,269 of record JAHFAU010000091.1, read on the forward strand.
ATTAGGGCCGCCGGGCCTCTCAATCGCTGGCAGGCGGCCCTCAATTGACCCCCGCCTCTGGCTGCTACCCCCAGCCGTTCCTGCCCCCCGGGGTCGGCGGATGGCGTCCGGGCGGGCTGTACGCGGGGTCCGGGTCCTCCGCGAATTCGGCCGGGGTGACATGGGTGTGGGCTGAGTGCGCCGGCCAGGGGTAGTGCCCAAGCACCGTGGCGACGGCAGGAGCACTGTCGCCAGTCGCTGTACGGATCGTCTCCAGCACCCTCTCTAGGTCAATCTGGCTGGCTGCGTCCACCGGGACGATGAGGTTCACCTCCCGCGCGAAGGATCCAACCTCCCATTGCACTCGGTCGGCGCGGATAATGATGTATCGATTGGCGCCCAGTGTGAGATCTGCCGTAAGCGCCTTGGCAGCCTGGTCGGCATCCCTGGCCCTCACCAAAACCCAGGCCCTCACTCGTCCGTCCCCGGGGGGTCTTCCCGGCTCCCTCGGTCCCACCTCCGCATTCGCCTTCCTCGCTCCACTGACCATTTTCGCCTCCTCTTGATTCTGCGCCGCCGCTAGGCGGCATTCGGATTCTCGCTCGTCCCTCGCCGCACCACCGCATGCTTCAGCCGCAGCAGCGAGGGCGGAGTGCGCGGGATCTCCACATAGGTCTTCAGCAACTGCCTCCCCTGCGCATAGCTCAAGGGCATGATCGCGGCTTCTTCCGCCACCAAGATCCGATCGGCCTGCTCATATAGCTCGATCCGTCGCTTCCGATCGGCGACCTGGGCAGCCTGCTCGGTCAATGCATCGAAATCAGGGTTCTTCCAGCGGATGGAGTTCAACCCCTCTCCGCTGTGGAAGACCACTCGCAGCATGCTGTCCGGATCCGGGTAATCTGCGAGCCAGCCGAAGATCACCATCGGCGCGGGATCGTGGTCCTGTCGATGCATGAACTCCCCCCAGGGCAACCCGCGCGCATGTACCTCGACCCCGAGCTCTTGAGTCCACAAGCTCTGCAGCGCGGCAGGCAGAGGATCGCTGGGATTGCCCGTGTACAACAGCTCAACTGTCGGAAACTCTTCTCCCCGCTCAAACCCTGCCTGCACCAGCGACCGCCGCGCCGCCTCTAAGTCAAAGCTAAGTCCGATGGCCGGTGAGTGGCCGGGCATGCCGGGAGGAAGAAACCCACCCAGTGCTGGTTCGTAGCCCATCCCCCCGGTCTGTTGCGACACAGCCCGCCGATCGATAGCCTGGACGAATGCCTTGCGCACCTGCACATCATCGAAGGGAGGACGATCCATCCGAAAGGCCAGGTAGAACGTCGAGAGCATCGGTGTGAGCCGGAATTCCCGTCTGTACGCGGCCGAGAGTTGGCCGACGGTCCCAGGATCAGCCATGATCAAGCTGATCCCGTCGAGCGAGCCTCCGTCGAAGGCCCTGAGCTGCGCAGCGTACCCGTCGATGATCGGCGCTTCGACCCGGCCGACGTTCCCGCGGGCCAGCCCCCGGTAATGCGGATTCCACCCCAGGGTCATGCGCTCGCCGGCGGCCCACTGCTCCAGTCGATAGGGCCCATTCCCGACAATGTTGGAGACATCAGTCCAGGGCTGTCGGTCCCCTTCAACCGCCCAGCGTGGCAGTGGATAAGTCGCCGGATGAGCGAGCACCAGTGGGAAATAGGCGGCCGGAGTCGCCAGCCGGACCTCCAACGTATGATCGTCAACTGCCTTCACTCCGAGCTGGGCGGCTTCACGTTTCCCCGCCGCGACCGGCTGCGCGTTCTCGAGACTGTTCAGCAGCAGTGCCGCCGGGGATTGGGCGCCGAGGGCCAGGTTCCGCTTCCAGGCGAACTCGAAGTCGCCGGCTGTGAGCGGCCGGCCGTCGCTCCAGCGGCGTCCCTTTCGCAGGGTGAAGGTATAGCGCCGGCCGTCCGGCGATACGTCCCAACGGTCGGCCAGCGCGGGGACGATGCCCGAGGCCTCATCGATCTCCAGCAGGCCCTCGAAGAGTTGACCCACCAGGAAGATAGCGACATCGTCGCCGGCCAGACCCGGATCGAGGCTGGCCGGTTCATCGACCGCGAAGCGCAGGATGCCCGGTGGGTCTTCGGCCCGCGCCGGCTCTTGCGATCCCCAGGCCAGCTCCCACAGCTCGAATGCCTGACCGTAGGCCTGCTGAGCCCGATCGAACTGGAAATCTGCCGAATACACGAGCCCCAGCCGCAGCAGGGTGCGGGCCGCCGCCTCGTGCTGCTCTCGCTCTTGCTGCAGGGTCAAGGCCTGAGAGTAGAGCTCGATCGCCTCCCGGCATGCGTACAGACCGTGCGCCCGATCGCCGGCGTTCAGGAGATACTCGACCGCCTTGCCTTGCTCCCCAGCGGCGCGGTAGTGTTGGGCGAGCGATTCGTATTCACCGGGGCTGGAGGCTTCCAGCGCCGGCGCCAGCCGGGCATGGATCGACTTTCGCCGCTCCAGGGGCATTGCCTCCAGCATCGCCGCCGGAATCAACGAGTGCGTGAAGCTGAATTGGCGGCCGTTATCGGTGGGCAGCTCCTCGATGAGTTGGGCCCGCTCGGCGGTCCTAAGCGCCTCGGCGAGCAGGGCCTCGTCCAGCCGCTCGATGCTCCGAATCAGCTCGAGCTCGAATTGCCGGCCGCGCACCGCGGCAGCCTCAAGCACTCGTTGAGTCTGCTTAGGCAAAGCCTCGAGCCGGCCCTGGATGGCGACCCGCACGTTGGCCGGTATCCCGAGCGCCTGCTTGCCTTTCACCTGCCAGTGGAAGTCCCAGTACACCAGCCGGCCTTTCTCGACCAGGCCTTTGCAGACTTCCTCGACATAGAACGGATTGCCTTCAGTCACCCGGTGGAGTTCGTCAACCAGCTCCGGGGCCAACTCCTCGCCCAGGAAACCCTCCAGCATGGCCTGGGTCTGCTCCCGGCCGAGGCGTGCCAGTTCCAGCGGATGGGCCAGCTGCTCACGGCGGAAACCCAGCAGCACTTCCTGCAGCGGCTGGGTCCCCGCGGCGTCGCCGGCCCGGTAGGTCAGGATAAAGAGGATTGGACGTTCGCGTATTTGCTGAACCAGGTAGCGGAAGGCATGGAGCGACCCGCTGTCGGCCCACTGGGCATCCTCGATGACCAGCAGCACAGGCGCTCGGTCGCTGAGGGTCGCGAGCAGGACCGCCAGGCTTTCGAACAGCCGCCGCTGCTCGTGAGAGGCATCGATGGAAGGCTGGACCGGCAGGTTGGGAAAATGGCGCTGATACTCGGGAACCAGGGCCAGCAGATCGGCGGTGAGCAAGTCCGGCAGCGAACGAAGCAGGTCAAAGTCTGAGTCGAGCACACTGCGCAGGATCTGCTTGAAAGCCCCGAACGGCTGGACGGCCTGGACATCGTTGAGTCCTTGGAGCACCCGCGCCCCGCTGAGTTCAGCCTGAGCGATCAGTTCGCGGACGAGGCGAGTCTTGCCGATTCCGGCCTCCCCGGAGAGCAGGAGAGTCTGGCTCTTGCCTCCGAGGGCGCGGCCCCAAAGGCTGCGCACCAACTGGAGCTCCTGCTCCCGCCCGGCGAGCCGGCCGCGCCCGATCCGCTCCAGGGCCGGGACCTCCGGCGCAGGGTCCACCTGGCTCAGTGCCACACCCGGCCTTTGGAGGATCGCGAGCACGTCCGACGCCGAGGCCGGGCGCTCGGCGGGCGATTTCGACAGCAAGCGCAGGATCAGCTCGTCCAATGCCTGCGGCAGATGAGGGGCTTTCGCCCGGGGAGGGACCGCAGGAGCGAAGAGATGTTGGGTGATGATTGCCAGCGGTTCGCTGGCGGTGAACGGCACCTGACCGGTGCACCACTCATAGAGCAGCACACCCAGGGCGTAGAGGTCTGCCCGTCCATCGAGCGGTTGCCGCTGGAGCACCTCTGGGGCCAGGTAATACACCGTCCCGGCGATGACTCCGTCGCTGGTGATGCGGAAGGCCAGCGAGGTAGCCAGCCCGAAATCGGTCAGCTTGACCGTGCCGTTGGCGGTCAGCAGGATATTTTCTGGCTTCAGATCACGGTGCACGATGCCCTGGCCGTGGGCGTGGGCCAGGGCGCTGCAGAGCTGAACAGCGATGGCGACAATTTCATCCAGCTGGCGGGGCGGCTGCTCGTAGAGCGAGCGGCCCTGGATGTATTCCATCGCGATATAGGCGGTGTCGCCGGTCTCGCCGGCATCGTGGATTGCGACGATGTTGGGGTGATTGAGCTGGGCGGCCAGGCGGGCCTCCCGCAGCAGGCGAGCTCGCCCTTTGGCGTCCAGGTTGGGCTCGCTCACCACCTTGATCGCCACCGGGCGATCGAGCACCTCGTCATGGGCGAGGTAGACAATGCCCATGCCGCCCCGGCCGAGCTCACGTTCAATCTGGTAACGCTGGGCGAGTCGATCCACCGAGGAACCCCTCAACCCACTCCACGGTGCGAAAAGCAGCAACCGGCCATGTTAGACAATAGCACGCATTTCGTCGGATTGGACCTTGGGGACAAGCTCGCCGAGCTCAGTCCAGATTGATTCGCCGAAGGAGCGAGCGGAAGCGCGGATCTGGTCGCAAGATTTCGAAGGGAGGGTCGACCTTGAGATCTCTAGCCATAGCATCCGGTAATTCGACCGCTCGCTGCAGGAATTCGAAGGCCCGGTCGACTTCACCTAAACCGCTCTAGACAAGCGCCGGGAAGTACGGTGGTAGATAGGTG
>JAHFAU010000092.1 GCA_023250385.1 Anaerolineales bacterium
CGTGGGTGGAGGGATGTTGGGGACCGAGGTTGACGATGATCTGGTCGGTCTTGATCCCCTGTCCATCCCCGTTGCCCTCGATCCGTCCCATCCCGGCGTACAGCGCCGCATCCCCTTCTGGGACCCAGCCTTCGGGCGAGAAATCGGCGGGGTACTTGACATTCATCTGGAAGGGGACTTTGTCCTCGATGCGATACACCCCGCCATCCGGCCAGCGGTTCTTGAAAGGCTTGACCTCTTCCTCGTAATACGCCTCCTGCCAGTCCTTGCGCAGCGGATGGCCTTCAAAGCCCTCCCACATCAGGATCCGACGCAGATCGGGGTGGCCCGCGAACCGAACCCCGAATAGATCCCAGGCCTCGCGTTCCTGGAACTCGGCCCCTGGATACACTTCAACCAGCGAAGGCACGACCGGGTCGTCGCGGGGAACCTGAGTCTTGAATACAAATGCCGGTCCGCCTTCAATCTGATAGGCGTGATACACGACTTCCAGCTTGCCGTCCGGCAGATAGTCCACTGCGGTGACTGAGGAGAGATACTCATACCCCAGCTCGTCCCGCAGCCGGGAGGCAAAATCAAGCAGCTTGGCGGCGGGGACCAGGTATCCGGAGTAACCGGCGCGCTCATCCCGGCTGAGAATCCCGGGGAAGGCCTGCTCCAGCGGATCGAGCTCGCGCACGGTTTGGTCGGTTGGGCCGGCTGACTGCTCGGTCATGATCAATCGCTCCCTGGCTGGGACGGGAGTTGGCTCACGCCGGGGTGGATTCCCGTTCCTGCTGGGCTTTGAGCTTTTCGGCGAAGTCGGGATAATCGCGAGGGTCGACCAGATCCGGGCCGAGCAGTGGCACTGGAACGGCTTCGGACGTGCCGCGCTGATACCAGCGGGCCGAGAGGACGGACTGGCCGTCAATCTTTTCCTGCAGCTTAATCAAACCATGCAGCAGCGCCTGCGGAGTGGGCGGGCAGCCTGGTATATAGACGTCCACCGGAACGTGCTTGTCCACCCCAGATACGACGTTGTAGCCTTCTTTGAACGGCCCGCCGCCCGAGGCGCAGGCTCCCATCGCCAATACGTACTTCGGCTCCGGCATCTGGTTGTACAAGCGGACGATCTGCGGGATCATTTTCTTGGTGACGGTGCCCGAGACGATCATCACGTCCGCCTGTCGCGGGCTGGGGCGCATCACCTCCATGCCGAAACGAGAGAAATCGTACCGGCTGGCCGCAGTACAAATCATTTCAATGGCGCAGCAGGCCAAACCAAACATCAAGGGCCAGACAGAAGAGCGACGGCTCCAGTTATAGATTTTGTCTAAGCTGGTGATGGCGATTTGGCTCGCCAGCTCTTCAGGGATGGGGATTTCGGTCGTGGAGGTTGTTTCGCTCACCGGGACCTCTCCGCCAACCGGGAATTATACGTGCCAAGTTTCACAACTGTCAAGGAGAGGGGTAATTTTGAAGATGTTACTTTACAAAATGACCGGAGCGGATTTCTGTACCGACGGGGCAAGAGGTTCGTTCACCAGCGGTCGAGCATGGTAACGGCCGCGCACCGAACGGCGCCGCCTTCCTACCCCGAGATGTGATCTTGCTGTGGCGGCGTCCGGTCCAGCGAGGAGCTAGTAAGAACCCAAGATCGGGCCGCTAGCTGGCCCCTCATCTTTGACTGAGATTCAGAACGAGGTTCCACAGCAGTAGGATTCCCAAGGCGCCGGGAAGTAATGAGTAGCACCAGACAACTGGGAACACATGGCCTCCCAACAGAGACTCGATCACTGGCAGAGAGAATAGAAACAAGCCGAAAGCAGACACGACGGCCATCAAGATGAGGTAAGCAACTCTATCGGTTCGTAGTCGACCGGTGATGAGCGCTCGAACAAACAGGCCCTCCATGTGCCCGAGCTCGAATTTACTATCAAGATAATCGAGCCCAGATCGACCAGGCCTGTTGCGATACCCCGGCCACCCTGGGAGAATTAAGGAGGTTTCACTTAAGTAGTTCAACTCCTCCTCCGCAACTGGCGGCCAGAACCGGCTTTCATAATCTGCCGAACTGTCAGCCAGTTTCTAGTACCTCCGGAGGGTTCTGCCTAACTGCTTGATTGTGTGCCGCCCGATCGGCAAGTTCACTCGCCAAGAGGGATGTCGATGAATGCAGCTACGGCCTCACCGTCCTCATCGTGGCCGACCACAGTGACTCTCAGCAAGGTGTCGTCTGACGTGCGCTCAAAGACCGGCCAGACTGACAAGGGTACCTGGTCCTCCGGCCAGTTTCTCCGGGGCTCCAAGACAACCGAGCCATCCGGCGGCAGGTAAGTGATGAAGTTTTCTACGTTCCTCCAGCCGCCTGCCTTTTCGGAGTAGACAAGAAGCTGTACCCCAAGATCCGTCGGAAAAAGGTACCTCTTTTGCGACTGATTACTAACAAGAATCTCGTACGAGCCGTCCTGCGCTGAACTCACGGGTTGTGGGTCTATGAGTGTCACCGTAATCTCCCTATTGATCCGCTCGGTCCCGACGAGGGCGGCAACTTGGGGATCGGGCCTGTTTTGACAGGCGGCAAGAAGCACGGCGAGTGCCGCAAACCTAATTCGTGTCATAAAACTCTGGCTCCGCAGGGACGGCCTGGCCTGTCGCGACGTCGAGTTCCCAGGCAGGCCATCTGTACATTCTCTCATATTCAACCGTCGTGACCATAAGCTGGATATGAAGCCTAGACTCATTTGGAAACTGCTCTTCGATCTGATTGAAGTAAAGTATCTGGGCGCCATTTGGCGACACATAGGAGTCCTGGAACCTCTGATAATAGGCTCGCCATGGAAAAGAAGACCCGTCTGGAGCGACCTTGAATTCATCGATTCTGACTTGGTACACGCCCAACTCCGAGTCGGACTGGTTCCGAACCTCAACACCCGCGACTCTCACACCCTCCTCATACCGCGCATAATGCAAATCCACCTCAACATTCGCGTCAGCCTGCTCCAACGCGCTCCAATTGGCCTCCCTCCTGAAGGCTTGATTGATCAGGCTGAATGCTTTCAAGGACAGGAGGAAACGATTGTTCGTCAACCCCTCCCACGGCTCGCCTGGGGCCGAGCCCGGCACGCTCCCAAACGGGGGCCGCACAACAGTGAGCTGCACGGTGGAGATGTTATTCGACAGCGCATCGGGATCCGTTAAGGGATGGACACAGAAGCCGTACCTGGCGTTGAGCGCGAGCTGCCTCTGGTACTCCCAGACCCGCTCCGGCACCGGTGTCGGGACGGGCGTCCCGAGCGGGACTGTTGGAACCGGAACCGGCGTCACTAAGGGCTTGGGCGTCGTCTGCGGGACCGGCGTGCCACTCGGTTCGAGGCTGATCAGCGTGCCGAGAATCGGACCTGCTTGGCGAAGCAAGTTCATTAGCTGCTGTCCCAGGGCCTCAAAGACAGTCTCGCTCTCCGCATCTGCCTCCGCGAACGCCGTGGCGATCGCGTGCAACTCACCGCCGAGTTGCTCCAGGCGGCCTGCTTTCGCTGTGAGCGCTGCGTTGGCCTCCTCACCCAGATTACGGACCTGCGGGCCAAATTGGCCGTCGTAACTTGGGGCGCCCAGACCGGCCTTTAGGGTATCGGCACCCAGCGCGCGTATCCGAACTGCCGACTCGGCCAGCTTGTTTGCGGTTTCATGCAAGTGTGCAGGCTCTACTTGTATCCGCGCCACAGCCTATAGTTTTCCATGATTCTTGTTGTGTCGATTATATGATAGGTATCTGGTCAATTCGTTCGGTTCAGAACTTATCCAGGACCAGCGACTTGTGGCCCGGAAGCTCAGTGGCCGACAGCTCAGTGGCTGACACTTGCCTTCATAAGTTGTTAGCGGATTCGATAATTTCGAAGATCGTGTTTGACAAATTAGGAGCCCCCATCTACAATCGGGTTGAACATGGGCCGCGACTCGCGCCAGCGCATCCTGGAACATCTGAAGAAGACCGGCCAGGCGTCCGTCGCTGAACTGAGCCGGACGCTGGCCCTCACTCCGGTCACGATCCGCCACCATCTTGAAGGGCTACGGGCCGAAGGCTTGGTGGGCAAGCCGGTGGCCCGGCGGAAATCGGGGCCGGGCCGGCCGGAAATGATATATCGCAGCACTCCGGCGGCCGACATTCAGATGCCCCGCAATTATGGGGAGCTCTGCGGCTGCTTGCTCGAGAACCTGCGCTCAGCTTCGGGCGGTCAGAATTTGGAAGCCGTGCTGGTTGCCGTCGGGTCAGAGCTTGGGAAGCGGGAGAGCGTGCCGAGCGGCTCCAATCAGCTGCGCTTTATTAAGCACTATCTCGAAGACCGGGGATACTTCCCCAGCGCTACTCAAGTCGAGGGGCGACTCCGCCTGGAATTGGCCAACTGCCCCTATCTGGAGGTCGCCCGGGCAGCCCCCGCGCTTTGCCACTTCGATCGGGCGCTGCTCGAGGGGCTGTTCGGTCGCCCGGTAGAGATGGGGGGCCGGATCGTGTTGAACGAGCCGGTCTGCACCTTCGAGGTCGCCGACTGAAGGCGCCGGTGAGCCTCGGCCCCGCCTTGCATGGGGCTCGGCAGGACCAGCGACCCACCCCCCAGGTGAGTTGACATCGCCGGGGAAGCTTGATAAACTTTAGCGTGGTTATAAGAATTCCGAGCAACCTGGAGAACGGATTGCACAATGGCAACCATTGATCTGCCGCTGATTGAGACGCTGACCGTGTCGGAGCAAATTACCCTCACCGAGAGCGCCGTGGCGCGGGTGAGAAGGCTGATTGAGGAACGCCAGCTGGCCGGTTCCGCATTGCGGGTATTCGTGTCCGGGGGCGGCTGCTCCGGGATGCAGTACGGCATGGGCCTGGAGCCCGAGCCGCGGGAGAACGATCTGCGCTTCTCCTTTGGCGACGTCCAGGTCGTTGTGGATCCGATGTCGATCAGCTACTTGGCCGGCACGGTGATTGACTACACGGATGAGCTCATGGGCGGCGGCTTCAGGATCGAGAACCCGAACGCTGTTTCGGCCTGTGGCTGCGGGCATTCATTCCGGACCGCGGAATCTTCGGACGCTCACTCGCACTCAGATGGCTGCTAGCAGCCAGATCGCCTAATCGATCGCCTCTTACAGGTCGCGTTGAGCGACCTGTACTTTTTCTAGCATGCAGCAGTTTCCTCGGCTGTTCACCCTCGAGCAAGCCAACCAGCTTTTGCTGACGCTGCGTCCATTGGTGGACGATCTGGTCGCTGCCCGCGATCAGATCGTGACCATCCGGCCGGAATTGGATTCCGGCGTTCAGAAAGCCCTGGGAAATGGAGCGAGCAAGGCGACTGGTGAACTGCTGAAGCTGTTTCGGCGCATCGAGCGTCTCATCAAGGAAGTACACTCTTATGGAGTGTTGCTGAAAGACGTTGATCAAGGGCTGCTCGATTTTCCGGCCGAGCTTGAGGGCCGGGTCGTCTTCCTGTGCTGGAAACACGGCGAGCCGTCCGTGAGCCACTGGCACGACCTGGATGCCGGCTTCTCCGGGCGCAAGTCGCTCTTCTAGCCGCCCCGCAAGATCGAAATCAGGATCCCAAAGGTCCCGACCATCACCAGCCCGGCGATCGCCACGATCGGCGGAATCACGCTGCGCGACTCGGGAGATTCCGCCGCGAAGGTCGGTTGGACGACCGGACTGGCCGGCGTGAAGGTCGGCAAGCGGGTGGGCGTGATGTCTCCCAGGTTGAATTGGGCCGCCAGAGTCGGATCGATCGTTGCCGTCGCCCGCGGGGTGGCCGTCGGTGGGGGCTCGACGATCGGCAGCGAGGCGCCCGGGGGATCGAGCACAACAAGGGGCGAGTACACCCAACCCACATTGCCCGGCACGCCCGGGTAGAGGATCTGGATCCAGTTTCCCCCAACAGAGCGCCCAATGGCCGGGGCCTGCTGGCCGGCGATCAGCACCCCGATCAATTCGCATTCCACACACGGTCCCGAGTGCACGTAGGCTTGATCTGGAACCACGATCACGGGTCCGAGAGGGGTCCCGGTGACGGTCGGAAGCGAGACGGTGGGCGGCTGGCTGAACTCCGCCGCGCGGACGGTGCTCACCGCGGCTGAAACCACGAGCGCCGCGGCTGCCAAGCTCGCGACCGGGAGAATGCGCCAGACAGCCTGCCTTGCGCGTGCGTTTGATGCGCGGTCCATGCCTGGGTGAGGATTGTGCCAGCTAGCCGGAGGCTGGTGGATTGAAATAGTTGTAGACCGCCCGACCGAGCTGGGCGAAGAGGGCGGCGGTCGGCTCCCAAACCATTTCCCGGTCGTCCCACATGAAAATGGATACGACGTAGTCGCCGCCCGGGGAGTAAACGATACCGGCGTCGCTGATGAAATCCAGCGGCGATTGGGTCCAGCCGTGCTTGTGGGCGACCCGGGTGCCATCGGGCACACTGGCCTCGATCAGCCAGGCGATCCGGTTCTGCGAGAGCAGGTCGAGAATTCGGGCGCACTCCGCCGGTCGCAGCTGGTCCGGGAATGCGGCCAGCAAGGCTCCCCCACCCTTGGCGCAGCCATACAGGTCGCCCAGCAGTGTGCCCAAATCAGAGGCGGTCGTTTGATTGAGCTGGTTGGGACGGGTGTTGATGTCAAGCCGCTGATTGGCGGGAGTCGCGGGCGGTGAGGCGGCGATCAGCTGTGCAGGAGTCGTGAACCGGCGCGGGTTCTCGAACCAGGCCACGATATAGGAGTTCTCCAATCCCAATTCGGCCAGGCTCTCAGTGACTGCGACCGGCCCGTGCGCAAAGTCGATCCGCTCCATTAGCCAGTTGGCCGGGTCATTACCCGATTGGGTAATCATTTCGACGAGCCAACGGGTGGCCTCTGCATCCAACGGCTCATCGAAGTAGCGGTAGAAGGCGGTGGCGATCCCGACTTTGATGGTGGAGCCGGCATCGAAGGCGATGTCGGGGGAGACCGAGATGTCTTGATTGAGGTAATACCCGAAATGCAGCTCCTCTCCGGTTCGCAGGTCTCTTACATAAATGACCGCCAGGCCATCGAAGGCTTCGACGTCGATGTTTTGCTTCAACAAGATCTCGAGGGTCGGCAGGGCCGGGCGACTGGCCTGGCTCTCGAACACCGGAAGGTTTACCCGCCGGTCGCCCGGAGCGCCGAGTACCTCCCCGACCAGCTCCACCGCCCGCCCAACGTCGAGCACCCGGCCCGGACTTCCGGCCAAGAATTCGGCGCTGCCCGGAATGGGTTGGCTCGGCAATGCCGGTTCATCGTAACGGGCCGCAATGTCTCGCAGCACGGTTTCCAGCTGCGGTCGTGAGTACTCGGCCCGCAGCGGTACGCTCTGCGGGTCACCCGGTCGGTCCCAGAGGAAATCCCAGAACCCACTCCAAAAATCGGTGTTGGTTCGGGCAAGCTCGCCGCCCGCCAGCATGGCCTCCGTGTCGACCTGGAAACCGACCTGCGATGGGGACAGCGCGATCCGTTCCCCCTCGTAGAGCAGTTCGACCGGAGTGCTATAGGTCTGCAGCAACCGCTCCAGCGCGGACGGCTTGCTCATTCCGCCGACCGGTACCCCGGCGATAGTCAGCCCCTCGGGAAGGTTCGCCCGCTCGCGGCTGAAGGCAATTAGCTGAAAGAAGAACAGGACCGCGGCCCCTAGCAGGAGCCCGAGTGAGACGAGACGCAGAAAGTTAGGTCCGTTGCGCCCCATAGTTTCGACCGGCGCGGGAGTATATCACGCAGGATTCGACCGCCTGATTTAACTCAAGCGCGCCGCCCGCTGCTAGATGCTACGATCGGATCATCTCCCCTTCTCTGGGCTACTCCAGGTCCTTGAGCTGGGCCGCCAGCTTCCCGGCCGTCTCGCGCGCCGCATCGAGTTTGGCCTGCTCCCGAGCAACCACCGCGTGAGGGGCCCGTTGGGCAAACTCCCCAGCGA
>JAHFAU010000093.1 GCA_023250385.1 Anaerolineales bacterium
CGATCAGACGGCTCTTTCCCAAGCCGGCCTCGCCGAGCAGACACAAAATTCCGCCACGTCCCTCGCGTAGATCTGCAAGCGCCTTCTTGATCTGCTCCAGTTCTTTGGACCTTCCGATCAGTTGCGCCGACAGCCCTTCGATCCCCCGCAGTCGCCCGGGTTGGGCCTTCGGGCCGGTCACCCGATAAGCCGCAACCGGATCCTTTCGGCCCTTGATCTCCATTCCACCCAGCGGTTCCAAGTCGAACAGCGGAGCGACTAGTTTGTAGGTCGGCTCGGCGATCTGCACGGTACCCGGCAGGGCAGTCTGTTCCATCCGGGAAGCGACGTTGACCGCATCACCCATCGCGGTATATTCCATTGCCAGGTCAGAGCCGATGTCCCCCACGACCACTGGGCCGGTGTTAATCCCCACTCGAACGCCGAAGTCCAGACCGTACTCGGTCCGCGCCCGCTCGCAGAACGGCTTGATCCCCTCCAGGATGTCCAGGCCGGCCAGGATTGCCCGCTGGGCATCATCTTCGTGTGCCAGGGGCGCGCCAAAGAAGGCCAGAATCGCATCACCCATCAGGCGAGCAAGGGTCCCCTCGTAGCGGTAGATCGGGGCGATCAAGCAGTCGAAGGCCTGGCCCATGATCTCGGCCCACTCTTCCGGGTCCATGTCCTCGGCCATCGAAGTGGAGCCTTTGACGTCCGAGAACAAGATCGTGACTACCCGCCGTTCCCCTTGCATCGTCCGGCCGGTGCGGGCCGCCTTGAGTTTCTCTGCGTATTCTTGGGGTATCGGGATGCGAGCTTGGCTCATCCAGGTCGACCGGCTAACGCCGCAGGCCACCCCGCAGCGCGGGAGGAGGAGCTAACACGGCCTCATCTTTGTAGCACCAGAGCCAATCCTCTCCTGGTTCGTAGGATTGAATCAGCGGGTGGCCGGTCAGTTCGCAATGAGTTCGCACATGGTGGTTCTTGGCCATGTCGCAGCAGCCCACGTAGCCGCAGGTCAGGCAGATGCGGAGATGGGGCCAGCTGTCGCCGAGTGCCACGCAATCAGCACACACATCGGCGCTGCTTGGAGTGACGGGATGGATCAGCTCGAAGTGGCGGCACTCCCGCATTGTGGTCGTGCCGGTCCAGAGCTGACGCAGCGTTCGGTAAGGTTCCTCTTGCTCTGGGTCTTCTCGCCGGGGCATCGTCGGCCGGTACGCCTCTCCGTCTCAAATGCTGCGGCGACCGGTCGCTCGAAAAACGCCGGCCAAGAGCATCAGCCCGATCAGGATCAGAATGACCGGCCATCCGACCGCGACCAGGTCCCGTACCGCCTGATTGCCTTCCTGCAGGCCTCGGATCACCAGGATCCCCCCCGGAATCAAGGGCCACCAATGGGTGCGACCCTCGTACAGTGAGGCGATCACGAAAATCGCGATGAAGCCGAGGCCCAAAGCAATTGAATCGAAATCGCCGAAGTCCCGGATCGAGCCCGCGGCCAGGTTGCCCAGGCCGATTCCCAGCAGAATACAGCCTGGGATGAGCAGCCCATATGCCTTGCGATAGAAATAGCCGGCAACGAAGGCGCCGCCGATCACGACCGGCCAGGCCCGATCGGCAAACCCCTCGATGAACTGGCTGGCCAGCAGCATGAGACCGATCACGATCAGCACGGCTCCGACTGCGACCCGTCCCTGACCTGGCTTGGCTATCGGTTTCATCGAAGATCTGACCGTCCCTTCCGATTTCAATTTCGCCTGGCCGGCCAAAGGGTCCATGCCAGCGCGTTCAACCCCGCGAATACAACCGAGGCGATGCACAAGCTGGCGACGCTCTGCCCGACTTCGTAGCCGGACCACAGGAATCCGATCCAGTAGAGCATGAAGACCAACCAGAGGGTCGTCGTGACGATCGTGAAGGCAATCCGCCACGGGATGGCTCGTCGTTTACCTGCTTGGGACTTGTCTTCCATTGCTGACGATCTGCTCCTTGAGCAGGTCGGATCGATTGACAATCGACCGACTACTCACAACTCATAGCGGAAGCGCTTGATCCCGAAACCGAAGAGCGCGGCGGACATGCCGGCAAGCACCAGGAGCGGGACCAGCACGTCCTGGAGTTCGCCGTTCCTAAACATGAGGGAAGTATAGCTGTCCATTGCCCAGGCGACGGGAGAAACATGCCCGACCACCCGCATGAAAGGCGGCACTAGTTCCAACGGCCACCAGGCACCTCCCAGAGGCGCCAGAGTCAGTCCAAGCAGATTGGTCACGCCGGCGGCCTGCTGCTCGTTCTTGAGAAAACCCCCCAAGGCGAACGAGAGGGCGGTGCAGGTCAGGGTGAAAGTGAGGATCACCAGGACCAACGCCACCAGGTCCCGGCCGAAGTTGATCCCGGTAACAACCCCGATCGCGAAGACGACGCCGTACTGCAGGGTGCCGAGCGAGAATCGACTGAGGATCTTGCCGCCGAGCAGCTGGGCTCGCGTGATCGGCATCGTCGCCAGGCGCTGCAGGGTCCACTGTTTCTTTTCGCCAACCAGGATACCCATTCCTCCCAACACGGTGAACAACGCAAACATCGACCCCATGCCGGGCACGGATTGCCCGAATCCACCGAGATCTGGAGCGGAGCTTGGGTCGGGCGCTTCGCCGGCACTCAGCACAAAGTCCACGCTGGCCGGGCTCTCTTCCCAGAGCTCGGCCGCTCGGGTGTAGACCCGCTGGGGGTAACCCTCGTCGACAATCGAGCCTGGCAGAACCGCCGCGCCAATTCGGGAGGCGATCACCGCACCGTTGACCCGGGTCAGGGCGGCTTCGACCGCCTGCCGAATGAAGCTCGGTGCGCTGAAACTCTCCAGCGACACGTAGCGAATCCGAACCGGCTCGAACGCCCGCACCTGCTCGCTGAATCCGGGCGGAATCTCGATCAGAGCCAGGCTATCGCCCTCCCGCACCCGTTCCAGCGCCTGCTCAGTGCCAAGGGTCGAATCACCTTCCATCTGGCAGAAGTCCTCCGGGTCATTGTCCAATGGGCAGAGCACTATGCTGGAGTTGGCCTGGCGCAGGCTCTGCAGGAACTGGGCGCTGACCTCCCCCGCATCGTGGTCGATCAGATCCACCCGAATCCGGGACGGCCGGCCGCTGGGGATGAAGATCCCCAGGATGATGGTCATTCCCACCGGGATGGCCAACAAGCCGACGAGATTGCCGCGGTTGACCATGAACAAGCGCAGGTCGTTGATGGCAATCTGGAGTACTTTCACAACTAGGCGACCTCAAATCGCCGATTGAAGAGCCACACCCCCAGCAGGTACATCAATCCGCCCTGGACCACCAAGACCAGCAGGTTGAGGCCGATGTCGCTGTCTCCCCCGGCGAGCTTCTCGAAGGCCTCCCGTCCCCAGTACACCAGCGAGAACACCCCCGCGATCTTGGGGAGGGTGAATCCAAATGCGCCGCCCAGTACGCCCATTGCCATGTTGGTGATCGGGGCGAGGATGTTTCCCTGCTCGGGAGAACGCACGATCGCGGCCAGCAGGATGCCGAATCCGGAGACGGCCAGCGCTACCGAGAGCAGCAGGCCGGCGAGCAGCGGGAGGTTATCGCCCCAGATAAAGTCGAATTTGCCCTGCAACAAGCTGCCGACCAGGGTGAGCGCGAGAATCAACACCAAGAGTTGAAAGAGCACGGTCAGAAATACCCCGCCGAGATTGCCGGCCAGAATCGCCGAGCGCGGAGTGGGTGAGACCACCATCCGCTGCAAGGTGCCCTGCCGGCGCTCGTTGTGCAGCCCGAGGACGCCAAATTGGGCGGTAAACAGCGCGAAGAACATCGCCTGGGCGGAGCCGACAAAGACCAGGATGCCCCGGGTTGCTCCGCCGTCGGAGGATCCTTCAATCGTCTGCGGGTCCAGCCCGACGGTGTTGCCGGCCCGCGAGAACGCGCAACTAAAGGCGGATTCGAAATCGACCTGGCCCAGAGTGGCCGGCCCATAGCTGGCTTGCAACTCTTCAAAGCTGGAGGCCATGGCGATGTTGCCTGCCGCGATCTGATTGGTAATGCCCTCGGCAATGCTGCGCACCACCTGGGAGGAGATCGGGCTGCCGCTATTTGCGTAGACTGAGATTCCAGTCTGCTCCAGCCGAGGATGAATCATCGGCAAATAGGAGATTCGCTGGGTGAAGTCTTCCGGGATGATCAGTGCAGCCGTGTAGATTCCCTGCTCGACTGCGGCCCTGGCTGCCCCATCGACGAACGCCTGGCTGCTAGGCGCCAGCTGTTGGAACTCCAGCTCACCGCTCGCCACCAGCGAGTTGGCCAGAGCCTCGTCGAACTCGACCGCCTCGGTAAATCCGAAGAGGGTAACAGACGGCGGACCGCTCTGAGCTTGTTCGAAAAGCTGGCAGGCCGGAAGCTCGATCGTACTCCCTTGATCGCCAGGCACCAACAATGAGGTATAGATACTTCCATAGCTGAATCCGAGCTGACCGGGTTGATCATGATTCACCACGGCGATCGGGATGTCGGCAATTGGAACGTCGCCGCTGCCCAGGCCGCCGAACGCCAACGCGACGATCGTGGAGAGTACCAATGGCGAAGCCACCATGATCAACACCAGGTTGCGATCGGTGAAAGTCGTGTAGATCTCTTTCCAGGCGATGGTCAGGATCTTGCGCAAGCTTGGCTCTCCGCTGGGAAGCTGGAGGCTCGGGTCAATCCCGCAGGGCTCGCCCGGTCAGATTCAGAAAGACGGCTTCCAGATCCGGCTCGCGGACCTCCACGGATTGGATCTCGACCCCGGCCCGGTTCGTGATCTGGAGGATGTCGGGCAGCGCCTTGCGGCCGCGCTTGGCTTGGATCAGGATCAATCCGCTGGTGTTAGTGACGGACTCGCCACCGGGTCCAGGCGGGTCGTAGCTGGTCCGGGTAACTCCTGGCACCTGGTCTCGGATTTGCTGCAGCAGGCCGGAATCCACTGCCTGGTCTCCGACCGCGAAGACCAGCTGATCCTCCTCGCCGACCTGCTGAATGAGATCCCCCTGGGTCCCCAGCGCAATCACCTCGCCGTGGTCGATGATCCCCACTCGGTCGCTGAGTTCCTGGGCCTCTTCCATGAGGTGGGTGGTGTATAGAACGGTCATGCCTTGCTCATCGCGGAGCTGCTTGACGGTGTCGAGGATCCGGCGCCGGCTCTGCGGATCAATCCCGACCGTCGGTTCGTCCATGAAGACCAGCTCCGGCCGATGGAGCAGGCCGACCCCAACGTTGAGCCGTCGTTTCATACCTCCGGAGAAGGTATCGACCTTGTCTTTCTGCCGATCGGTGAGCCCGATGAAGGAAAGAACTTCCTCCACTCGTCCGGACAAGTCATTCCCCCGCAGGTCGTACATCTTTCCGAAGAATTCCAAATTCTGGCGAGCGTTCAAGCTTGGATAGAGGGCGATATCCTGAGGCACCACCCCAATCAGCCGCTTGGCCTGCAGCGGCTGCTTGCTGATCGAGTGCCCTCCGATGAGTGCATCGCCCTGGGTGGGTTCCAAGAGCCCGCTCATCATCGAGATGGTGGTTGTCTTTCCCGCTCCGTTCGGGCCCAGCAGGCTGAAGATCTCCCCCTTGTGGATCTCGAGCTCAACGCCTTTGACTGCCTGGACCTCGGAGCCGTCCGGGCGCCGGAAAGTTTTGGTCAGGTCGTGCGTCACTACCATGCTCTGCATGTTGGCATCCTTATCTGATGGCCACTTTCTTGATGAGGATCTCAGTCGGCGGGCAGTTGACGAACGAGCTCGCCCTCCAGCAGATAGCCGGCCTGTTCCCATTCCGAAAGCCCACCCGAATAGCGCCACAAGTTCTTGTACCCCCGACCGTCGAGAAAGTGGTAGGCCATGATGCTGGACGGGCACAGTCGGTCGGAACAGTAGACCACGATCTCCTCCTGCGGATCGAGCTGCGAAAGGAGATCATCGGGTTCGTACAGGTTGAGGGATCCTGGGATGTGTTTGCCGCGAAAGGCGAACTCTCCCAGGGTCATGACGAGGTTGAAATGGTCGCCGCGATCCAGTTTGGTCTTAAGCTCCTCGAGGGTCATCTCATTCATGTCGGGTTGTTCGGCAATGCGGCGCGCAGCCATTATAGGAGGATTCGACGCTATTCCCGCCCGGGATTCATCAGGCGTGCGACGGGTAGCCCGGCCGAATGTCAGTCGAGCTTGAATCTAGGGGAAAGGGATCTCCGGGTTCGCCGATCGGCTTGGCTCACCCATCATTTTTGTTACCGGTTTCACCTTAATGATACCCAGTAGAATTGAGACGGTTCCGCACCGAGAGGGAAGGTCAAGCGAGATGAGGTTGCCTTACTCCGCGCCTGTGCACCCACCGCTGAACACCGATTCACGGATCCTGTTGGGCCCTGGGCCCAGCAATGTAGATCCGAGAGTCCTGCAGGCCATGGCGGCTTCCATGGTCGGCCACCTGGATCCCTTATTCTTGGAGACCATGGACCGGATCCAGGACCTGCTGCGCTATGCCTTTCAGTCCCAGAATCCGCTCACCATTCCGGTCTCGGGGACCGGGAGTGCAGCCATGGAGACCGCCCTGGCGAACCTGATTGAGCCGGGGGATCCGGTGCTGATCTGCGTCAACGGATTCTTCGGAGAACGAATGGTCGACATAGCCCGGCGCTACCAGGGGGACGTCCGCACCCTTCAACGGCCCTGGGCCGAAGTGTTTACCCTGGAGGAGATCGAAGCCGAGTTGAAGGCCCGGCCGGCCAAGGTCGTGGCGATCGTGCACGGGGAGACCTCCACGGGTGCTCTCCAACCGCTGGAGGGAATGGCGGCGATGGTCCGTGGGCACGGTGGCTTGCTGGTGGTGGATGCGGTCGCCACCCTAGGCGGGGTACCGATGTTGGTCGATGAGCTCGGAATCGACGTGTGCTACACCGGCAGCCAAAAGTGCCTGAGCTCCCCGCCCGGCCTCGGACCAATAACGCTCGGCCCGCGTGCCGCCGAAGTTCTGGCGGGAAGGAAATCGCCAGTGGGCAGCTGGTACCTTGACCTGACCGGGGTGCAGAAGTACTGGGGAAAGGAACGCACGTATCACCACACGGCGCCAATCTCGGCCAACTTCGCCCTCTACGAAGCGTTGCGCCTGCTGGCGGAGGAGGGACTGGAAGCGAGCTGGACCCGCCACCGCCGCTGCGCCGAGCTGCTCTGGGAGGGCGTCGCAGACCTCGACCTCACTCTCCTGATCCCCGAACCGTACCGGATGGTTACCGTAACGACCGTCCGAGTCCCGGACGGCGTGAACGAGGCCCAGGTCCGCGGTCGCCTGCGGGAGGAGTTCAAGATCGAGATCGCCGGCGGGCTGGGCGAGCTGAAAGGTAAGGTATGGCGGATCGGGCTGATGGGCCATTCCGCCCAGGAGCAGAATGTGGCTGCACTGCTGGGCGCGCTAGAGAGAATCCTGCACCCGGCGTGAGGGCCTCCCAGGCTGGAGTTTGCTATCCTGCCAAATCAGCTTGACAGACTACCGAAATACTAGTACAATTGTTCTAGTCCGGTGGGGTAACTCGATCCAGAATCGGCCACCCGGGCCGTAACGGCAAACTACCCCCCATCGAAAAGGAGCCCCATGTTTCACAAAGTAATCCTCGTTGGCAACCTCGGGCGTGATCCGGAGATGCGCTACACGCCCAGCGGCCAGGCCGTCACCAATCTGAACGTGGCGACCAACCGCACCTACACCGACGGCACCGGCAACCAGGTCAAGCAGACCGTATGGTTCCGGGTCTCGGTGTGGGGCAAGCAGGCCGAGTCGTCCGCCCAGTACCTGCGCAAAGGGCGCCAGGTGCTGGTCGAAGGCCGGTTGAACGCCGACGACAACGGCAACCCGCGCATCTGGAACGCGCAGGATGGCACGCCGCGGGCCTCGTTCGAGGTCACC
>JAHFAU010000094.1 GCA_023250385.1 Anaerolineales bacterium
AAGGGTTGTTCGGACTGTTCAGCAGAATCGCCCGGGTCCCCGGGCCGGCCGCTCCGATCAACGATTCAGCGCTGGGGAGCAGGCTGCCCGGCTCCGGCAGTACGATGACCGGCCGGCCGCGGACCAGCTTTACCTGTTCCGGATACGTGACCCAGTACGGAGCCGGGATGACAACTTCATCGCCGGGGCTGACGATCGCCAGGAGCACATTGAACAGGGAGTGCTTCGAACCGTTGGAGGCAATCACGTTGGCCGGAGGGATTTCCCGTCCGTAGCAGGCCGTCATGTAGTCGGCGATCGCCTGCCGCAGCGAGGGGACTCCTGCGGTGGCGGTGTATTTCAGATAACCGGCGGCGAGCAGCTGCTCGGCCGCTTCAATCGCCGACTGCGGTGCCCGATTGGTCGGTTCGCCGATACCAAGGTGGATGACCGGCATTCCCTCCGCCCGCAGCCGGACGGCCCGTTGGTTGAGCCGGATGGTCGCCGACTCTTGAACTCCAGCGGCAAGTTCGCTGACGCGAAGGGTCTGGCTCATCCCGGCACCAAGGGCGAGTCGCCTTCGGGCTTCGGCATGGGGCGCAACGAGATCGTGTCCTGGGGCGAGCCCAACCGGTTGATGCCGTCGAAAGCGGCGGTCTTGTAGCACTCCGCCAGGGTCGGATAGTTGAAAACCGTGTCGATAAAGTAATCGACCGTGCCGCCGAAAGCGAGCACCGCCTGGCCGATGTGGATCAGCTCGCTCGCCCCCTCCCCGATGATATGCACCCCCAGGAGCTTGCGGGTCCCGAGGTGGAAGATCAACTTCAGCAGGCCGCTGTTGTCTCCGATAATCTGGCCGCGGGGAATCTCGCGGTACTGGGCCTTGCCGATTTCGTACGGGACACCTTGCTCGGTCAGCTCCTGCTCGTTTTTCCCAACGATCGAAATTTCCGGAATGGTGTAAATCCCGTAGGGGAAAAGTTCCGGAACGCTCTTTGCCTGCAGCCCGAAGGCATGGCAGGCGGCCAACCGGCCCTGTTCCAGCGACGTTGAGGCCAGGCTGGGGAACCCGATCACGTCCCCCGCCGCGTAGACATGGGGAAGTTCGGTCTGATAGTGCTCATTGACCTTGAGCCGGCCCCGAGTGTCCGATCGGATTCCTACTGCCTCCAGATTGAGCGATTCGGTCGCACCCATGCGCCCGATGCTGTACAACGCCTTCTCAGCGGTCAACTTCTTGCCGCTGGTGAGGTGGATCCGGACCCGTTCCCCGAACTCGGTGTGCATTGCATCGATGGCGTTGACTTCCTCGCCCAGCCGGATGGTCACCCGGTTCTGACGGAGGTGGTAGATCAAAGTGTCGATGAGCTCTGAGTCGATGAACTCGAGCAGCCGCTGGCGCTTGTCAATCAGCGTCACCCGCACGCCGAGGGCGGCGAAGATCGAAGCGTACTCACAGCCGATCACTCCTGCCCCGACCACCGCCATGGTGCGCGGAATCTGATCCAGAGTGAGGATGTCATCGCTGGCCAGGATCCAGCGCCCGTCGAAGGCGATGTCGGGGCTGCGGGCAGCATTAGTCCCGGTGGCGATCACGACCTTGTCGGCGGTCACCTGGCGCTCGGCGGTGTCAAATGCGGATCGCAGCCTCAGCGTGTGGGGACCGATGAATGATGCTTCTGCGTTGAGCATGCTCACCCCGTTGCGGGTCAGCTGATGACGGATGACATCCAGCTCATGGCTGATGACGTTATCGGTGCGGAACAACAGGTCGGCCATGGTGATGTCCTGCTTGACCGCATAGGAAACGCCGTAGATCCCGCGCAGTCGGTAGCCCGAAAGGTATAGCACCGCCTCCCGCAGGGTCTTGCTGGGGATCGTCCCCGTGTTGATGCACACCCCGCCGACGACCGCCTTGCGCTCGACCAGTCCGACCCGCTTGTCGAGTTTGGCCCCCTGGATCGCGGCCCGCTGGCCGGCCGGGCCGGAGCCGATCACCACCAGATCGTAATCGTAAGCCGTCGCGCTATGAGCATTCATGCCGGATCAGCCCGCGGTCTCTTGCCGCCTGGAGATTGAGATCAATTCTACTTCGCGGCTATGTGGTCGCTGTGGGGGCCGGGGTCTCGGTTACGGTCGGAGTTGCGGTCGGGCCTAGAGTCGGTGTCTCGGATGGAGTCGGACTCGGCCCGGCGGTGCCGGTCGGTGTGGCCGACAGGTCGATCGTCGGGCTGGGCGTCGGGGTGACGGCGGTGGCGGTCATGCATATGGTGTAAGCCTGGGTCGCGGTCGCCGGGCCATCTTCCCGATCCGCGGTGCGGAGCGATGCGTCATACTGGACGACCGAGCCACAAGAATCCAGATCTTTGAAGAGCAGGTCGGCGTATTCCCAGGCCGAGCGAGCATACTTGAAGCAGCCATCCCAGATTCCGGCCGCGCAGATTTGGGAGAAATACTGGGTCGAGAGCCCCCAATCCAATCCGAAATAGCTGTTGGCGAATGAATAGAAGGCGGCCGAGCTCCTCCAGCTCTGCGCCTGCCCGTCGAGGGCGGTGATCCGCTCGGCGAGCGCCAGGTCGTAAATTCCCTGTTCCCGCTCACCGCGGAAGATCTTGTCCAACCCGCGATTGCGCAGTGCAGTGTAGAGCAGTTGGTCCACTTCCGCTCGCCGGTGGGTTGGAGACTCGCCGATCAGGGTGACCAGAATCTCGATGGCCGCGTCCCAATTGCCTTGGGTGTTGGCAGCCCGCGCCCCCTCGACCAGCCCATCCAAAGAACTGAGGTCCAGGGTGGCGCTTGGGGTGACTTCTTGGGTCGGTACCGCGGTGGGCGACGGCGTCAGGGTCGGTTGATTCAACCCGCGCCGGGCGTCTTCCAACAGCTCGAGGGCTCCGGAGTAGTTCGGATCGATGCTCAGGATGTACTCGAACCGCTGCCTGGCAATCTCGTAGCGCCCTGCTAGCAAGTCTTCCGTCCCCAAGTCGAATTGATCGCGGAGCGACACGCTTGCTTCCTGCGCCACCCGGGCAGCCCGCTGCTCGAGTCCCGAAGCGTAGCCAGTCAGGCCGCCGACCAGCACAACCAGCGTTCCGAAGACCGCCAGGCCCGCCAGCCAGAAGAACCACCGAGGCCGCGTCCGGGCGACAACCGGCTTCGTTTCGCTCATGGCCCAATCGCGCTCGTGTCGACAAACAGCCGGTCCCGCAGTTCCCGGATCGCGTCCGGCACTGCCCGCAGCACCTGGGCCCCATCGGGTCGGGTGTAGAAGCCGACCATGGTTGGCGGTTGGATCACTTCAGTCTGATAGTTCTCACGCGGGATGCGAGCCACCAGCCACGCCAGCCCAATCATCTGATCTAACGAGAGGTTTGTGCGAACGCCGCTGGCGAGCTGCTGGTAGAGCAGCGGAGCCTTGGCAACCAGCAGCGGGATCATCTGGAATCCGGCGACCCGGTCCAGGATCGCCATCGCGACCTGCTGTTGTCGCCCGGCCCGGCTGAAATCACCTCCGCCGCCACGTCGAGTGCGGGCGTAGGCCAGCGCTTCGGCGCCATCCAGGTGATAGGCCTTGGGATCCAGCCACACGCTGTATCGGCCGATCGGCGAAATCTTGATCCGCTCGGCGACCAGCACGTCCACTCCGCCGATCTCGTCGATCATCCGTTCAAAAGTTGAGAAGTCGAGCACGACGTAATACTGGATCGGGACCCCGATCACGCTCTCGACCGTCCGCATCGCAAGCCCGGGTCCGCCGCCGGGCAGCCGGTTGCCTTCGCCGGAACTGTAGGCGGTGTTGATGCGGTTGTGCTGGAAGCCGGGAATCTCGACCCACAGATCGCGGGGAATCGAAAGCATGCTCACCCGGTCGGTGATCGGGTCCACCGAAATCAACATCATCGAGTCGGTGCGCGGCGCCCCGGATCCCGCCTCCCAATCGCGGTAATCCAGACCCATCAGCAGAATCGTGACTCGCGAGCTGCCGTTCCAAGGCGCGGGAGTGACCTCGGGAAGCGGCGCGGTCGGGGTGGGAACACCCGGCGGGAGGGGCGCGTTACCACTGCTCGAACCGCCCGAGGGCGAGAACGGGTTCAGTCCGGTTCCGGTCCAGGCGGCGGTCAGGTCGCGAACGACGGCATGGATCAAGACCCCGACGACCAGCAGCGTCAGTCCGAAGCCAACCGATAGTCCGGCCATCGCCCAGCGGAAGCGGTCGGGCTTTTGCCTGGCCGGCGGGTTATTGCGAGGGGATGTTCGAAAGGTCATTGGGCCGGACCAAACCGCAGTATTGTACTCGCTTGGCCCCCGGGACAACTGGTCGGAGGCCGGCGGACGGAGCGCCGGGATTCCTTGTTACACTTTGCCGCAATGTTCACGTACGGCATGTCGGCCGGCGGAGTACCATGACGCATATCCTGATCCTGGGCGGCGGGTTCGGCGGCGTGGCGGCCGGGGTGGAACTGCGTAAGCTGCTCCCCGCGGACCATCGCATTACCCTCGTCGACCGCCGCGACCACTTTCACTTCGGTTTCCGCAAGACCTGGGCGCTGCTCGGAGAATCGACCTTGGCCGCCGGCCAGCGGCCGCTGAAATCGTTGGAGCGGCTCGGGATCGCGGTCCGGCAGGGCAATGTGGACGCAATCGACCCCAAGACGCGGTCAGCCTCGGTAGACGGCGCGCGGTTGGAGGCGGACGCCTTGGTGGTCGCTTTGGGTGCCCAGAGCGATCCGGACGGAATTCCGGGCTTCCGAGAGTACGGGCTCGATTTGTACGACGGACCCGGCCTGGTCGCGGCCGCCGAGCGACTCCGGAACTTCCCCGGGGGCCGGGTGGCGGTCGTTATTCTGGGGATTCCCTTCCCCTGCCCGCCGGCGCCTTTCGAATTGGCCTTGCTGCTGCGAGAGTACTTTGGGCGCAAGGGTGTCCAGGCCGTTGTCGACGTCTACAGCCCGCAGTCGATGTCGCTGCCAGTGCTCGGTCAGACCAACTGCGCGATCGTCGAGAGCCGACTGGAGGCGAGCGAAATCGGGTTCCATCCGAATCACACTCCGGTTTCGATCGAGCCGGGCGCGATCCACTTCAAGACGACCCGAGCCGCCTTCGATCTCCTGATTGGAGTTCCTGCCCACCGATGCCCGGGAGTGGCAGGCGCGAGCGGTCTGGCGGCTGCCGGAGAGTGGGTGAAAGCCGATCCGAGGACCCTCGAAACTGGACAGCCTGGGGTTTATGCGCTGGGCGACATGGTAGCGATCCCGACCGCCAATGGGAAACGGCTCCCCCAGGCCGGAGTCTTCGCCGAAGCCCAAGCAAAGGTGGTCGCCGCCAGGATCGCAGCGAGTTTCGCCGGCAAGCCGCCCCAAGCGACGTACGAGGGGACCGGCTTCTGCTTCCTGGAGGTCGGGGGAGGTGCGGCGATGCTGGTGCAGGGCGATTTTCTGGCCGAGCCGGAGCCGGCGGTTCAGATCCTCGGACCGGCTCCGGAGCATCTGCAAGCCAAGCATGAGTTCGAGCGCAGCCGCCTGGCGGAGTGGTTTGGAGGTTAGGAGGACCGAATGCACCCAGCCTTGACTCTTGGCAAACTGCGCGGCCTGCAGGAAATCTCGAACTCGCGTGGACTCTTCACCATCACCGCCCTTGACCATCGGGGCTCGCTGGCCAAGGCGATCAACCCGGCTGCCCCGAAGTCCGTCTCCTATCAACAGATGGTCGATTACAAGATCCGCCTGCTCAGCGCGCTAGCGCCGCACTCCAGCGCCATCCTGATCGATCCGGTATTCGGGGCCGCGCCTGCGCTGCGGGGCGCCCATATCTCCGGCAATCAGGGCTTCCTGGTCAGCCTGGAGGCGACCGGCTATGAGGAGTCGGAAGGCGACCGGCTGACCACCGTGGCCGACGGGTGGAGCGTCGAGAAAATCAAACGGATGGGCGCTTCGGCCGTCAAGATCCTGCTGTACTACAACCCGGGAAGCGCGACGGCCGCTCAGCAGGAGGAGTTTGTTCGTCAATCGGTCGACGAGTGCCGCGAG
Source organism: Anaerolineales bacterium (assembly GCA_023250385.1). Classification (GTDB taxonomy): domain Bacteria; phylum Chloroflexota; class Anaerolineae; order Anaerolineales; family E44-bin32; genus JADFRG01. Next base: position 6,003 of record JAHFAU010000094.1, read on the forward strand.
ATCGACATCCCGTTGCTCGTCGAGCCAATGACCTACTCCATCGTAGGCGGCCCGAAGAAAGGGACCCCAGAGTTTGCAAGTCTCAAACCCGAGATGGTGATCGAGACCGCCCGGCGCCTGTGTCCCTTGGGCATCGACGTGCTGAAGGCCGAGTTCCCAGACGATCCCGATTTCGAAACCGATGCGGCGGTGATGGCGGCCAACTGTCGCTCGCTCAGCAAAGTCTCCGGCATCCCTTGGGTTTTGTTAAGCGCCGGCGTCGCCTACGACACGTTCAAGCTGCAGACGACGATCGCCTGTGAAAATGGGGCATCCGGCTTCCTTGCCGGCCGGGCGATCTGGCAGGAGGCTCCCGGACTGCCCGAAGCGGAACAGCGAGGTTTCCTCGAGACGACCGGGGTCGCCCGTCTGCAAGAGCTCACCGGGATCGCGAATCGAAGCGGGCGGCCGTGGACCCGCCTCTACGCCGAGCAGCTCGAGGGGGTCGACGCGGCCGAAGGCTGGCAGACCCGCTTCTAACCTGACTGTCCTAATTGATTCGTAGGCCGGCGTTGCTACAATGAACTGCAAATGCGGAGTTGCCCCCACTGTTCCCGCCAGATCCAAGACGAGGCGATCTACTGCCGCTACTGCCACCGCGAAATCGAGCCTGCGCTGTGGATTTCGGCTATGCGCAAGTGTCCTTTTTGCGCCGAGTGGATCGAGATCGAAGCCGAGACCTGCCAGTACTGCGGCAAATCCTCCGTCGCGGCTGGTGTTGAATACACCCCGCCATTCGTAGAATCCGAGCCGGAGGACTTCTCACAGCAGCTGCGCCGCGGCCTGATTGAGAACGAGGATCCCGAGCTGGCCGAGGAGCCGGGGCAACCCGAGGCTCCGCCCACCCGAGTATCATTCGTTCGGCAACGCAGTGAGGCACCGGAGTCGGGGCGTGACGCTCGCGTTAAGGAGCCAGCCCGACCGCGGACTGCCAAGCCGACCGGCACCGAGGATTCCGGCGAGTTCCGCCGCGAAAGTCTGTGGGCTGCAGCGGTCGAAGGTCCGCTCAGTTTCCGGGCAGAGCAGCCGATGCCCCGATCCCCGGCCCCGGCTCGCCTGCTTCGGGGGGCGATCGCGATCGTGGTCTTGGGCGGCGTGGGGGTTGGGCTCTTCAGCCTGGCGCAAGGACCCGCGGCCGCGGTCGTCTGCAGCGCGCTGGCTACCGAGGTGCCAACCCCCTCGCCGGAGCCGCTCCCGACCGCCACTCGCCGAGTGGCGCCGACCCTTCCTCCGTCAACCGAAGCAGTCCAGCTGACCGAGCCCGGGCCGACCGGAATTCCCGACTGCCTATCCTGGGACCAGGTGGGGGTGGACGACGAGGGCTCCGAACTCTGTGTCTACGGGGTCATCAAGCGCTGGTTCGCGGCAGGAGAGATTCCGTTTGTTGCGATCTTCAGCGAGGAAGCGGGGACGTTTGCGATTATCGATCGGACGATGACCCATCCGGTCGGGCCAGGCGACTGCATCCTGGCCCGCGGCGTGGTCGTGATCATGAGTGGGACTCGCCCGAATATCGATGCGGCCGGGAAGCTCGAAGAGTGCCCGGCCGACGCTTCCCAAGGTCCCTAGCCCGAAGAAGCCAGCTGCGGGGTGGACTACTCACGGCCTGGGCTGGTTCGAGTTGTAAGCCGGCTGTAAGGCACCGGTGCGACCGACCATGCTACTCTAGGAGTGCAAACCGGCTCCGACCATAGCGCCCTCCAGAAAAATATTCGTCGGTTTGCTCTCCTCCTCAACTGAGCCCCTCACCCGGGGCTCAGCTGCTTAATGGGCCGGGTCGGGCCCGGGGCGG
>JAHFAU010000177.1 GCA_023250385.1 Anaerolineales bacterium
TCCTGATCTCCTCCCGCGGCTTTATCGTCCGTTCCCTTGGGACCGGCAGGCCGAACATGCGCCCGGTGACGACAAAGTCGCGTGGCAGCCGGTGTTCCACTCTGACGGCCGGCATCTCGTCGCCCGTTACAACGAGACGCTGATCGGGAACGCCGAGGCGCTGACGGGCGCGCCGTCAGATCCAGAGGGACGAGAGGCCCTGGCCGGAATGCGCGCGATCGCCGACTCGCCGGAGCTCCGCGTGGAGTTCACGATCGAGAAGGGACAGATCCAGTACCTCAACAATCTTTGGGTCGCCCACAGCCGCACGGGGTTCAAGGATGCCGAGGAGCCGCACCTCAAGCGCCACCTGATTCGCTTGTGGCACCGTAACGAAGGGCGTCAGACCTTCCACGGATAGTCGCTCCACCTAAAAAGTCGTAGCTCCACCACACTATTGCGTCTTCTCGCTCTTGCGGCCCGGGGCCGCGTCCTCCTTGCCCGTGCGGAGCCGCTGGAGAACATTGAGAAGGTTGGACTGGGCTGTGGCGTGGTCGGGTTTGAGGCGCAGAGCCTGCTGGTAGTGCTCGCGCGCCTCGGCCAGCTTGCCCTGATCGGCGAGCGCAGTGCCCCAGTTGATGTGGACTTCGGCGGAGTCAGGCTTGATCTGCAGGGCCAGTCGGTAGTGCTCGATCGCCTCGGCCAGCTTGCCCTGATCAGCGAGGGCCAGGCCCCAGTTGGCGTGGGTTTCGGGGGAGTCGGACTTGATCTGCAAGGCCTGCCGGTAGTGCTCGATCGCCTCGACCGGCTTGCCCTGTTGCGCGAGCGCAACACCCCAGTTGGTGTGGGCGATGGCGTAGCCGGGCTTGATCTGCAAGGCCTGCCGGTAATGGTCGATCGCCTCGGCCGGCTTGCCCTGCTGAATGAGCGCATTGCCCCAGTTGTAGTGGGCCACCGCGTGGTCAGGCTTGATTTGCAGAGCCTGTCGGTAGTGGTCGATCGCCTCGGCGAGCTTGCCTTGGTGAGCGAGGGCCAGGCCCAAGTTGGTGTGGGCGTCGGCAGAGTCGGGCTTGGAGTTCAGGGCCTGTTGGTAGTAATCAATCGCCTCGGCCGGCTTGCCGGCCTGAGCGAGGGCCAGGCCCAGGTTGTGGCGGGCGAGTGCATCGTCAGGGTTGAAGCGCAGAGCCTGCCGGTAGTGGTCGATCGCCTCGGCCGACTTGCCCTGCTGGGCGAGCGCCAGGCCCCAGTTAGTGTGGGCGTCGGCAGAGTCAGGCTTGAAACGCAGGGCCTCCCGGTAATGGTCGATCGCCTCGGCCGGCTTGCCCTGCTGGGCGAGCGCCAGGCCCAAGTTGTAGTGGGCCAGGGCAAAGTCAGGCTTGCTTTGCAGGGCCTGCCGGTAGTGGTCGACCGCCTCGGCCAGCTTGCCTTGATCGGCGAGCGCAGCACCGACGTTGTTGTGGGCTTCGGCATAGTTAGGCCTGCTTTGCAGGGCTTGCCGATAGTGTCCGATGGCTTCTTCCATCCTGTCTTGCCGAGCGAGCGCCAAGCCCGCGTTGTACTGACTGGTTGGGGATCTGGGATCAATGGCGACGGCGTGGCTCCACAGTCTTGCCGCGTCGTGCCAGACCTGGACCTGGTTCCAGGTGAGAATTCCCAGCCCGAAGAGGACGCAGCAGGCAAGCCCGGTGAACAGGAAAGGTCGCCGTCGCCAATGGGAGAGCAGGCCGGCACCGGCCAAGATCGCCCATCCGAGGCCTGCCAGGTAGGTATATCGATCCGCGGCAATCTGCGGGCCGCTTTGAAAGATCCCGAGCACCGGCAAGAGGACCACCACGTAAGCCAGCCACGCCGCCGGCAGGCCCGGCACTCGACGGCGGAGGGCCAGGGCGATCGCCGTGATGGCGAGCACCAGGCCGTAGCTCAGGAGGAACGGCGTCGCCCCGAGATTCAGCGTGCGCGGCAGTTCGTAGAGGGGTGAGAGGTTCACGGGCGCGACCATCTTCCAGAGATAAAAGCTCAAGCCGTACGCCGAGACCGCCAGCCTGCCCGGCACGCTCAGTTGAGCCAGCGAGGCTGCGGCGTGGGCCGAAGACTGAGCCATGAATGCGATGGCCGCCGCCGCCGCCGCCAGCAGTACGAACGGGATCTTCTCGACGTAGACTCGCCGCGCGGGCTCGCTCCACCACCCCTTGGCCCCCCCGAGGCGCCGGAGGGGATAGACGTCCAGAATCAAGAGCACGACCGGCAGATTCACGGCCATCGACTTGGACAACAGCGCGCAAGCGAACAAGCCAGCGGCCGCCCAGTACTGCCCTCGGCCGCGCTCTTCGCGCTCGCAGGCCCGGAGGTACACGAGGATCGCCGACAGGTAGAAGAGCCCCGAGAGCACATCCCGCCGCTCGGTGACCCAGGCGACGGATTCCACGCGCAGGGGATGGATCGCGAACAGGAGTGCGGCAAACCCGGCAGACACGGCGAGCGCGTGACCGCGCTCAGAGAGACTGGGCAGCGCCCGTGTCAGGATCCGACGGACTACGAAGAAGAAGACCACCGCATTCGCGGCGTGCAGGAGGAGACTGGTCAGATGGTAGCCGAGGGGGTTCAGGCCCCAGAGCAGGTAGTCCAGGCCGAGGGTCATCCACGTCAGGGGGATGTAGTGGCCGAGGTGCGTGGTCCACATCCAGCGCAGGTGGGTCCAGCCGAGCCCCCGATAGTGAGGGTTGCCGAGGGTGTTTTCTTCATCGTCCCACACGAA
>JAHFAU010000010.1 GCA_023250385.1 Anaerolineales bacterium
GAGCACCCTCTACCTGTGCTACGCGGTGGTCCCTCACATGCTCGAACGTGGCTCCGGCTGCATCATCGCCAGCCAGTCCTATTCGGTTAAACAGCCGATTCCCCGCCTGATCACTTCGAACTCGCTACGGCTTGCGGTGATTGGCCTAATGAAGACTCTGGCCAACGAGCTGGGCCCGAAGGGAATCCGGGTGAACTCAATCAACCCGGCCTGGATCTGGACCGACCGGGTACAACAGATTATGGCCGACCGGGCCATGGCCAATCAGACGACGGTGGAATCCGAGACGGCCAAGGTGATCGCCGAGCTGCCGCTCGGCCGGATGGGAACCGTCGAAGAATATGGCAAAGCGATCGCCTGGCTGGCCTCTCCGGCAGCCGGCTTCGTGCATGGCCACGCCCTGATGCTCGACGGGGGCGCGGTCGCGGCACCGCTATAGCCAGTGCGGTAGAATCGCCGGCGCATGGCGTCTCTCATACCAGAGTCCGCGATCCAAGAGCTCCCTCCCCGACCGCTGCGCCGTCCGGAGTGGATCAAGGTACGCGCCCCGGCCGGTCCGAACTACGCACGGGTGCGGGAGATCATGCGCAGCAAACTGCTGCACACGGTCTGTGAAGAAGCCCGCTGCCCGAACCTGGGTGAGTGTTGGGGAGCCGGGACCGCCACCTTTCTGTTAATGGGCGACACATGCACACGCTCCTGTGGCTTCTGCGACATCAAGACCGGCCGACCGCAGCAGCTGGACTGGCTGGAGCCGGAGCGGGTGGCCCGGGCGGTGCAGGCCATGGACCTGCGGCACGCGGTGATTACCAGCGTCAATCGAGACGAGCGGGAAGACGGTGGCGCGCCGATCTTCGCCATGGTGATTCGGCGGATCCGCGAGCTGCAGCCGGGCTGTTCGGTCGAGGTGCTGATCCCCGATTTCAAGGGATCGCGGGAGGCCCTATCGATCGTGATGGATGCCCGTCCGGAGATCCTCAATCACAACGTGGAGACCGTGCGGCGGCTCTTCAAGCGGGTCCAGCCGCAGGACCGGTACGAGTGGGCCCAGGCTACCCTTAGCAACGCCAGGCAGCTGGACCCGGATGTTCTCACCAAGTCCGGGATCATGGTTGGGCTGGGCGAGAGCCTGGACGAGCTCAAGGCCACGATGGGCGACTTGCGTTCCTGGGGCGTGGATATTCTGACCATCGGGCAATACTTGCAGCCCTCCGCCAAGCACCTGCCCATCGAGCGCTACTACCACCCGCAGGAGTTCGCCGAGCTGAAGGATTATGGCCTGGAGATCGGCTTCCGCTGGGTGGAGAGCGGACCGTTGGTGCGTTCCTCCTACCATGCCGAGCAGCAGGTCCGAGCGCTGTCCGTGGTCCACCGGGAGTTGTACGGGGCGGGCCACTCCGGTTAGACCTGTAGGGCCAGAATCAAATGAAAAGGCCCGGATTGTCGGGCCGTTTTGTTTTGTCTCAGATTATTTGAGCTAACCGGGCTAGGAGTCCGACGCTGCGGGACGATCCAGGATCGCAACCCGTAGGTCCTTGATTTCCAAGTAGATCACCGCCGCGTTGTTGGTCTCGTCCGATTCCTGGATCAGGTTGTAGGGATCGGCGGTGGAGATCAGGGCGTACACCCCGTCGGGCAACCCGCTGATGTCGATCGACTGCCCCGGCAGGTAGTGGTCATACACATCCACCCAGCCGACCGAAAGTCCCTGGCGCCCGTAGGTGCAGGTTCCATAGACCATGCGGGGGGCATGATGGGGGTGCGGATTGGGGTGGATATCCCTCAGACAGTAGCTCACCTTGTCGCTGGTCGCTTTGACCTGGTCGAGGGTGCCATTCTCGGAGATCGACCAGAGCTCGTACAAGGAAAAGCTATCCAGGTGCCAGTGGTTATGGCCGGGGTGAAAGATGAACTCGCCGACCGCTCGCTCTTCATAGTTCCCATCACCCAGGTAAATGCGCTGGACTACGGAGTGGGTGCTGGCGTCCGCCTGGGCCCGGCCCCAAAGCTCGAGCGGCCCATACCCGCCGTTCCATACCGAGTTGGTCAGGCGCAGCAAGCTGGTGTCGGTGGAGTCGTCACGAGTGATGTAGAGCGAAGAAGGAGGCAGGGTCATCAGGTCGGGCAGCAGCAGGGGGTTCGAGCGTACTTGGGCTTCGAAAAGATCAGCGAGCAGGGCCGGATCCGGTTCCCGATTTTCAAGATACAGCCCGCTCATGATCAAGTCACGGTCCGGTGGGGTCCCGATGGGCTGCGGGCCATCCGGGGCGGAGGCGTTCAGCGGGAGAACCATGGTTTTGGAGTCAGATAGCAGGTCGGCCAGTTTGGCGGGGTCGTCGTCGCCATATTGGTAGGGAAGGACTGCGATCGGGTCCAATACTCGGGTGATGTCGGCCGCCTGCTCAGGGGAGAGTGAGGTGAGATCATCGATGCTGAGCAAGGCGACGTCGACTTGCTCGATCGCCTGAATGCCGAGAATGAAGTGGGCCTGGCCGGCCAGAAAGAGTCGGAATTCGCCGAAGGTGGCCAGATAGCTGTTGCTTGATTTCAGCTGCGGTCCATCCGGCGAAATCTCGGCGCGGAAAGTGGGCAGCGCCATGAGCTGAATATCGTCGACTGCGATCTCAACTCCCGCTTGCAAGGGAACAAAGGTGAGCAGTCCCTGCACTCGGCGGGCCGTCATCGCATCCACAATCAGCAGAGTGGAATCCTTGGAGACGGCCCGGATCGCGTGCAGGTCGAGATGCTCAGGCGACGGATCGGTGATCCAGATCTGGTCGGCCTTGGGCAGCGTCTCGTAGTCGCCCGCCTTGGACCATGGATTCACGTGGACCACGGTATCGCCGAATTTCAGCATGAGCGAGCCGGAGCCGACCTGACGCAGCTTGACCGTTCCGCTCGGAGTGTCGAACACGATGGTTCGTTCGCCGAATTCGTCGTTCCAGATGAGGCGAGCCAGCAGGCCGGGAGGGTCAACTGCCAGTGGAACTGCCGGGTCCGCCACAACGCTTTGATCCGCGGCCCTCAGTGGCGCCGCAGGCTCCGGCAGCGAAAGGACGATCGAGCTCGGCGGGACAATGTGTTCGGCGGGCAGAACAGAACAGCCGCCGATCGCGGCGGCGCCGAGCAGGCCCGCCAGGGCGGGATGGAGGGAGCGGAAGGGGAGGGGGAGGGCCCTTGGCATCGGGGAACGGTCTCCTGATGATTACAGCACGGCAGGGGGCGGCGTGTGAATAGTTCGACAGGGCCAAAGGATTTGGGCCGAGCCGAGGCTACCGTGGGAATCGCTCCAGTGGACCGACCGCCGTGACTCAGCGCCGGCACTCCGCCTGGGGGCTGTACAATCAGCCCGCCGGGAAAGGAGACCCGATGGGGCAGATTCAGTGGCCTGACTTCGAAAAGGTGGATATGCGGGTGGGCCGGGTGTTGGAAGTCGAAAACTTCCCGGAGGCCCGGAACCCTTCTTACCTCTTGCGAATAGACTTCGGCCCGGAGGTCGGCGTCAAACGCTCGGCAGCCGCGATCCGTGATCTGTATACCAAGGAGGAAATCAGCGACCGGCTAGTAGTCGCGGTGGTCAACTTCCCGCCCAAGCAGATCGCCACCCATATCTCGGAAGTGCTGGTGCTGGCGGGAGTTAATCCGGATGGATCGATGCGGCTGCTGCAGCCCGATGCTGAGGTTCAGCTCGGGGCGCGAGTCCGCTGACGGCTAGTTGTGGACCTCGATCCCCCCGAACGCGACGAAACAGCGCACGTGGAGTATCGGAAGCTCCGCCGAGGCATCCTCCCGCAGCCGCGCCTTGTTGCTCCAGCCCCCAAAGATGGGCATCCCGCTCACATGCACCTTCCAGTTCTCAGGCACCATGAGTTCGATTCCGCCGAAGGCGGTGGCCAGATCGAGCTCGGCTCCCCCGGGGGCCAGCTTGGCATCCCGCAGGTCGACCTCCGTCCCACCAAACAAGGCCGTCGCGCTGCCCCCCTCGAACGCCTGCGAGTTCACCCGGCGGTCCATACCGCCAAACATCACGAAGCTGTCCAGCCGGTCATCGGAGTGGGTGGTTGGGGAGCGGCGGGTCCGGTTCAGCAGCATGAACGCACCGGCTGAGATCAGGATCAGCGGCCAGATAAGCTGACCGATGTTGATTTCCAGAATTTCCAGCCGGTCGACCTGGAAGAGAACTCCCAGCACAACGACGAATATGCCGGCCAACGCAGGGACCGACCGGGTGGCGAGCTGGATGACTCCAATCAGGATCAGAATTAGCGGCCACCAGGTAGCCAGAATCGGCCCGAAGTCGACGACACCCATCTGGTCCAGCAGGAAACCGCCCCCAATCACCACCAGACCCGCTCCCAAGAAAACGCGCCAGGACATTTCCTGCTCCTTCCAACTCTCGTCAGCTTCATTCTACCTGAAGGCCTTCGGTCCAAGCCGCGCTCGATGAGTCAAGACCTCCACGCGATCCTGCCGGCGATGTCAATCGGCTGCTGGTTGAGTTCCTATCCAGGCAAAACCTATGAAGTTTGACGCCCAAATCGAGCCGGCCTCGCTCGGTGAGGTCCCGCTCATAGCGGCCGGCGCAGAACGGATCGGGTTCGACGCCCTCTGGTCGTCCGAGACTCAGCACGATCCGTTCCTCCCGCTGGCGCTGGTGGCCGAGCACACCCGGCGGCTGCAGTTCGGCACCGCGGTGGCCATCGGGTTCGCCCGCAGCCCCGCCACCCTGGCCTACACCGCCTGGGATCTGGCGGAGGCTTCCGAGGGTCGCTTCATTCTGGGCCTGGGCACCCAAGTCAAGCCGCACATCCAGCGGCGGTTCGGCATGCCCTGGCCGGAATCGCCGGTCGGGAAACTGCGCGAACTGATCACGGCCGTGCGTGCCTTCTGGGAAGCCTGGCAATCCGGCGAACGGCTGAATTTCCGAGGTGAGTACTACAAGCTCACCCTCATGTCGCCCTTCTTCAACCCCGGGCCGATCGATCACCCCCAGATCCCGGTCTACGTCGCCGGAGTGAACACCGGGCTGTGCCGCCTCGCGGGAGAGCTGGCTGATGGCTTCCATTCGCACCCGTATCACTCGGCCCGCTATCTGCGGGAAGTCGTACGCCCGGCGATCGCCGAAGGGGCGAACGCGGCTGGGAGGCCGGCCGAGGCGATCCGCCTGTCAACGACTGCCTTTGCGGTCACCGATCCCCAGGAAGCCGAATTCGTACGCGGCCAGATTGCGTTCTACGCCTCCACGCCCAGCTACCGGGGAGTCATGGAGCTGCACGGCTGGGGGGAAACCGCCGACCAACTGCAGGGACTGGCACGGCGGGGGGAGTGGGCGGCGATGGGCGAACGGATCACTCAAGAGATGCTGGAAGCCTTCGCCGTGGTCTGTCGGCCGGAAGAACTCGGCTCTGCGCTGTTGGAGCGCTATCAGGGACTGGTGGACCGATTGGCACTCTACCTCCCGTACCTCCCCGGCCAGCGGGACCCGGTCTGGAGCCGCCTGGTCCGGAGCATCCAGGACGAGTCCTAGGTTACCTTCGCTACCTGCCTTGACAGACCCGCCGAAGTGCGGTTTATTGGCCAAATGCCCTCTTCACCCCTCACCAAAAAGCAGATTCGCTGGGCCCGGCGCTGGATGACGCTGGTCCTTCTCGGTCTCTTCATAACGATCATCGGTGTCGACCCGGACCTGATCGGCCTCGACCGCAGCCCCGTGGTCGGGTTCGTGCAGATCGGGGTGTGGTCGACCGGCCTGGCGATTCTGCTGCTCGGGGCCACCCTGACGGTGCGGGTCGTGCGCAACAGCCGCCCCAAATCGCTCCGCTCGGAGGTCGGGCTGCGGCTGATTGCCACCGGTTATGTCTTTGCTGTGGCGGCCTCGTTTGCGGACTTCCTGGGCATCGGCTCCCATGCGCTCCCCACCATCTATTTTGGCCCACTGCAGGTGATTGGACTGGCCCTAAGCGTGCTGACGAGTTTGCTAGGCCTGATCCTGTATTGGCCCAGCCAGGCGAAGCGGAGCGAACGCGCCGCAAGGCCGGCGGCGGCGGCCGCCTCTGCAGACTAAACCAGCCAGCTCACCATTGGAATTCTCCATTGAGACCGTCCGGCTGACCAAGGCCTTCGGCGCCATCCGGGCAGTCGCCGAGCTCGACCTGCGGGTCCAGCCCGGTGAGATCTACGGGCTGCTCGGGCCGAATGGCTCCGGCAAGACGACCTTGATGCGGCTGCTCGTAGGGCTGGCCAAGGCCGACAGTGGGGAGGCTCGCGTGCTGGGGCGGCGAATGCCGGACCGCGGCCTGTTGGCTGACGTGGGATACATGACCCAGGCGGAGGCCCTCTACGCTGATCTGACCGCGCACGAGAATGTCCTTTTCTTCGCCGCCTTGAGCGGAGTCAAGACCGCTTCCTGGATCGGAGAAGCGCTCGAGTTGGTCGGGCTGCAGGCCCGCGCGAACGACCTGGTGGGGTCGCTGAGCGGTGGGTTGCGCCGGCGGGTCTCGCTGGCCTGTGCACTGGTCCACCGGCCGCGGCTGCTGATCCTCGACGAGCCGACCGTCGGGGTCGACCCCCAACTGCGGGTGGCATTCTGGGAACACTTTCGGCGTTTGGCCGACGGTGGTGTCACGCTGGTCATCTCCAGCCACGTGATGGACGAGGCCGGGCGCTGCGACCGGCTGGGCTTTATGCGGGAGGGCCGGCTGATCGCCGAAGGCAGCCCGGAGCAGCTGAGGCAGCGCAGCGGGACGATGGATCTAGAGCAGGCCTTCCTCAAGTTTGCCGAGGCCGATCATGCAGCCTAACCGGGTGTTCGCTATCGCTCGGCGGCTGATTTCCCAAATCCGCCGCGACCATCGCAGTGTCGGATTGATCATCCTGGTCCCGATGGTGGTTATGGGATTGCTGGGCTACATCCTGCGGCTGGAGAATCAGGGGCTGGCGATCGGAATTGCAGCCGAGGATCAGGGGATTCTCCTGCCCACCGGGGCGCGGATCTCGGCGGCCGACCGGCTGATGGAGCTGCTCGGCGGGCGGGACGAACTGCAAGTCAATGCGGTCACCGCGGAGGAAGGGGAACGGCTCCTGCGGCAGGGAGAACTGGACGCGATGGTGGTCCTGCCCGAGGGGTTCACCCAGGCCGTGGCCCAGGGGGATAAGCCGCGGCTTGAGCTTGTCCTGGAGGGCTCCAACCCGGGCCAGAAACAGGCGGTGATGTTCGCGCTGACCGGCGCTCTCGCCCAGGGCTTGTCGGCCGGCCCGACGGCGGCGGAGCGGCCGAGCGTCGAGTTCGAGACCCGCTATATCTACGGCGGCGAAGAGTACGACTTTCTCGATTCCTTCGCGCCGGTCTATATCGCCTTCTTTGCTTTCTTCTTCGTATTCCTGCTGACCGGCGTCTCATTCTTGAGAGAGCGGTCGCAGGGCACCATGGAGCGGCTCTTGGCGACGCCGGTCGGCCGAGGCGAGATCGTGCTGGGTTACATGCTGGGCTTCGGTCTCTTTGCGCTGGTCCAGTCGGCCGTAGTCTTGTTGTTCACGATCTACGTGCTGCGGATCCACCACACGGGGAGTCTGGCGCTGGTCTTCTTAGTGGAAGCGCTGCTGACGGTGGGCGCGGTCAACCTGGGGATCTTTCTCTCGACCTATGCCCGCACCGAGCTGCAGGTCGTCCAGTTCATCCCGATCGTGATCGTGCCGCAGGTGCTGCTCTCTGGAGTTATCCTCCCGGTCGACAGTCTGCCGCGAGTGCTGCGGGTGGTGGCTTCCCTTATGCCGCTCACCTATGCCAACCGGGCCATGACCGACGTCATGATTCGGGGCTTGGGCCTGGCGGATGTGGCCGCCGAGCTGGCAGTGCTGCTGGGATTTGCGCTGGCCGCGCTGCTGCTTAGCGCGCTGAGTATCCGGCGTCAGTTCGTATAGGCCGGCGGGCGCTCAGCGGATCTGGTAGGCGCTGCGGATCGGCACGGACTGGGTCAGGGTCGCGTGGACCGAGCAATACTTGGTCAGCGACAACTCGATGGCCCGTTCAACCGCAGCTGGATCGATCTGCTCTCCCTTCACGATGTAGTTCAGGGTGATGGCCGTGAACCGGTTGGGATGCTCCGGGCTGCGGTCGCTCTTGACCTGGATTTCAAACCCCGTGAGCTTTTGGCGTTTCTTCTGTAGGATGGAGAGGACATCAACTGCAGTACAGCCAGCCAGGCTGAACAGCAACAACTCCATCGGCCGGCAGCCGATGTCGCCTTCGCCGATCGGCAGCCGGAAACCGCTGCTGGCCTCGGCGACGAAGGTCTGGTCGTGGTCCCAGGTAATGGAGGCGTCCATGGTGAGTTCTCCGAAAAGGGATCGCGAGTGAAGAGGGGGCTACTTGCCGGCCATCTTCTCGCTGGAGTGGCCGGGAAACACTTTGCCGCCGGGCTTGAGGGCCGCGTAGGCGTAGTTCACCGCCACGGTCACCTGCCCGTAGCCGATCACGATCAGGTTGAGCGGGTCCAGGTCTTCCTGCAGCGCCAGGTCGCCGGCGGCATAGACCAATGGTAGGTTGGTTTCCATCTTGCTGTTGACCCGGAGGTAGCGCCGGCCGACGGTCTCCAAGCCCCACTCGCGCAGCGGACCGAGGTCGGCCTTGAACCCCAGGGCCAGGATGGCGCCGTCCACCTCCAGCGTGGTCTCCTCGTGGGAGCGGTTGTCGAAAATCACCGCCCGTTCCAGCTTGCCATCTCCCTGCAGCTCGCGCAGCTCATTGAACAATTTCACATCGACCTTGGACTGCATGAGCTTGTTCACCGAGAGGTCGTGCGCCCGGAACGCGTCTCGACGGTGAATCAACGTGACCTGTTGGGCAATCGGCTCGGTGGCCAGGGCCCAATCCACCGCGCTGTCGCCCCCGCCGATGATCAGCACTCGCTTGCCGGCGTACGCCTCGATTTTCCGGACGAAATAGACCACGCCGTTGTCTTCAAATCGGTCGACGCTTTCGTTTTCCAACTTGACCGGCCGGAAGGCGCCGATCCCGGCTGCGATGACCACCGCCCGGGTGTAGTGATCGGCCTTCGAGGTGCCGATGACCCAGCACTGTTCATCGGGCTTGCCGCCCGGGAGCGGCACGCGTTTTAGCGTATCGCATTGCTCCCCGAGGGCGAACGTGGCGCCCCATTGGGCAGCCTGGTCGAACAGGTTCTCGACCAGATCTTTCCCGACTATCGAGACCAACCCCGGAGTGTCGTAGATCTTCTTCTCCGGATACAGTGCGGTGATCTGGCCCCCCGGCTGGGGGAGCGCGTCGATCAACTTGCAGCTCAGCTCGCGCATCCCGGCGTAGAAGGCTCCAAACAGGCCGGTCGGCCCGGCGCCGATGATGGTGAGGTCAAAAACCTGGGGCTGTGCGCTCTGGTTCATCCTTCAGGTGTCGCTCCTGTCATCCAAGGCGCCATCCGTGACAACTTTCACAAGCCGATTTGATTGTAGCAGAGCAGCCAAGGGAGAATGAATAGGCCGGAGGAACACCCTTGGTTTCCTCCCATCGCGCTGGGTAGACCCGCTTTGGCCCTCCCCCTGGCTCCTACCCTTGCAGCTGCGCTCCTTGGGGCGCTCAGAACGCAGGTGCCCGGGCGATCTTCGCCAGCGGCAATCCAAGGCCTTGCGCCCCAAGTTTGCCTCACAACGACACTTTACGTGGATGGGTGCGGTGGTGTTCGGCATCGATGATGGCCAGGATGGTGTTGACCGCTCTCTCCATCTCCGAATCCGCATTCACAACTTTGTAATCGAAGAGATCCAGGTAGCGGAGCTCCTCTCGGGCGGCTTGCAGCCGGGTTTGCAGGTGCTCTTCGGACTCGGTTTTCCGCAGCCGCAGCCGGCGAGCCAGCTCGGCCTCGTCCCGGGCCATCAGGAAGATCGCAACGGCCTCGGGGGCGAGCTGCTTAATGGTCTTGGCGCCCTGCACATCGACCCGCATGACGACGTCCAACCCGCTAGCCATCGCGTCCCGCACCTGCTGCTTGGGGACCCCTTTGTGTTCGTTATAGACCAGGGCGTGTTCGATTAGCTCGCCGCCCTCGAGCATTTTGAGAAACTCTGCGTCGCTGTAGAAAAAGTAATCGACGCCGTGAACCTCGTCCGGGCGCCTGGGGCGGGAGGTGGCGGTCACCACGAAGTGGAAAGGCAGCCCCCGCTGCTTGAGGTGATGGACTACGGTGTCCTTGCCCACCCCGGAGGGCCCGGAGATCACCACCAGCAAGGGAGGCGAAGGCGGCGTGTTCATGGGCAGGGGGCGGTGAGTATAATCCGAAGCGGGGAGGACGAGATGCCGCGCTACGACTACCGCTGCCAGAGCTGCAAGAAGCGATCAGTGATCTTTCAGACTTACGCCGAGTATGGGCAGAAGAAAGTCACCTGCCCGCACTGCGGCAGCCCGGAACTGCAGCGGCTCATCGGGCGGGTAAGGTTTGCGCGTTCGGAGGAGTCCAGGCTGGACGAGCTCTCCGATCCGAGTGACTGGGGGGACTTCGACGAAAACGATCCGCGCTCTATGGCCCGGATGATGCGCAAGATGGGCAGTGAGCTGGGGGAGGACATGCCGGGGGAGTTCGACGAGGTGGTCGACCGGCTGGAGGCCGGCGAGGACCCGGATGCGATCGAGGAGAGCATGCCCGATCTGGGGGGAGACGGCGGCGGCGACGATTTCGATTTCTAGCCGAACGCTGAGCCCGAGCAGCACTCGCCACTAACTCTCACTCAGCCAGTTCTCGAAACAGGACGGCTTGGCTGCGGGCCTGTCGAAGATCGGTCCTTTACCCAACCGCCCCCTAACACGGGGCGGGATCGTTTTGGCCGCAGGGCTCAGCCGGATTTGGATCCCAGGCGAGGGAGGACGGCCGCTTGCATCTTGGATTGGATCTCCGATTTGGAGCGGTTCGCATCGATCACGACCCAGCGTTGAGGCTCGGCCTGGGCCAGCCGCTGGTAGCCTGCCCGCACCCGCTCGTGGAAAGCGAGATCGTAATCATCCAATCGGTTCCACAGCCCAGCCTCTTTGCGGCGGTTGAGCCCCTCTTCACTCGGGAGATCGAGCAGCAAGGTCAAGTCGGGCACTAGGCCGCCGGTGACGAAATGGGTGATCGCGCGCAGCTGGTCTATTTCCAGTTGGTGGCCGTAGCCCTGATAGGCTAGCGAGGAATCGTAAAAACGATCGCACACCACCACGCCCCCGGCCGCCAGCTTGGGCTGAATAACCTGTCGAACCAGCTGAGCCCGGGAGGCCGAGAAAAGCAGAAACTCGGCTTCGGGACTCATCCGCTTGTTGTCCAGCGACATGATCACCCGCCGGACTTGGTCGCCGATCTCGGTCCCGCCGGGCTCGCGGGTAAAGAGGACATCGTAGCCCTGGTTGGCGAGATGATCGGCCAGCAGGCGAGCCTGGGTGGACTTGCCGCTGCCGTCCGGTCCTTCGATGGAGATGAAGAAGCTCAATCCCGAAAGATCCGGACTCGCCGCTGCGGCTCGCGCCCGTAGGAGTGGGAGATCAGGTTGGCCTGGCGGGCCAATTGGTGCTGCAGCCGACGGGCGTAGGCGGTGGTCGGCTCGAGGTCCACCGAGCGGGCTCCGTTCAGCACGGACTGGATCGCGTCTTGGGCCTCCTGGGTGGCCTGGTCCACGGAAGGGTCGCCGGCTGGCTCGCGATCCAGGCTGAAGAGGTCGACCAGAAAATTCTCCATCTGACCCACCGTGTTGGCCCGCAGGACATAGATCGGCATCCGGCGCGCCTCGGCGTCGGCGATAAATCGATGCTGGCGGCGGTAATACGAACGCAAGGTAACCAGCACATCCGCCTGAGTGAAATCATCGACCTGCAGCGCCGGCACATGCAGTCGCTTGGCGGCCTGACGCAGCCGGTTGCGGGCCACTCCGTGCGGGTAGATCCGGATCGTCGCCAGTGGATCGCCGGGTCGGTGCGCGGGAGTCGGGGGGAAGGGCAGCTCGGCCGACTCCTCCGGGCGGGTACTGGGCAGGGCCGATTGGCGCCGATAGCCAGCAGCGCTCCGGCGATCGGAGCCGGCCGCAGCGACGGCTTTCTCGATCTTGATCTCGCCCGTTTCATCGCGATGGCGGGATTCGGCCGGCAGCGGTCGGCCGCGCAGCAGAGCATCCACCGCGGCCGCCACGTCGTGGTGCACCGCCAGTCGCTCTCGGTCCTGGATCTCGATCAAGACATCGAAGGTCGGCGCGGCGCGCCGCTCGAGGACGGTCTTCTGGGTCCCGCGCCGGCGAGCCTCCTCGTCTCCAAGGGTGACCGACTCAATCCCACCGATGAGATCGGAGAGGGTAGGGTTCAGCAACAGATTCTCGAGGGTGTTGCCGTGGGCCGTGCCGATCAACTGCACACCGCGTTCAGCGATCGTGCGAGCCGCCACCGCCTCCAGCTCCCGCCCGATCTCGTCGATGACGATTACTTCCGGATTGTGATTCTCGACCGCCTCGATCATCACCTCGTGCTGCAGGCTGGGCTTCTGCACCTGCATCCGGCGGGCCCGTCCAATGGCCGGATGCGGAACGTCGCCGTCTCCGGCGATCTCGTTCGAGGTGTCCACGATCACTACCCGCCGCTCCTCAGCGAGGATGCGGGCCGCTTCCCTCAGCATGGTGGTCTTGCCGACTCCCGGTCGACCGAGCAGCAGCAGGCTCTTGCCATTGCTGATCAGGTCCTGGATGATGTCGATCGTGCCGTAGACCGCCCGGCCGACTCGGCAGGTCAGTCCGACCACTCGGTCGTGGCGGTTGCGGATAGCGGAGATCCGGTGCAGGGTGCGCTCGATCCCGGCCCGGTTGTCGGCATCGAACTCTCCGACCCGGTCGACGACGGAATCGATGTCGTCCCAGCTCACCTCTTTGTCGCTAAGGTTGACCTCTTCCTTTAGGTAGCGCGCGGTGGGGACCCGACCGATGTCCAGGATCACTTCCAGCAGGTCGTCGGGCTGATTGATCTGGGCTAGTTTGTCGGTGATGTGGGAAGGCAGGACGCTGCGCAGAGCGTCCAGGTCGTCCGTGATCCGCTTACCCGTCATCGTGGAGCGCCGGCCGGTTCCTCAATTCTGGCAATCGGAGCAGTGGGCTCCGGGTAGGTCCCCTCGACAGACCGCAGCCGGCCCGGGACCGGTTTGCGGATCCGAGCGGTCAGCCGTTTCACCATCACGGCTTGGTCGACCTCCGGCTCGAACCACAAACGCTCAAGCGGCCGACCCATCCAGCTCTGGTAGGACCGTACACACACGAACAGCGGGCGGTCGACTGGGGTCTGGTGCAGGAAATCCGCCATCAGGCGGTAGAAGTCTTCCGCAGCGGGATGGAAAAAGGGCTGCACCCAAGTTCCTAACGATCCGCGCTCGATGTCCAGGTATCCCAGGAGCTCGTCGTCGCGCCAGTGGACCAGATTGTGGCCGGGGCGGGAAGGTCCAGCCTCGACCTGTTGGATTAGGCCGGGGACGATATTAAGGTACAGGCCCTGGGCTACCAGCGAATCGGAAGAGCTCTCCATTTGCCAGGTGATGCCCTGCGAATCCGGGAGATCCTGCCGGTCGTCGCCCAACCGCCAAATCCGCTGGCGGGCGTAGACCGCGAACCCGGCCTGGCGCAAGCGGTCGAAAGTGAAGCTGTGCTCGTCGACGTCCGCCACTAAGTTGAATGCGCCATGTTCCCCCGCCGCAGAAGCAAGCGACTCGACCAGCTGCATGCCCAGATCGTGTTTAATCGCTTCGATCGGGCCCAGGAAGGTGATGCGGGCGACCGGCGAGTCGCCGCGGTGAATGCATTGGCCCACAGCCTCGCGGTCCCCCTCCCGGGCAACCAGGGTGATGGCCGACCGGCCTGGAATCAGCACATCCAACAAGGCGTTCTGAAAGGCGTTGGCGCCCCGGGTGAAGGCCAGTTGGGAATCGGGGCAGATTCCGTGGTCACGCACGCGGTGGAGTAAAGGCAGATCGCGCCAGTCCAGTTCCCGAATCATGAGCGATTTAGGGGTTGCGCATCGTGCCGAGCGGCCGTGGGCGCGGATTCTACCATGCAGGCGATTCGCGCACCTATTAGAGTGAGAGGGCAAAGCGCCGACGGCGCTGAAGGGGACGGGTAAGTGGGCGCGGTACAATGAAATCAGATGGCTGGGCTGTGGAAATCAACATGAGTGCTCGGAGCGTATCGCTTACTGCAGTAAGCATTGCGCTGGTCGCGGTGATGGTCTCCGCCGTCCGGATCCCTGTGGCGGCAACCGCAGGTTACTGGCACACCGGCGTCATCGCTGAGGTCTTCGTCGCTACCGCCTTCGGTCCGGCCATCGGAGCGGTGGCCGCCGGGGTCGGGGCCGCGATTGCGGACCTCCTCGGTGGTTTCGTCTCGTTCGCACCACTGACGCTGATCGCCCATGGGAGTACCGGACTGCTGGTTGGATGGCTGGGCTGGCGCAAGGGTACGCCGGGAATGGTCTTGGGCTGGGTCGTCGGCGGGCTGGCTCAGGTCGCCATGTATTTTGTGGGAGAAGCGACCGTGTATGGGGCGGGCGTCGCCGGCGCAGCTGCCGAGTTGGTCGGAAATCTGGTCCAGGTTGGCCTCGGCGTGTTTGGTCTCGCCCTCTTCCGGATTGTCCGCCAGGCCTATCCACAACTGGACCATCTGGGTTCCGCGACGAAGTTCGAAGAGGTTTGACCTCGATACGGGTCTGGCAGCCCTCCGTACGCCGTCCAAGCGAGATTCGCCGATGACTTCCCTGGTTGAGGTGCGTGACCTTTGGTACGCCTACCCGGCCCTGCCCGGGGTCGGTGCGCAGTGGGTTCTGCGCGGGGTGAGTCTGCAGCTACGGGCGGGAGAGGTGGTTGGACTGTTGGGGGCCAGCGGTGCCGGCAAGTCAACCCTGGCGCTCGCATTAAATGGAAGTGTGCCTCAATCCACCGGCGGGCAGGTTCGAGGGGAGGTGCTCATCGAGGGGCTGGACAGTAAGCGCCGCCCGGTGGCCGAACTGGCGATGCGGGTCGGGATCGTGTTTCAAGATCCGGAAGTCCAGTTCTTGCAGACGACGGTGGAGGCCGAGGTGGCCTTCGGCCCGGAGAACCTCGGCCTGCCGGTGTCGGAGATTGAGCAGCGGGTGACCTGGGCGCTTGGCGCGGTTGGGCTGGGTGAGTTTCGCAGCCGGGCGCCGGCGCATCTCTCGGGCGGAGAGAAACAACGGGTCGCGATCGCGGCCATTCTGGCCATGCGGCCGCGGATCCTGGTGCTCGACGAGCCGACCGCCAGTCTGGATCCGCGTGGCAAGTTGGAGGTGCTCGAGGTGATCCGGGCACTCCGGCCGGATCACACGATCCTGCTGATCACCCAGGAGAGCGAGGCAGTGGCTGAGCTGGCCGACCGAGTCTTGGTGCTCGATCACGGTCAAATTGTGATGGAGGGAGATCCGAACCGTGTTTTCGGAGAGGTCGAGCGGCTGGCCAGGCTAGGGTTGCGCCCACCTGAAATCCGTGAGCTCGCCCACTGTCTGAACCGCGAACTGGGAGTACCGGCATTTGATTTCAGCGACGTCGAGCAAGCGGTCGAAGCACTGGGGCAGGCGGCAGTCGCATGATCCTGGCCCCCAGGCTGGAAGCCATCGATCTGTGGTTTGCCTACGAAGCAGAACGGCCGGCCTTGCGGGGCGCCGATTTGGTCGTCGAACCGGGAGAGTTCCTGGCGCTTGTCGGTCAGAACGGTTCCGGCAAATCTACCCTGGCCAAACACCTTAACGGCTTGCTGCGGCCTGTCGGCGGTCGTGTCCGGCTGAATGGGGAGGACATATCAGGAGTCGCGACCGGTCAGCTGGCGCGGCAGGTGGGCTACGTGTTCCAAAATCCCGATCATCAACTCTTCAGCCCGAGCGTCGAGCAGGAGCTGGGCCTCGGTCCTCGTTACTTCGGATTGCCGGCGGCTGAGGTCGAGGAACGCGTCCAGCGCGGCCTGGAGCGATTTGGATTGCGATCGATCGCTCAACGTGGTCCGGGCACGCTCAGCTTCGGCCTGCGCCGAATAGTGAGCATCGCGGCAGTCGCCACTCTGCAGCCGCCGGTGTTCATCTTGGATGAGCCAACCACCGGCCTGGACTGGGGCAGCGCCTCCCATCTGATGGATCATTTCGCCGAGCTTCATGCGCAGGGGCACAGCGTGATTCTGATCACCCACGACATGCGGCTGGTGGCCCGCTATGCTTCCAGGGTGGTAGTGCTGAGCGAGGGTCGGGTGGTCGGACGAGGTAGCCCTCAGGAAGTCTTCCGCCACCGGGAGCTGTTGCAAGCGGCTCGCCTCCAGCCGCCTCGGATCGTGGAGCTGGTCGAACGACTCGTGATCTCCGGCATGGAGATCGAGGGGCTTACCGTTGAGGCTGCCTGTCGATCGTTTCTAACGCGGTACAGACTTAAGCATGGTTGAGTTCTACCAGCCGGGAGAAAGCTGGGTTCATCGGGCGGACCCGCGGGTGAAGCTGGCCTTCGTGGCCAGCTCGATTCTGCTTCTGTTCCTGCTGCAGCACCCGCTGATTTTCGTCTCGGCAGTGCTTGGACTGATCGGGCTGTACCGTTCGGCCGGGCTCCCTGCGAGCAGGATCTGGAGGGTTGGGCGGGCCGTACTGCCGGTAGGTTTCCTGCTTGCGGTGCTGCGGGCGATTCTCTACCCGGCGGGCACAGCGCTGATTGCCTTCGGCCCGGTCCAAATCACCGGGGGAGGGTTGGCGCAGGGAGCAACCCTGGGTCTGCGCCTCTTGGGAATGGCGCTGATCATCTTCTTGTGGTTGTTTACGACTGAGAGCCAAAGCATCGTGCGGGGGGTGGTCAAACTCGGAGTTCCATACCCGTGGGGGTTGGCCATCGGATTGGCCCTGCGATTCATCCCGACAATCCGAGAATCCTATGACACGATCGTTCAAGCCCAGCGGGCCCGTGGTCTGGACCTGGACCGCACCCGCGGGCTGGGACGGGTCCGAGCGCTGCTGCCGGGTCTGATCGCTCTGATGGTGAGTTCACTGCGGGCCAGCGAGAACCTGGCCCGCGCTTTGGAGGCCCGGGCCTTTGGAGCGCCCGGAGTGCGGCGCAGCACTTTAGTGGATATTGCCTTCCGCCCGGTCGATTGGCTGTTTCTGTTACTAATCGGCCTCGGAGCGGCAGCCATACTGCTCTTCTATCTTCGCTTCGGTATTGGCGCGGATCCGATCCGCCTCTTCCCGTAGGCATCCGTGGCCCGAGCTGCCGAGCCGTTCCCCCTGGGAAAGATCCCCAACCCGGTTCTACGCGAGCTGTTGGCCGGCCTTGGCTCCGCCGACCCGCGGGTCCGGGTGGGGCCGGGTGTCGGTCTGGACGCGGCGGTGATTGATCTGGGCGATCGCTATCTGGTCGCAAAGACCGATCCGATCACCTTCGCCTCGGATTGGGCCGGTTGGTACGCGGTGCACGTCAACGCCAACGACGTAGCCTGTATGGGAGCGGAACCGCGCTGGTTTCTCGCCAGCCTGCTGCTCCCGGAAGGCACGGCCGATCGCGGCCTGGCGGAGTCGATCTTCAACCAAATCGCGGAGGCTTGCCGCTCACTGGAAGTGTCGCTGGTTGGAGGTCACACCGAGATCAGCCACGGAATCGACCGACCGATCGTGGTGGGCTGCATGCTGGGAGAAGTGCCGAAGGACGGCCTGGTCACGCCGGCCGGTGCGCAGGCCGGGGACGAGCTGCTGCTGGTTGGAGGCATCCCCATCGAGGCCACCGCGATCCTCGCTCGCGAGAAGGCGGCGGAGCTGAAGGATCGTTTCGAGCCGCAATTCCTGGAGCGCTGCCGGAAGTTCCTGTTCGAACCGGGAATCAGCGTCGTGCGGGCGGCCCGTCTGGCGCGGGCCGCGGGCCCGATCCATGCGATGCACGATCCGACCGAGGGTGGGTTACTTGCCGGTCTATGGGAGCTGGCGGAAGCTTCGGGCTGCGCGCTGGAGGTCGATCTGGAGGCGATCCCGATCCTGCCGGAGGGACAGGCGTTGTGTGCGGCATTTGGGCTGAACCCTCTGGCCTCCATCGCCTCCGGAGCACTGTTGTTAGCGGTTCCCAGTGACCGTCAGCTGACGATCATCCAAGCCCTGGCCGCCCAGGGCATCGTTGTCGGCGCGATCGGACAGGTTGTCGCGCGGGCTGGCCCGGATGTGAAACTGCGATCGGCGGGAGGGATTGGCCCGGCCCCCAAGCCGGAACGGGACGAGATCGCCCGCCTCTTGCAACGCTCGGCGTGATGTGGTACAATACTACAATTATACATAGATACAATCCTACAATCATACAGTAGTTCTGCAGGGGTTCCATGTCGAGTGGGTGACAGAGTGTGCCGAGTATTCTCGCTGGGGCTTCACAGCAGGCGTCTGAAGTGGAAGCGTGCGTTGAGTGTTCGTGGGAATGGGCTGCGGTAACGGGTCGTGGTGAGGAGTCGGGTCAAAGGTTTGAGGTGAAAGATTTCGGTGAGGCCGCATTGAACGGTTGAGCGATGGTGGCTCTAAACTTCCGCAGCAAGGAACCCATCTACGTGCAGATCATGAATCAGATCCAGGAGCGGCTCGCCTCCGGCGAGCTGGAGCCGGGGCAGCAGCTTCCCACGGTGCGCAGGCTGGCCGCCGAGCTCGGGGTGAACTTCAATACGGTCGCTCGAGCCTATCGACTATTGGACCAGCAAGGGGTCATCTCGACTCAGCACGGCCGCGGGACCTATGCGCTCGCGCGCCGATCGGCTGCCCGTCCGCGGCGGGCTCAGCTCGAACGGCTGGCCCAGGGATTTGCCCGAGAGGCGGAGCGGCTCGGCTTTCGCCCGGAGCAGGTGGCCGAGACCATTGGGTATGTACTGGAAGAGTGGGACCAGCGGGGTCGGGTGGTCACATAGGAAGGTTTCACGTGGAACATTTAGCCGCGTTCGAGGACGGACTGCCGATGCAAGCCGGTTGAACGATCACCGAGCGAGCCAGGAATGATCAGAGAATTGCAGTCGGATTCCAAGGTCCGAGCCACTCAATCATCCGATTCTGAACGATGGACATTCTAGCCCGACTATTGAACGGTCTGTTGATGCTGGGCATGCCGCTGGGGCTTGGGGCTGTCTTGCGGCGGCGAACCGGAGGCACCTGGGGTCTGTATGGGGCCGGGGCGCTGACCTTCATCGGCTCACAGGTCCTCCACCTGCCCTTCAACGGGCTCATCCTCAACCCCCGATTGGAAGTCCTGGGCTTTGGGGAGCGCGGTCTGACAAGGGGGCTGGTCCTGTCCGCGGTCCTGCTTGGGCTGTCCTCAGGGGTATTCGAGGAGGGGGCACGCTATCTGGCTTTGCGCTACTGGCAGCGCACGGCCCGCAGCTGGCGCGAATCGCTCATGTTCGGGGCCGGACATGGCGGGGCTGAAGCGATCCTGGTAGGGGTCCTGGCGCTGGCGGCGTTCTTTCAGGCGATGGCCTATCGCGGCCGCGACCTAAGCCAGTTCCTGCCGCCGGATCAGGTCGCGACGGCTGAAGCCCAGTTAGAGGCCTATTGGACGGCTCCCTGGCCGTTGGCGATGCTGGGGGCGGCCGAACGTGCATTCTCACTGAGTGCGCACCTGTCGCTCTCGGCGATGGTCATGCGGGCCTTCACCCGCCAAAGCGTGCTCTGGGTTGGGGCGGCAATTGGCTGGCATGCGCTGATCAACACGGTGGCGGTGATTGCGCTCTTCAATTTGAGCCCCGTCGCGACCGAAGGCGTGATCGGACTGACGGCCGGCTTGAGCTTGGCGATCCTTTTTGCGCTCGGCGAGCGGCCCGTCGAGGCTGGGCCCATGCCGGACCTGCCGCTTGCCAGAATTTCGCCCGCCCAGGGCGACCTCGGAGGAGCCCGTTTGGAGGACTCGAGGTATGCGGATAGATAGGCAGCTATCCCCGAATTGCCTGCGAGGGCGGGGCCGATGATTCGAATTGAGGGTCTCTCCAAGCGTTTCGGCCAAACCGTGGCCGTGGAGGATCTGTGGCTGGAGGTCGCCCCGGGCGAGCTATTTGGCTTCCTTGGACCCAACGGCGCCGGCAAGACTACGACGATCCGAATGCTCACCGGCCTGATCAGTCCGAGCAGCGGCCAGGCCTGGGTGGCGGGCCATCAATTGGGTGCGGACGACACCGAGCTTCGGCGCCGGGTCGGGATCCTGACCGAGGCGCCCGGACTTTACGACACGCTGAGCGCCGAGCGCAACCTGGCCTTCTTCGCCGAGCTTTACGGCGTGATCGAGATTGAAGCGCAGGTTGAGCGCTACCTGCGGCTGCTCGGCCTGTGGAACCGCCGCAGCGAGCCGACCGCCACCTACTCGCGTGGGATGCGCCAGAAATTGGCGATCGCTCGGGCCCTACTGCATGAGCCTCAAGTGCTGTTCCTGGACGAGCCGACTACGGGGCTCGATCCGGAAGCAGCCCGGCTGGTGCGGGACTTCATTGAAGGGCTGAAGAATGAGGGGCGAACGATCTTCATCTGCACCCACAACCTGGACGAGGCGGATCGCCTGTGCGACCGGGTCGGAGTGTTCAACACCCGATTGCTGGCGCTCGATTCCCCTGGCGCCCTCCGGCGACAGATCTTCGGCCGGACTGTGGTTTTCCACCTCACAGAGCTCTTGCCGGTATACCAAGAAACCGTAGCCGCCTTCCCGTTTGTGAAGTCAGTGGAGGCCGTGGATTCCAAACTCGTGGTGAGGCTTAGTGATCCCGAGTCCGAAAATCCCGCTTTGATAACGGCTCTGGTCGCGGCCGGGGCCCAACTCCAATTCGTGGGAGAGCTGCGCCGGTCCTTGGAGGATGTCTATTTGCGTTTGCTCAGCCAGGCGGATCCAGGCACATCTCGGCCCGAAGAGGCCAAGCCATGAGGCGCGCCTGGACGATCGTTCGCAAGGATTGGGCGGAGATCTTCAAGAACCGGTTTGTGATCTTCACCGTCGCTTTCTTGCCGCTGCTTCTGACGGCCATCCCGCTGGTCATCCTGTACATAACCGGTTCTGAAAGCGAGCTTAACGGACTGAAACCAGACGACCTACCTCCGAATCTGAGCCGAATTTGCGAAGGCTTGGAAGGAGTTGCCTGCTCCCAGTACTTCCTGGTCAGCCAGTTCCTGCTGCTCTTCATGTTAATGCCGCTGGCGATTCCAATCACGATCGCCTCCTACAGCATCATCGGTGAGAAGACCCGGCGAACACTTGAGCCGGTTCTGGCGACCCCGATCACCACTGTGGAGCTGCTGGCCGGCAAAGCGGCTGCAGCGGTCATCCCGGCGGTTCTGGTCACTTGGCTTGCCTTTGGAGTGTTTCTGGTCGGATCGGCACTGCTGGCAGTTGGCCCTAGGGTCTTTGCGCGTTTGACGGATCCGCTCTGGCTGACGGCCGTACTGGTGGTCGGCCCGCTGCTGGCGCTGGCGGCGGTCAGTGTGGCCGTGATGGTCTCGTCACGATCAAGCGATCCTCGGGTTGCCGAACAGCTTTCGATGTTGGTGATCCTGCCGCTGCTTGCCTTGTTCTTTGGCCAGATCTCCGGGCTGGTGCTGCTCAACCAACAATTGATCCTTTGGATGGCGCTCGCTCTCGGCTTGATCGACGCAGGATTGGTGACGTTCGCCGTTCAGCTCTTTGAACGTGAGACGATCCTGACTCGATGGAAGTAGTCCGGCGAATCTGGCGCCTGGCAGCTTTGGCCACAGGCCGAGACGGCTCCCTTCCAATCAGACAGTTGATCGGTGAGTCGCGGTTCGAGCCCTGATAACAGGTCCGGAGCAGACAAAGTGAGCGGCGACCAGCCTCCGATCTGTGACTACGAGGGATCGGATTACCAAGACCGCTTCTGGACGCCAGGGGAGCGGCTTTACGAAGATGGGGCGGAGGCCGCCGCCCTGCATCGGCTGCTGCCCAAGAGTGGGAAATTCATGCTCGAGCTTGGAGCAGGAGCCGGACGCAATACTACGCGCTACAGCGGCTTCGAGCGGATTGCGCTCCTTGATTACTCGCTCTCCCAGCTCCAGCAGGCTCAACAGGGTCTGGGTAGGGACAAACGCTATTTGTATGTCGCAGCGGACGCGTATCGGCTCCCGTTTGCTCCGGGACTGTTCGACGGCGCAACCATGATCCGGACGTTCCATCACATGGCGGATCCGCGAGCTGCACTCATCAGCGTCGCAGAGGTCTTGGAACGGGACGCCAAATTTGTGCTGGAATACGCCAACAAGCGCAATTTGAAGGCGGTACTACGGTGGCTGGTGCGCGCCCAGACGTGGAATCCTTTCGATCGCGCGCCAGTCGAGCTCGTGCGGCTAAACTTTAACTTTCATCCGGCAGCGGTCCGCGCCTGGTTGATGGACGCAGGGTTTGATTTGGAACTGCAGCTGGCGGTCTCCATGTTTCGGCAGCCCCTGCTGAAGCGGCTGTTCCCACCCCAGACCCTGGTCGCGCTGGATGCAGCCCTGCAGCCAAGCGGGAAATGGATCCTGGTTAGCCCGAGCGTCTTCGTGCGAGCGAGGGCCCGGCTTGCTCCGAGTTCCCACCCGATTGGCGCATTCTGGAGATGCCCGGTTTGCAGATCGTACCAAGTTGACGAAAACCCGAACGGTCTACACTGCCAGAACTGCGGGCGGCGTTGGCCGGTGCAGGAAGGGATCTACGACTTTCGGAGCAGATCGGAGGAGAGAGGCTAATCCGCCGGGCGCCAGTATTGACCCTGGGCTCGTCGCAGCAGCCCGGCACCCACCAGCTCGCGACGCAAAGTGGCGGTGTCGTCGTGGAACCGGCGCAGTAAGAGGTTGATCTGCTTCTCGCTGTGGCGCTTGCCCACCGGGAAGCGCAGAACCACGTGGCGAAGCACGACGTCGAGCTTCTTCCGCTGGGCGGGAATGGACTTCAGATGCCCATCCGGGAGCGAAAAATCCCGCAGCACTTTACGGTCATACGCCGCCGGGTCTGCCTGTTGGGCCACGGCCGGCAGGTCCTGTCGCGACAATATGCGGCGCGCCATCTGTTCCAACCGGTCAGTCTGCAGGTGGTATACGCTATAATAGCCCTCCGCCCGGGCCGCCACCAAACCGGCCTCCGACAGTCGAGACAGGTGGTGCGAAACCGTCGAAGAGCTCAGGTTGAGCATCGCGGCCAGTTGCTCCACGCTAGAGGGCTCCTGCGACAGCAGGCCCACGACCTTCAGCCGATTGGCATCCGAAAGCACCTTAAAGAACTGCAGCAACTCCGCCAAGGGACCTTCACTGTCCATCGATTTACTTTGACATCGGTCGATTTAATTTTACGCAGATCGTTTCATTTGTCAAGAGCCGGAGGATGAGATGCCGATGAAACGGGAGACCTACTCGGTCGAAGTCGCGGGGCTCAAGCGCGAGCTTCCGCTGTTTGAAGTCGCGCCCGGCCTGCGGATCGCCGTGCTGAACATCCTGGGTGACACCGAGTTGGTGAAAGCCTGCTCGGCCGCACTGGCCAAACGATTGGCCGGAGTTGACTACGAAGTGCTGGTAACCGCCGAGGCGAAGAGCATCCCGCTGGTCCACGCCCTCGCCGGGGCTACTGGAAAACACTGGGTCGTCTTACGCAAGACCTACAAACTTTATATGGGCGATACGCTGGAGGCCGAGACGGTCTCGATTACGACCGGCACACCGCAAACCCTCTACCTGGATGAAAAGGACC
>JAHFAU010000178.1 GCA_023250385.1 Anaerolineales bacterium
GCCTGGCAGGACCTCTCCGGCCCGCTGCTCGAGCTCGATGGTCTTGGGCTGCTCAAAGCGATCCCCGCCTGAGATAGGCTAATTCCCCCTAGCTGAAATCATGGAAGTCGAGGCGCCGCTCCATGGTCGGCGCCATTATGTTCCGCGAGCGAACCTCATAGCGACCTGAGCAGCCAGAGTGCGATCAGGCCGGTGGCGATGGTCAACCAAGTGTTCCTCAGCCGCCAGGCCACTAAAGCCGCGAACACCCCAGCAATTAGCCGATGGTTGGAGAGCGCCAGGTCGAGCGATCCATCCCGGATGACCAACTCCGGCAGCAGGATCGCCGACAAGACCGCGGGTGGGATGTACTTCAATCCGCGGCCAAGCACCCGCGGCACCCGATCAGCCGGGATCAGTAGGATGAAGGAGAGGCGGGTCAGGTAGGTACACACCAAGCCGCCCAGGATCACGAGCCAGACAGTGGCGTCAGCCAATTGTGCGCTCGCGCCGGGGTTGGGCCGTGGACTCGACCCTCAGCCCAAGCCCGACTCCGGCGATCGAGGCGGCCACCAGCCCCAATCGGAACGGCAAGTTGATGAGGGTCAGGGCAAGCACGCCGGCGCCGAGCGCGGCGGCAAGCGTCGGCCGATCGACCAGGGTCGGCGCCACCAGGGCTAAGAAAGTCAATGGCAGAGCGAAATCGAGCGACAGACCCGGAGGGAGGCCGGCGCCCAGGGCGATCCCCGCCGCGGAACTGATCTGCCAGGCGGCCCATAACGTCAGTCCGGTGCCGAGGAGATACCAGTGCGCATTCACCAACGCCCCGCCGCGATATCGACGTGAAGCCATGGCGAATGCTTCGTCGGTGAGCAGCCAGCTTAGAGCGAGCTTCCAGGGCCGCCGCAGGTGGGAGAGGGAGGGTGCCAGGCTGGCGCTGTACAGCGCATGCCGCAGGTTGACCAATGCGACCGTGGCAATGACGACCAATGCGGATGCCGACTCTCCGATCAGGCTCACTGCAATGAATTGAGCGCTGCCCGCGAAAACGAAAAGTGAAAAGCCCTGGGCGGCGAGGGGGCTGACCCCGACCGAGATCGCTAGAGCTCCGAAGATCAATCCGAAGGGGACCACTCCAAGCAGCAGCGGAAACTGATCCCGTGCTCCCGCAAAGAACTCCGACCGGCGGGTTCGAGTGCGATCCTCTCCACTGGTCATGCTGGGGGTCAATCATACCGTCGGCGGCTTCCCTTGGCGGGCCACTCGGTCTATTCTGGGAACTGTCGCCCGAGGTGGAAGCATACTCGTCGCAGGATGCGGCGTTGACCTGCATTCAAGTCCTCCAGGAATTTGAAGAGAATATCCCGCTGGGAGCCTACTCGACGGGGTCGAACAGCGTATGGCTGAATGGCGAGCGGATCGGGGAGTTCGAGCCTTGAAGCCGGTCGTTGGGCCGGCCCGGCAAACGGCGGCCGCTCTCGGTAGCCGGGGGAACGGTGAACTAGTGGCTCAGGATTTGGGAGAGGAAGAGCTTGGTCCGCTCCTCTTTGGGGCGGTCGAAGATGTCGCTTGGGCTGCCGCTCTCGACAACCACTCCCTCATCAAAGAAGAACATTCGATCCGCCACGGCTCGGGCAAATCCCATCTCATGCGTGATCACGAGCATGGTCATGCCGGAGCGAGCCAGCCCGGTCATGACGTCCAGGACCTCCTTGATCATCTCTGGATCGAGCGCAGAAGTGGGCTCATCGAAGAGCATAATCTTCGGCTGCATTGCCAGGGCCCGCGCAATCGCCACTCGCTGCTGCTGTCCGCCTGAGAGCTGGGCCGGATACTTCTCGGCCTGCTCGGGGATCCCCACCCGCTCCAACAACTGGCGAGCGATCTCATCTGCCTTGTCTTTGGGCCATTTCCGCACCCAGATCGGAGCGAGGCTCACGTTCTGCTGGACCGTCAGATGCGGGAACAGGTTGAAAGATTGAAAGACCATCCCGATCTCGCTGCGGATTACGGCGATGTTGCGAACGTCGTGGGTGAGTTCAATCCCGTCTATGACAATCGTTCCCTGCTGATGCTCCTCGAGCCGATTGATGGTGCGAATAAAGGTGGACTTGCCTGAGCCGGACGGGCCGAAGATTACGACCACTTCGCCCTTTTCCACCTGCATGTTGACCCCGCGCAGCGCGTGGAAGTGGTCGAACCACTTGTGGACATCGGTGCATTGGATGATGGGCTCGGTCATCGGGTGGGGGAGGGCTAGTATACCTTCCCGCTCCGGGAGCACGATTTCACGCCGCCAGGGCTTGCTCCCGTCGGCCTCCGAGGGAGCGGCCGGGCGCTGAGACAGCCGAGCAACCTGGACGGGGTTAGGCTGTAACCTCTTTCCCAATGCCCCGGCTTGGGGCCTGTGGTAGGCTAAGCAGGCCTCGCAAGCGGCATCGTTGCACGCGGCGAGTGGAGGAATTAGACCCGGATGGCCGGCCTCGTCGGTCAAACCTTAGACCACTACCGCTTGGTCGAACAGCTCGGCCAGGGTGGGATGGCGACCGTGTATCGGGCGCACGACGAGCGCCGCGGGGTGGACGTCGCCATCAAGGTACTTCCCCAACCATCACCGGCGAAAAACGCTTCGTTCGGCGCTTTCGCCGGGAGGCGGAGATCGTCAAGCAGCGGCTCAAGCACCCGAACATCGTGCCGGTGCTG
>JAHFAU010000011.1 GCA_023250385.1 Anaerolineales bacterium
AAGCTCGTCGGCGAGCAGCTTCAGAAACTCGGTGAGGAGGAAGCGATGAGTGAAGTACGGGTCTTGGTGGGCACAGCGAAAGGGGCGTTCGCGCTGACCTCGGACGGCAAGCGCATGAAATGGGAGATCAACGGACCGCACTTCGGGGGCCTGGAGATCTACCATCTGAAGGGGTCACCGGTGGAGCCGAATCGGATCTACGCCTCGCAGGGCACCGATTGGTTCGGGCAGGTGATGCACCGTTCCGACGATGGCGGCAAGACGTGGGAGACGGTTGGCAACGAGTTCAAATACGACGGCGAAACCGGCACCCACCAGTGGTACGACGGTACGCCTCACCCCTGGGAGTTCAAGCGGGTCTGGCATCTCGAACCGTCGCTCACCGATCCGGATACTGTCCTCGCTGGTGCCGAGGATGCTGCGATGTTTCGCACGAGCGACGGAGGCAAAACCTGGCAGGAACTCCCCGGGCTGCGCGGTCATGCCACCGGATCCAAGTGGGCGCCAGGCGCGGGTGGTTTGTGCGTGCACACAATCCTGATGGACCAGAGCAACCCGAGGCGCATCTACATTGCCATCTCGTCCGCGGGTGCCTTCCGAACCGACGACGGCGGCGAGAGCTGGCGACCAATCAACCGCGGACTGAAATCCGAATACATCCCTGACCCGGAGGCCGAGATCGGCCACTGTGTTCACCGCATCGCGATCCACCCGTCCCGCCCGGAGGTGCTGTTCATGCAGAAGCACTGGGACGTGATGCGCAGCGACGACGCCGGCGAGAGCTGGCATGAGATCAGCGGGAACCTGCCGTCCGACTTTGGGTTCGTGATCGATGTCCACGCCCACGAACCGGAAACCACCTACGTCATTCCGATCAAGAGCGACTCGCAGCACTTCCCGCCGGAGGGAAAACTGCGGGTCTACCGGAGCCGCACGGGCGGAAACGAGTGGGAAGCGCTCACCAAAGGCCTCCCGCAGCGCGATTGCTACGTCAACGTGCTACGCGAGGCGATGTCGGTTGACAAGCTTGATCCGTGCGGCGTGTACTTCGGCACCACCGGCGGACAGGTGTACGCGTCGGCCAATGCCGGCGATAGTTGGGAACCGATCGTCCGTGATCTTCCGCGAGTGATGTCGGTGGAGGTCCAGACCCTGCCGTGATCCGGGTCGTCCTCCCGTACCACCTGCGGAACCTGGCCCAGGTCGGGAAAGAGATCAGTTTACAAGTCGACGGCCAGGTCACGCAGCGTTCGGTGCTTGACGCGCTCGAGTTCGCCTATCCGATGCTACGCGGGACGATCCGCGACCACACCACTCGCCAGCGCCGGCCGTTGTTGCGTTTCTTCGCCTGCAAGGAAGACCTGTCATTCGAAGCGCCGGATGCCCCGCTACCCGAGGCGGTCGCCTCGGGGGCAGAGCCCTTTCTTATCATCGGCGCCATTGCCGGCGGCTAGCCTGGCTCGATTGGCGCCAAGCGCGCACTTCACTGCATTTCTCAGCGGCCCAGGCTGCGGAGATTGAAGGTTAGCGAGCGAGTAGCTTTCGAAACTTTTCGACAGTTCGACTCACTCTCCATCGTCCGAAAGGCACTCTGATAGGTATTGACTTCTCTACTAAGTTTGGCCGGCGGGTGGCCGAGCTGTTGAAGAGTGAACAGGTCATCTGGTTGACCACGGTCGGCCCAGGGAATACCCCCCAGCCGAGGCCGGTTTGGTTCTGGTGGGATGGGACCTCGGTTCTCATCTATAGCAAGCCAAAGGCCCATAAACTTCGACACATCCGGCGGTACCCGAACGTTTCGCTGCACTTCAACTCGGACGCAGAGGCGAACGAGGTGGCCGTGCTCGTTGGGCGGGCTGCCGTGGCCCGGACGGCGCCGGCAGCCAACGATCACAAGCAGTACCTCCGGAAGTATCGAAAGGGTATTGCAAATCTCGGCATGACACCGAAGGGCTTCGGTGAGGACTATTCCGTGGCGATCGTGGTGACTCCCTCCAGGCTGCGCGGTTTCTAGCCACAAGGCCGGCGTTTGGAGCAGACCTCGTCGCCCGCGCTCGAGGCTGAGGGTGGCACGTCCGATGGAGTAAGATGTGGCCCTGTGAGGGAAATGTATTCTCAACCGGTCACCGATGAGTTCCTTGGCCGCTAACTCAAAACAGGCTGCCGTTCCGCTCTTACAACTCAACGCATGGAGCAGCGTCAGGCTCACCCTGATCTCCGCTGCTCTCTCGGCCTGCGCAGTCGGGAATTCCATTCCTCCGGCCACCCTGATCCCACTCGCCACGCCGGTCTCTCAAGAGCCGGCGGCCGGGATCTGCGGAGCTACCGAGGCGGCCGAGATCACGATTACGATCTACCCCGACATCCCCGATCCGCGCTGCGCAATCGTCCGGCCGGAACAGCGATTGAGGCTGGTCAACAAAACGACCCTGCTGCTTCAAGTGTCGCTGGCGGCTTTCCAGACAGAACTCGAGCCCGGAGCGGAGTACACCTTCGACCTCCCGCTCGGAGAGTTCCTGGCGCCTGGAGTTCACCTTGTTCAGGTCCTCCCTTGCTGCGGCCCGGAGTTGTGGTTGAAGCCGGCGCCGGCCGCGAGCAGCGCCCAAGCGAACCCTATTGAGGCCAGCCCAACCAGCATCTGGAGCGCCTTACAAGAGATGGCACCGGTCGCCTACAAATTTCCGCTGCCCGAACCCGTCCCGAGCCCTCTCGACGGAACCTACACCAAAATCGATCCATCCTGGCCTCAGTGGTGGCTCTGCCGGCGCTGCGCCGACTATCGGCCCGCAGGCGGCATCTGGAAGCTGCAATTCGATCAAGGAGTCATGCGCATCTACTATGAGGTCACGGGCTGGCGCAGCTTCGCATCTTTTGCCCTTGCAGAAGATGAGCTTCGGATCTTCAACGATGTGTACTGCCCAGACGGGGTCGGCCGCTACGGCTGGAACCTGGAGGCTGGGGAGCTCGTGCTGAATGTGATCGAGGATTCGTGCTCGTTTGGTCTGCGAGGGCAGAACCTGAGCAATCAGTCCTGGCTGGACTGTCCGACCTCGAGCCAAGCGGCGGAGGCAGATCCATCCGGGGATATCTCACCCGGTTGTGCTGAGAACCCCGCCGCTCCAATCCAGGAAGTGCTTGCCAATTTGCCGGTCGAGGTAGTCGCGCATGCTGGTGACTCCCACCATTTTGAGCAACCGCCCGAGGTATTCGCGCTCGCCAACAGCGCAAATATCCCGCCGCCCCCAGGGATTCAGGTCAGTTACGATCCGGAGAGCATCCCTTATGGCACGACTCGGGTCCTGTGGTGGGGCGGGGACTGGATCGAAGCCACGACGGATGAGGATTTTGCTTCGATGGGCGTACAGTTCTGGGGCGCCCCACAGAGTGGATGGGCCCGGATTCTCTTCGACGGCGTGGAAGTATGGCGCGGCCTCACATCCAGCCTCGGTTCCGAGCAGCTTCAATATGGCGGTTACATCGAGTTCTCGGGTTTCAGCCCCGGGGGGCACACGATCCGGGTGGAGAGTCTGGGATTCGACTACCGGCCGCTGACGGTCGCCGCCTTTGGGTTCAGTGAGCAGGGCGGCGTCGGGAGCGATTCACCCTAGCCCACAGGGGATCAGTTTGTGTTAGCCGCAGCCGGGCGGCTGCCAGCTCGGCGGAAGTCAGACCTCGGTGATGAAGAAGTCGGATACCTATCGGGAAACCCTGAGACGGCTGGCCGACTGGGAGCCCTTCCTGCTCGGCGAGTCCGGCCTGCCGGGACCGAGAGGGAATCTCGAGCTGGCAAACGTCGCAGCCGACGAGGGCGACGAACCCCTTTTCCGTAAGCTACTCAGCTACGATGCAATTCGGGCTCCCACCAACTCCCCCCAAGAGTTCCTGGCATTCTGTGGCGTGGTGGGCCTGGGCAAGTTGCTGGCCGAAGGGAAGACCAAAGTTCGGGTAGATGCCAAGTGGGGAAGAGCGGCATCGAAACGATTGGAGTCGTAATTGACTTCGACGCGGTCGAACACCACGACCGGCACTCACAACGACGCTCCCCCATCGAACCTCTGGCCTGCCGATCCCCGAGTTAAGACCAACCCGGCGCTCAAGCTCGTTGTGCTGTTGATCAGCCTGGCGGCGCTTGGCCTGCGTTTTGCCAATTTGGAGTCCGATTTCCCATACCAGATCAACTGGTCGGGCGACCTGTACACGGATGAAGGCTGGTACTCAAACAATGCCGTCGCCCACGAGCTCACCG
The DNA here is from genome assembly GCA_023250385.1 of Anaerolineales bacterium. Lineage (GTDB taxonomy): Bacteria > Chloroflexota > Anaerolineae > Anaerolineales > E44-bin32 > JADFRG01. Next base: position 4,247 of record JAHFAU010000011.1, read on the forward strand.
GCCGCTGGATCATCGAGGGAGACTTCAATCCGATCATCAGCCTCCCGGTATTCCCGCTCACTCAGGCGGCCGCCTTCAGCCTGCTCGGGCTCGGGCTGAGCACGGCCAGGATCACGGAGGTCGTCTTCTCCATTCTGGTCTGCGTTTTCAGCTATCGGCTCGTCCGCCGGTTAGCGGGCGGTCCCGCCGGCCTGGCGACACTGCTTCTGCTCTCGACCAACTTCACCGTCTTTGCCTTCAGCCGGCTGGCCATTCTCGAGCTGCCGATGACCGCGTTGACCGTGTTGAGCCTGCTGCTGGCGATCTCCAACCGCGGGCCCAAGATGCTTAGCCTGGCCCTCGCGGTCCTGGCATTCTGCCTGGCCGCCCTGACCAAGACGACGGCGCTGTTCGGGCTGCCCAGCTTGCTTTTCCTGATTTGGACCGCTCAACCCTCTCCACGAAAGGGCTTCCTGGCCGCCTCCGCAACCCTGGCGGCGATTGTTCTGCTCCTTGGCGCTTACTATGCGATCGCCGCCGCAGCGGATCGGGATTCGGTCGCACTGTTTACCGCAACGGAATTCACCCCCCGCCTGGAGTGGACCTTGCCCTCCATAGTATGGGCGCTCGGCCGGGCAATCTGGAATGGGATGGCGCTCGACCGAATCGCCTATCCCTTGACCGTCCTGTCCGTGCCATTGTTTCTGGCGCTCTCCAAGCGGGCCCGCAAGGACCGGCTGGTGATCACCTGTGCGCTGTGGATCGGGGTGACCCTTGCCGCGCTGGCGGTTCGCGGCTACCTCCCGCCCCGCTATTACCTCCCGCTGAGTGTCCCGCTTGCTTGCCTGCTCGGAGTGATGGCCGTCCACGCGAGCAGAAAATTCCGCCCTTACCGGGCAACCTATCTTCCACTGGTGCTTTTGGCCGGCATCAGTGCCGTGAATCTCATCAGCATCGTCCGGCACCTGACCTCCCCCCAGTTCAGCTTTGTCGAAATGGCCCGGGACGTCGGACGGCGGATGGAGGCGGCAGGTGAACCGGTACTCATCGGAAACATGGCCAACTCCATTTCGCTGGCTACCGGGGTCTTTTCGATCAATTCCGAGTTGGGGACCCGTGACCTGCGATGGAAACTCCAGCGATACCGCCCAGGCTTCTACATCGCGTTGGGCGAAGAGAAACCAACTGCCCGCGGGCTGAGCGAAGTGTACGATTTGCAGCTGCTCGCCTCCTACGATGTATTCGGCAACTACTACACGGGCAGACCGGTTCACCTCTACAAACTGAACTCGAGACCGTAGCTGGGCCGTTCGGCCGCGAAGGGAGAGGATGCGTGACATGCCTGCCAAGAAGATCAAGATCAATCGCGCCCCGGTCATGACCCTGTGGGCCACCGTGGTCGCCGAGCGACTCGGATACGACCCCGAGGCAGCCTTGAGCCTCGGCAAAGCGGTGGCCGGTCTCAATGCCCAATCGAAGGGCCGGCGGCTGGGGATCTATCAGGCGTCCGACGAGCAGGAAGAGGGCGAGCGCAAGCCCAAGACGCCAGAGCCGACCTTCGTCAACCTGCTCGGCCGGCCGGTTCCCACCCTTCGCACGAAACGCGGGATCCGGGCGGCCATCCGTGGCGAACCGATCGAGCCTCAGCCTGTCCGGGACTACCTCGAGAAGAAGTTCGGGGCGGACCTAGCAGCGGTTCGCAAGGCGATGGAGGCGCTTGCCCGATCCGTGAAACCTGAGGCTTTGGAGGGGCAGGCGTTTCGGCTGTATGAGCAGTTTCGGCCTCAAATCCCGGAAGGCACGCGAGGCTGGGGAGCGGCTGGCGAACTTGATCTGGGGCAACTGCAGCAGCTTGCCAAGCGCAAGCCATAGACATCGAGTGTGTCCGAACCGCCCACATCCCAGCCCGCCGGAGGTGCGGTCAGGTTAGCCCGCCAAGAGAGGACGATCGGCGGGTCGGCCAGTGATGTGCGTCCCTGCCATCCGCGGTGACAGCGTGTCAAGATAGGGAGGGTCGGAAACCACCCCTAGCACCGCGGAAGGAGGCGCTCCATGAAACGAACAGCTGTGATCACCGGCTCGGCGTCGGGAATCGGGAAGGCGACCCGCGACCTCCTATTGGCTCGAGGCTATCGGGTCTTCGGAGTTGACCTGCACGATGCCGAGGTCATCGCCGACCTGTCCAAGCCGGAGGGCCGGGAGGCCATGATCTATGCAGTGCGTTGGATGACCGGAGGCGTAGTCGACGCAGTGGTCGCCAACGCCGGGCTGGCGCTCCCGGAACCGATCACTGGTTCGGTCAACTACTTCGGCGCCATCGCGGCCCTCGAAGGCCTGCAGCCGATGCTGGTCAAAGGACAGCAGCCGCGGGCCGTGCTGGTTGCCTCGCTCGCCAACACCTTCCCTCACGATGACGCTCTGGTCGAGGCCTATCTCGCCGGCGATGAGCCGGCCGCATTGAAACTCAGTGAAGGTAAGGGCGACCTGATCTATGCCTCGACCAAGGCCGCGGTCACCCGCTGGGCGCGGCGGCATGCCGTCCAGCCGAGCTGGGCGGGTGCCGGCATCCTGCTGAACATCGTGGCGCCAGGCCTGATCCAGACTCCGATGACCCAGGCCATGATCGATGATCCCAAGACGATGGAGAACTTCAAGGGCTTGCTGCCGATGCCCATCGGCCGGTATGGCCAGCCCGGGGAAGTGGCCGAGCTGATTGCGTTCCTGGTCAGCCCGGAAAACTCCCTGATGGTCGGCCAGGTGATCTACATTGACAGCGGCAGCGAGGCGACGATCCGCGGTGAATTGGGCTGGGTTTCCGCACCACAGGCGGTTGTCGGTGCGGACTGACGAATCCGCGTAGCGACCAGGCTGATCGTGCGGTATCCTTACCCGCGTCCGCCGGCGGTACGGTTCTAGGTCATGGATTCGACGGGGACGATGATGGGGTGGAGTGTGAGAGTGGGTAATGACTGGCCTGATGGAGTTGTGGTTGGTTCAGCCGCCACCAGACTCAGGGTGGCACGACTGACCAGAGTCCCATTTGCAGCTCGCGGCAAGCGCGAATACAGGAGGATTGCTAGTTACGGGGGACCTGAGCGATGCCAGCGCCGATCTCTGTAAGAGCGGAATTTGTAGATTTGTACGAAACACCTTCCTCCCGATATTGGCTCTGTGTAAAAGAGTGTCAGCACTGCCTGCGGGCCACCCTTCAGGAGTCAGGTCTGTTTGTGGCACACGCCCGCGGCTGATCGGAACAACAATGAAGAGAGACAGAATAATCCCCGAACGAGCCTTCGAGCTGGCGCTACTGGACGCGGAAACCGAGGACTCGGATAACCTCTCCGCTGCGGCGGATATCCTGGACAGCCTATACTCTCCGGCCTGGGGCGGGCCGCCGGAATATCTCGGCCAGCTTAGCAAGTTAACTTGGTTACGGTGCATTAACTGCGCGGTGGGACTTTAGCCGATCCTAGACTACATAAGGAGAATAGAACATGACTTCGCCGGCAGCAATCGTCTTTCTGTATCGCTTGATGACCCAAAGGTCAAGAAACAAACAGACCCGCAGACGGGATCAGATTGCGGCCTGGAATAAGGCCGATAACAAGACGGAGGCCGAGTGGGAGGCCATATGGGCGGGATATCGTAGAGAAAATGAGGTGCTGACAGCCATGATGACCCCAGAACAACGAAACAACATGCACCGTGACAACGAGGAATTTGAAGCAATGCTTCGGAAAGCGCATGAGCATGATTGAAGATGTCTCGGTCGAGGATCAATAGCGCGCTTGGAGCCGCGAACGGTTTGCTCGTACTACCGGTCAGGAGGCAGAATATCTGTGTGGCCGCGAATTCGTGAAGGTCACGCGGCAGTTTAGGGCGCGAATGCGAAGACTTGCTGAGGCCGAACGAATACGCACCGAGAACTTTCCCGCGTTCTTGGCATTGGTTCCAGCGGCATTGGCTACCATGAAAGGGGGTGATATCAAGTGACCGGCGGGATAATAATCTTTGTGCTGGTAATCTTGGGACTGAGGTTCGCGGTATTTACTGGCCGGTGGAAAGCGGTGCTGCAAGTCGCGATTGTGGTCGTTGGCATCGCTGCGGTGCTCGCCCTGATAACCTAGGACAGCATTAGCCCGAAGATGCGCGCAGACTTTTGCAGTCCCCCGGCGGACTGCAAACTGCTCTCTCTGGATAGATTGATTGGAATATCTGGATAGGCCGCCCTGGCGGCTTCTCCATCTGGTATGTTGACAAAAGAGCTAATGCCTCGGATGCCTTCGGGGCTGGTATCAGCCGATAATGCTTCGTGAAAGCCGTAACATGGCGACAAATGCATGGATGCTTCTCTTGCAGCGGTAATAGTCTCAGGAGCAGTTGCAATCTCGTCGCTGCTTCTAGCCCCTCTATTGAGATTGCTCACGGATTCGCAGAATTGGCGACGAACGCAAAAGGCCCAGCGCCTTCAACGGATTGAGGACACATCAATAAACCTTCTCGGGGAACTGGCGATACTGGTTGGGCGAGATTACGACGATCCCAAACGGTCTAGGGCGCAAGTGCTCTCGAGGTTTCTTGAATGGGAACGCGCCCTATGGGGAAAATCTAAGAAGCCAGAGCAAGAACGTATTGCTGAACTTCGGGCGATCTTCAATAAGGGCAGCTTAAACGACTACCGAGGGCAGTACGAACTCATCCTAGGGGAGGTGCTCGACCTCACGCACCTTGTAACAGATCGCCTTGATTAGAGTTGCTTGGGCTGATCGGTCGTCCTGAAAGCGCCTCGACCGGGATCGAGGGCGATACCCAAGGCTTGTTGGACACCTTCAACTGCGCGTGTTGCGGCCATCAAGGCCGCCTCAACGTCTCCGATCTTTAGCGCCAAAGGAAAAGTCGCTGCCTGCTGCCCTTGTCCCTCGCCCTTGACGTTTTCATAAAGCCTTTGGATTTCCTGATCTGCGTTGACTGGCATGTTATCCTCCTAGTCTGTCTCCATGCTACCACCGGCCTTGATAGTTCCTCAGTCAAATCAAACGAGTGGGGATAATGGCAACCCAGTATGACTATTCCCTGATCTACGCTCCCCTGAGCTTTCAAATGACTCCCTTGGAATTCGAGGTACTCGACGCGAATCGAAAAGCTGTGGCAATCGCCAGACCTCTAGGGCAAGTCACGGACGAGATAACGAAAGCTCTCGCACCATTGCCTGAAGGAGATTGGGAGGCCGTGTCCCATGATCTGATCCCGTTTGGAGCCTCACTCGGCATTACTTTTCTGATCAGACGACCCAAGATGGGCGAGCAAGGAATGAAGCGGCGAAGGTGAGACCTCTAAATTCTGAGAGGAAGGGTCGCAGAGGCTGAACGGCTCGACGAAGCGCCGCTGCGGCAAAACACGGCCCTTGACAAGCTATACGCCAATGGCGTATAATGGTTCGGTAGGTAAGGCGCATGTGAAAGCCACCAGTGGAATTCATCGAGACCACGATTTTTACACGCCGGGTGCTAGATTTGATGCCCGATGAGGAGTACCGGAAGCTACAAGCTGCGCTTTTCAACCGGCCCGATCTGGGAGGTGTGATTTCCGGCACTGGGGGCCTTCGCAAGGTGCGGTGGGGAATCCCTGGCCGAGGCAAGAGAGGCGGCGCGCGAGTGATCTACTACTATGCGCCTGCTAGAGAGCAAGTGCTCCTGCTTCTGGTTTATCCAAAGAATGAGCGCGACGACTTGTCTTCGTCACAAAAGAAGACCCTAAGGAGCATCGTAGATAAGGAGTACTCATGAAGAAGGAACTGTTCAATGAGCTTGTGGAAAGTGTTCGCGAAGGCGGTGCGATTCTACGAGGCCAGGCGAATCCGTCCCGGACCTTTGTTGTCAAGGGGGCGGACATCAAGCTTATTCGGGCGAACCACGAACTATCGCAAAGCGCGTTCGCGGCATTGCTAGGCATCAGCACAGCTACGCTCAGGAACTGGGAACAAGGACGCAGATCGCCCGAGGGGCCGGCGCGGGTGCTTCTGAACGTCGCTTCGAAACACCCCGAGGCGATATGGGATGTTGTCCGCCCAGCCGCCAGGTCACGACCGGCCACAGTTAAGGCATCTCGGAAGCGATAACCAGATAGGGCAAGCCGCTGGTATTCAAGAAAAAAGCCCCTAAAAGGGGCTTTTTTGCAATGTATACCCCATGCGGAATGAACACTTGCAAATCATAGAATCACCCGCCCACCAATCACGGAGCAGTGAGGACCCGATGACACAGCGTCGCAGCCTCTTGGTCATGGTCACGTTGCTTGCCAGCGCATGCGGGGCCGCTCCGGAACCCACCGACCTCCCGCCGGCATTGCCGACCGCGGGTGTTACCCCGGCGGCCGCGACCGCAGCCCAAACCCCATCGGCGCCGCAGCCGCCCCCACTCCCTGCCCAGGCCGGGGTTCGCTATCGGGATGAGGTCGCCGGGCTGGCGCTGGATCTTCCGGAGAGCTGGGTGATCTTCGACTCCACCCCGCGCGAGCTCGCGATCTTCCAGTCCTATCCACTGGACAAGTATGGGGGCGGCGAGACCCTCGAGGCCGCTGACACGAAATGTGACCTGGCCATCTGGCCCTCCGGTTCGACATGGACTGAGTGGCCGCCCAGATCCGGTCGGACGGCGCCTCTAACATCCTCGCGGAAAGCAGCTTGACCATGGCGAGCGGCGAGACCGCCCTCCGGTTCCACATCCAGGGCCTCGGCGAGAATGCACTGGTACTGACCGCGGTCGGCGACCGGCTGATCTCGTTGGCCTGCTTCGGGGACTTGCAGCCGACCGACGCCATCGCGATCCCGATCCGGGCCACCGGCTAAGCCAAATTGCGAGATTGATTCGATTCATTGAATCAATGAGGCCGCCCCATCGGTCGGCCTCATGCCGTCGATCGCTCTGCCGCCCAGCTGCCTGATCTACGCCGCCGGGATCAAGACCGCCACGACATAGCCTAAGAACATCAAGAGCCCCGTGAATAGATGAGCGAAGATGGTCGTGGCGTTGGCGGGGATCAAGCGGTAAGGATAGGCGTGGTGACGGCGCAGCCCTTGGAAGGCCCGCCAGGCCATGGGGACCGTGAGCAGTCCCAGCAGGGTCGGCAACGGCAGCCCACCCACCGCCACCCCGGCCAGGATGGCCAGGTAGGCAGCCGCCATCAGGACCGCGTACCCGTTGATCGACATGGCCAGCGTCAGGCGGGTGATGATCGTCCGCTTGCCGGCCTTGGCGTCCCACATCCGGTCCGGGATTTCGTTGATATACAGCACCGCCGCGATCAGCAGCCCGACTGGGACCGAGACCAGCGCGGCCTCGCCGCTCCAGTGCTGGGCCTGCACCCAATACGACCCCAGCACGATCACCGGCCCGAAGCCAAGACCGACCGCCAGTTCGCCCAAGCCGCGATGGACTAACCGAACCGGCGGGGCGGTGTATAGGAATCCCAGCCCGAAGCCTGCCAATCCAAACAGCAGCAGCTCCTGTCCTCGGAGAGCGGCCAGCACTAGCCCGACCACTGTCCCACCAATATAGAGGCCCAAGGCCAGCCGCAGCAGGCTGGCAGGTTCGATCAGGCCGCGCTGAATCAACCTCGAGCCGCCCGAAAACGGGGTCGGCGTCAGGTTCGCCTCGTCCGCCCCGCTCCGGTGGTCGAAGTAGTCGTTCATGACATTGGTGCCCAGGTGGAACAGGGCTGCCCCGAGCAGAGTCAGAATGAACAAGCCGAGGTTCAGCGCGCCGTCGCGCCAGGCGACCGCCGTTCCCAATAGCACCGGCACAAGAGTGGCCGTGAGGAACGGCAGTCGAGTCGCATTGACGAAAAGTGCCCAGCGGGACGGCCGCGGGGTCTCTGCCCGCACCTTCCAATGGACCCGGTAAGACCCATTGCTCTTCTCGATCACGGATTCGGCCCCGACGATGTTGCAGAAGCCCTCAATCAGGCCGGTCTTGAAGCCTTCCAGCAGTCCGTTGTCCATCCGCAGGGTGAAGTGATCTGGATCCGACTCGACGATCTGGCTGGCGCCTGGGTCATTGAGAAAATAGGGGTGCACCTCGGTGCAGAAGATCTCCATCATCTTCTGCGGCCGGCCCTGCAGTTGGGCAACCAGGTTGCGGAAGATGCTGGCCCACCGCTCGACCGAGGCGACCGTAATCTCCTCGATCAGCGAACCGTCGCCGCTGCCGAGCTGCCGATCGATGAACAGCACCGCCTCGTTGAATGAGGCCATCGGGCAGTCCTCATCCGAATCCATCTTGCGGAAGGCGGGTGCCCCGACCTTCTGCTCCAACCGCTCCCATCCCTCAGCCCCCAGCTTGCTGCGGTAGTTGCCGTACAGCAGCTGCCAGGAAAGTGCCTTGACCGTCTGCTCTTCAATCGGCTTCATCGAATTCCTCCTCGGCAAGAAAGCTACCCGCTACGTTGCGGGCCCCTTTCCCGCGCTTTGCGCCCGCAGCTCGCCAACGACCCGGATTTCAACCGGAACCCCGTCGATCTCCAGCGGCAGCAGGTCTTCCTCCCGCAGCTGGGCCGGGGGCAACTTTTGCTTGACCATCACCACCAGCGCCACTTCCTGTCGGGCGCCACTCAGGTAGCCGACCCCGACCCCCACCACGTTGGCCTTAGCCAGCAACCTATCGGCGTTCGCCCGTGAAACGGCCCGGGCGTGTTCCAATGCCTGCTCAGGCGTCACAGCTCAATCTGCAGTGCCTCCAGCACGTCCCGGATCGGATTGTAGATCGTGGCCTGGCCCGAGCCGGCGAAGAGCAGGCCCACCCCGCGGGGGCTTTCGCCATCCACCAGCAGCGATCCCGAATCGCCGCCCTGCGACATGGGTGTGGTGACAAACTGTCCCTCGAAGCGGGCGGTCCGGTTCTCACCGTAGTTGATCGTCACCGTGGTGTCGATCACGTTGATCTGACCGGTCGTGTACCCGGTCGTGCGGCCGGATTTCCGCACCGCCATTCCCAAGCTCGGCTCCACCGTCCCCTGCACCACGCCGATGTCGAGGATCTCTGGCAGCAGATCCGCCGGATTCACTGGTTTGGCCACCGCCGCGTCCACCCGGTTAACGGCCTGAGGATTCTCTTGAATCACCCGAAGCCGATGCCGGGATCCGACCAATCGTGCCAGCCAATTCAGGATGTCTGCGACCAGTTTGGCGATGCCGCAGGTCGGCGGCTCCTGGTTGAACTGGATCTCGACAAAACGTTCCAACCGGGCGAGGGTGTCCGAACTGGGGCTACCTCCATCGATGGCGCCGGGCTGCAGTACCGGATCGCCGACGATCGCCTGGTTGCTGTTGGCGAGCACGTGGTTGTTGGACAGTATTAGCCGTTCCCCGTTCGCCCGGTCGCGCACCACGGCCCCGAGCGTCCCAGCCGTCACCTTGAAGTGACCGACGCTGATGCCCCCCGGCGCCGGCCGCCATCGATCGGTCCGGGCTTGCAGCGCCCGCAGGGTCCCGACCTCGACCACATCGGTTGGAATGCCTTCAACCGAGGAGGGAACCAACTCATCGGCGGCGAGGCCGGCCCGTGGAACCTTCACCCGCACGAGGGCCACCACACTCAGGTCGGCCGTGCGGCGTCCCCGAATCTCTTTGAATCCAGTTCCCACCCCGACCACATTGGGTTTTCGCAGGATGGTTTCTTTGAAGCGCTCTTTGACCTGGCTAACGCTTTCGGTTTCCACTCCGCTGCTCCATCGGCACCCATTTGCGATTCAGCTCTCCGCGGTAACCCGACCCCGGCCGAATGAGGTGGGCTTCAGCGATCTGTTCCAGGACCTGAGCGGTCCAGCCCCCCACCCGGCCCACGGCGAAGGTGGGAGTAAACAACCCCGTTTCGAATCCCAGGCCGTGTAGGACCAGCGCGGTATAGAACTCCACGTTGGTCTTCAGTCCCCGGCCGGGCTTCAGCTCCTCCAGCACCCGCAGCACGACCTGCTCCACCGCCCGGGCATCCTTGTTGAGCTGGATGTCGCCGGCCTTCTTGAACAACTTCTCAGCCGCCGCGCCCAACACGTCGGCCCGGGGGTCACGCACCTTGTAGACCCGGTGCCCGAAGCCCATGATCCGGCCCCCGGCATCCACGGTCTGGCGCACGTAGGCCTCCGCCTCCGCTTCGAGGCTCTTGCCGGAGGCCGCCGCCCGCTTGCGCAGCTCGAATACCATGTCCAATGCCGGCCCCGGCGCGCCGCCATGCAGGGGGCCTTTGAGCGAGCCGATGGCACCGACTACTGCCGAGATCATGTCCGATCCAGTGCTTATGATCACGCGGGCGGTGAAGGTGGAGTTGTTCATTCCATGATCGATGACCGAGTTGATATACGTATCCAGTCCGCGCACTTCGTCTGCTTCGGCTTCGGTTCCCCGCAGCATATAGAGATAATTGGCTGCATGGTGCAGATCGGGTCGCGGTCCGACGACCGGCTTACCATTGAGCAATCGCCAGTAAGCGGCCACGATCGTCGCCACCCGCGCAACGATCGCCTTGGCTCGGCCCTGATTCGCAACCGGCGATGAGTCGGCCGGGTCGGGATCGGCAAGGGTCAGGGTGTCGGCCCCCATCCGCAGCGCGTCCATCGGCGGCAGGGATTTGGCCGCCGCGGCCCGCAGGATCTCTAGCGTCGGCCCGGGGAGCTGGCGCAGGGCGGCTAGTTCCGTCTGCAGCGCGCTCAACTCCGAACCGGTCGGCAGGCGATCCTCCCAGAGCAAGAACAACGCCTCCTCATACGTGGCGTTGGGAGCCAACTCCTCCAGCGGGAAGCCGCCGATAGTGAGCTCGCCTGCCAGGCCATCTACTCGACTCAGTCGGGATTCGGTGACCAGCACGCCATCCAAACCTTTCGTCACACTCATCTTGCCTCCAGCGCTCGAATCGAGTTCATGGGGGCTGGCCGCCGGGCCGCCCGTCGTCTTGCTGCGAGCGAGCGCTTTGAACGCTAAATATGGATCGCATGTCCTTCGGCGGCATGGGCGGCCTCTCCCAATACTTCACTCAGCGACGGATGGGCGTGAACGTTGCGGGCGATCTCGGCCGGAGTGAGCTCCATCCTCTGCGCCAGCGTGAGCTCCGGCAAGAGTTCCGTCACCTCCGGTCCCACCAGGTGGGCACCGAGGATCTCGCCGTAGCGAGCGTCGGCGATCAGTTTGATCCAGCCGGCGGTCTCACCCATCCCCAGCGACTTCCCATTCGCCTGGAACGGGAAGCGTCCCACCCGCAGCTCGTGGCCGAGTTCGCGGGCCTGCGACTCGGTCATTCCAAAAGAGGCCACTTGCGGCTGGCAGTAGGTCGCCCGCGGCATCATCTGATAATCCAACTCAATGGTCTCGACGCCGGCGATATTCTCGGCACACACCACTCCCATGGCCATGGCAACATGAGCGAGCTGCAGTTTGCCGGTCACGTCACCAATCGCCCACACGCCCGGCACGTTAGTCGCCATCCGGGCATCGATCGCCACCATCTTCCGATCGTCGAGTGCGACCCCGATTTTCTCCAGCCCGAGGCCCTCGGTGTTGGGCCGAAAGCCAACCGCAACCAGGGCCTGCTCGGCGTCGAGCACCTGCTGGCCCGCCTCGCCGGTCAGTGTAGCCTTGATCTTGGTCTTCATAGTTTGAATGGCCTCGACCCGAGTCCCGGCCAGGACGTTGATGCCGCGTTTGCGAAATTCTTTGGTCAGTTCTTTGCTTACCTCCTCGTCCTCCAATGGGGCAATCCGCGGCAGCATCTCGACGATCGTCACCTCGACGCCGTATCCGTTCCAGAGGCTGGCGAACTCGAGTCCAATCGCGCCGGAGCCCACCACGACTACCGATTTGGGAGCCGTGGTCTGGAGGACCGCTTCGCGATAGGTCAGCACTCGCTGTCCGTCGATCTCGACGCCGGGGATCACGATCGGCCGCGATCCGGTGGCGAGCACAATATGCTGTGCTGCGAGGGACGCAGCCTTTCCATCGGCGGCGGTTACAGTCAGCGAATGTGGACCGGAGAAGGCTGCCGTCCCCATGTGAACGTCGATCTTGTTCTTCTTCATCAAGAACCCGACGCCCTTAACCAGCCGGTCGGCCGCCTCCCGACTGCGGGCGACCGCCCGAGAGTAGTCCAGCGTGAGACCCTCAAACCCGATCCCAAACTCCGCGGCCCGGGTGCGCAGCAGGTGGACCAGCTCGGCGTTCTTCAGCAAGGCCTTTGAAGGAATGCAGCCGACGTTCAAGCAAATTCCCCCGAGCCACTCCCGATCCACGATGGCAGTTTTCAGCCCAAGCTGGGCGGCCCGGATGGCGCAGACATACCCGCCGGGTCCGGCGCCGATCACAATGACGTCATAGTCTGGCATTCGGCGATTCTCCTGTGTGAATCTGCAGCCCAGAGGCGAAGCGGGCTCGTGCGCTCACCGGGCCCGGCGCTCGGGGGCAAGCTGAGGCGATCTCTCCTGAGCTGCGGCGCGGGCGAAAGAGCCAAGGGGGCTCAGGCCCAAGTTTGCAGTCGCTGGACGACGACAGCCAAGAAATGATCGGCGATTGCGCCGTCAATAATCCGGTGGTCGAAGGTCAATGTCAAGTACACCATCGGACGCACCGCCAGGCTGTCGCTGGGATCCCCACCGGGACCCGGCGCCTCAATCACAACCACCCGCTTTTGCAGCGCCCCGACCCCCAGAATCGCACACTGCGGCTGGTTGATGATCGGCATCGCAAGCAGCGAACCACTCACGCCATGGTTAGTGAGCGTGAAGGTGCCGCCTTGAACTTCGTCGGGTTCGAGCTTGCGATTGCGGGCTCGCTCGGACAGATCGTTGACTGATCGGGCCAGCGCCAGCAGCGACAACTGGTCGGCGTTCTTCACCACCGGTACGATGAGGCCCTTCTCGCCGAGCGAGACGGCCACTCCGAGGTTGACCTGCGGATGCAGCACGATCCCCTGGTCGCTCCAGGACGAGTTGACGATCGGCACTTGCTTCAGAGCCTCAACCGAGGCAGCCACAAAATAGGCACTGAGGGTGAGATTGACTCCATCCCGTTCGAAGGCCGGCCGATTGGCGGCCCGATGGGCAAGCACCCGGCCGAGATCGGCCTCCATGACGGTGGTCACGTGGGGGCTGGTGTGCCTCGAGCGCACCATGTGCTCGGCGATCCGAGCCCGCACCGGATCCAGCGGCTGGATTTTCACTCCGGGAGCTGCTGCGGCCGGCTTGAACTCCCCGAAGACTTCCTCAGTCGGCCGGAAGAGCTCGCCGGAGGCCGGCTCCTCCCACGGGGGCGCGCTCTGCTTGCCTTCGAGATGGGTCAAGACATCTTTCTTTGTGATCCGGCCGCCCTGTCCGGTTCCGGACACCTGGGTCAGGTCCACGCCGTGTTCGGCGGCGATGCGGGCCACCACCGGTGAGATGAACCCCACTTCGGGCTGTGGCACTGCAGCGTGGGCCATCGGCCTTGGAGCAGCCGCACCTGGCTGCGGCAGCCCCTTACTCTCAACAGTCGGCGCAGCAGAGGCGGCGAACTCACCGTCCGATCCTACGGCGGCCGAACTCTCCCCCAGCTCGTCTCCCGGCTCGCCGATCAGCGCCAGCACGGTCCCGGCCCGGACCGTTTCGCCCTCGGCGACAAGCAACTGCAGCACGGTCCCGCTGGCAGGCGAGGGCACTTCGGTGTCGACTTTGTCGGTGTTGATCTCGACCAGCGGCTCGAATTCCGCGATTCGCTCGTGCACTCGCTTCAACCATTTGGTGACCGTGCCCTCGACGACTGACTCGCCGAGTTGGGGCATGATGACCTGAGTCGCCATTCTCTTCTCCAGCTAGCTGCTCGAATCCGGCTCGCTCGGACCGCGGCCCTAGTACGCCGCCAGATCCCGAATGGCAGCGACAATTTTGTCCGGGTTCGGCATAAACCAATCTTGCAGCGGATGGCTGTAGGGAACCGCCGGAATGTCCGGTCCGGCCAGCCGCCGGACCGGGGCGTCGAGCTGGGTGAAGGCCTCCTCCGCCAGAATCGCGGCGATCTCGGCCCCGTACCCGCCCGTCAGGTTGTCTTCGTACACGATAAGCGCCTTGCCGGTCTTGGCTACCGAGCCCAATACGGCCTGCTTGTCCACCGGCTTCAGGGTTCGCAAATCCACGACCTCGGCGTCGATCCCCTCCTGGGCGACCCGCTCGGCGGCTTCCCAGCAGTACTGGTGCATCATTCCGTACGCGAACACACTGAGGTCAGTGCCGGGGCGGGAGACCCGGGCCGGGCCGATCGGGACCAGGATTTCCTCCCCTTCAGGGACCTCGCCGCGGATCAAGCGATAGCCCTTCTTGGGTTCGAAAAACATCACCGGGTCGGGATCCCGCACCGCCGATTTGAGCAGCCCCTTTGCGTCATATGGATTCGAAGGGATCACGACCTTCAGCCCCGGAACATGGGCATAGAAGGCTTCCACCGACTGCGAGTGATAGAGTCCGCCCCCGATTCCGCCTCCGTAGGGCGCCCGGATCACCAGCGGGACCGTCCACTCGCCGCCCGACCGGTAGCACAGGCGGGCGGCCTCGCTCACAATCTGGTTGAATGCCGGATGAATGAAGTCCGCGAATTGAATCTCGCAGATTGGGTGCATGCCATACAGGGCAGCTCCGATTCCGATCCCCACGATGGACAGCTCCGCCAGCGGAGCATCGACGATCCGCTCCGGGCCGTATTTCTCGTACAGGCCCTGAGTGGCCCGAAACACACCGCCCCGCGGCCCGACATCTTCCCCAACAATAAACACACTCTCGTCGCGGGCCAGCTCTTCGTCCATGGCCTGGCGCAGACCTTCGATCAGGGTAATCTCAGCCATGGTGCCGGTCCCCGCTGAAGACTGGATAGGTGGCCTCCGAGACGTCCGGATAAGGGGCCTGGGTGGCGTAGGCCACAGCCTCCTCTACCTCGGCCTTCGCCCGCTCGTTGATCTCGGCCTCGGCCTTTTCAGTCAGGAGACCCTCGCCCATCAAGCGGGAACGGAAGAGATCCAGCGGATCTTGGGCTTTGAGCGCCTCCATCTCGGCCCGCGGCCGGTAGGTCCGGTCGTCGTCATCCGAAGAGTGGGGTGTCATCCGGTGAACGGTGG
Organism: Anaerolineales bacterium; assembly: GCA_023250385.1. Taxonomy (GTDB): domain Bacteria; phylum Chloroflexota; class Anaerolineae; order Anaerolineales; family E44-bin32; genus JADFRG01. Next base: position 19,342 of record JAHFAU010000011.1, read on the forward strand.
CCTCGACGATGGTCGGGCCATCGCCGCCCCGAGCTCGGGCCACCGCCTCGGAGACGACCCGGTGGACCTCAATGGCGTCCAAGCCATCGACGGTCACTCCCGGCAGTCCCAACCCCAACGCCTTGTCGGCCACCCGCGGAACTGCCATCTGGCGGTCTTGGCGAACCGAGATGGCGTAGATGTTGTTCTCGATCATGAAGATTACCGGCAGTTTGTGGATCGCGGCCCAGTTTACCGCCTCGTACCATTCGCCCTGTGAAGTGGAGCCCTCGCCGATGGTGGTGAGCACCACCGCGTCGTCGCCTCGCAGCTTGATGGCAAAGCCAATCCCGGAGGCGTGGGGAGTCTGGGTGGCAACCGGTGAAGAATGGCTGACCACCTTGGCCCGCTTCAGACTCCAATGGCTGGGCATCTGGCGGGCACCGGAGCTCGGCTCGCCCTGCCTGCCCATCAGGCCCAGCATGAATTCTCGCGGGGTCAGGCCCATCGCTAGCACCATGGTGAGATCTCGATAATACGGGAGCAGCCAATCCTGGCCGCGCCGGATGGCGAAGATCGCTCCGATCTGAGCTGCCTCATGGCCGATGGCTGAGATGTGGAAGGCAATCTTTCCCTGGCGGTGCAGCACCCAGGCTCGCTCGTCCAAACGACGGGAGAGCAGCATCAGCCAATACATTTCCAGCAGGTTTTCGCGATTCAGCTCAACCTGCAGTTGTTCCGTCAATTCCATCCAGGCGCTCCTTCATTCCACCCGCTCGGCGACTAGCTCGACCAGGTCCCGCACCTGCAGGTCGTCTCCGGCCGCGTCGCTCAGCATGATCATACAGAACGGGCAGCCCACCGCCAGGGTCGACGCTCCGGTCGCCTTCGCTTCTCGGATCCGATCGGCGCTCACCCGCTCCAGGCCCCGTTCCTCTTCCTTCCACATTTGGCCGCCTCCCGCGCCGCAGCAGAACGAATTCGAGCGCCGGCGGGGCATCTCCTGCAGTTCGATTCCCACGAAGCCGAGCGATTCGCGGGGAGCCTCGATTACTCCGTTCTGGCGGCCCAGATAGCAGGGATCGTGCAAGGTGACGCTTCCCGCTTCATCCGCAGCGCCGGCGGCCAGCCTGCCGGTGGCGAACAGTTCTTGCAGGTATTCTGAGTGGTGAACGACCTCGTAGTTACCCCCAAAGGCCGGGTACTCCGTCCGCAATGTATGCAAACAATGCGGGCAAGTGGTCACAATCCGCTTGGGGGCCAGTTGATTGAGCCGCTCGACGTTCGCACCGGCCAGCTCGTTGAACAGGTACTCGTTGCCCGAACGCCGGGCGGGGTCTCCGGTACAGCGCTCCTCCGGCCCCAACACCGCGTAATCCACCGCGGCTGCTTTCAGCACTTTGACAAAGGCCCGGGCGGTCCGTTGAGCCCGCGGATCGGTCGCCGGCGCGCACCCTACCCACCACAAGATCTCGGGGGCGGGTTGCTGCTGAACGGTCGGCACCTCGAGTCCCTCGGCCCACTTCAGCCGCTGATCCGCAGTGACGTTCCACGGGTTGGCGGCCCGTTCCATTCCTCGATAGGCCGTTTGCAATTGCTCCGGGAATTCGTTGCTCGTGAGCACCAGGTGCCGCCGAATCTCGAGGATGTCCCGCATCGGCTCGTTGCCGACCGGACACACTTCCACGCACGCGCCGCAGGCGGTGCAGGCCCAGACCGCCTCGGGGGTGATGGCAAACTCGAGTAGGGTCTGGCTGCTGGCCTTTCCGGCCGCCAGCCGGCTGCCCTCCTGATTGAGGAAGTAACGCTTGTTGATCTCCAAAGCCGCCGGCGAGAGTACCTTGCCGGTCTCATAGGCCGGGCAGGCCTCCTGGCACCGGTTGCACATGATGCAGGCGTACGCATCCGTCAGACCTTTCCAGGAGAGATGCTCCAGCCGCTCGACCCCGAAATGTTGCAGCGAGTCGTCGCTGAAATCGATGGGCTCTAGAGTGCCCATCGAGGGACGCTCCGGCTGCAGCAAGAAGTTCAATGGAGCAAAGAAGAGATGGATGTGTTTGGTGTAGGGGAAGTACGGCACGAAGCCCAGCACCGTGCCCAGTCCAAGCCACCAGAACACGTGAATCGCAAGCTCCTGCCCCCTGGGGGTCCAGCCTGCCCACAGACCGGCGAGCGCCGAAGCGAACGGATTCCACGGGTCGGCGCCGGCCGCGGCCAATTGAAAAGTTTGGCCGAGAAACCGGGAGCCCACGTGGACCAGAATAAAGGCGCCCACGATGGCCGAGTCGCGGCGAATGCCGGCCCGAGCCTTCGGGTGCAGCAGGGTGGTCTCCCGGATCTCCAAGGCGGGCGGCCGGATCAAGTAACGCCGGATCAGCAGCCCGATCATGCCGAGCAAGACACCGACACTCAACACATCGGCCCCCAGTCGATAGAGGTCTCCGGGCAGGCCCTGACCCAAAAAAACAAACCCGGGGACGAATCCTTCCAACACATCCCCGAGATTGACCGCCAGGTAATAGATGAAGCCCCACCCGACCAGTCCGTGCAGGAGGCCAGTCCCCAGGCGGGCCCGAAAGGAGGGGGCAAAGCTGACCGATTTGAACAGCGCTTCGCCGGTTCGGCGGGCCGCGGCCCGCCAATCCGGGCGGCCCCGCCCGCGCCCAATGATCCGAATGAGCCGGGCGATGGCTCCTGCGGTCAAATAAGTTGTGATCAACGCGAAGATAGTGAAGAGGAGTCGTTCCGGAGTGGTGAGCATCAAGGTACTCGCACAGGGCGGGCGTGGAGCACCCCTCCTCGGAGCGAGGCGAAGTGTACCACAGGGCCTTCAGCGGCCCTCCGGGATCGGTGCCTACTCGGGTTCGGTGAACTAAGCCGCGCGAGCCTGGACGAGCGGCAGGTCCAACTGGACCACTGGCACGTTGGCCAGATGGGCCTGAACGTCATTGAGAGCCGCCTTGTACTTCTGGAGCAGCTCTGAGTCAGGCCCTTTGTAGCGCCTCAAGGTCTGGAGCGCGCAGGCGGCGCAGCCCCGCATGGCGCGGTAGGAATCCGTCTCACATTCCAGGCAGATGTCCAGCCGCATCATCATGAGGGAAAAAGCGAGGGATTCCGGATGATCTTCCGGCAACCCCGTGATGTGATCCACCAGCTTCCTCCAGGCTTCCCCCCTGGAGCCCCCAAGCTTGGGAATCACTGAGGGCGGGAACAAGAGTTCGTTTTCGGCGTACATCAAACTACCCCCTTCCGGGTCGAGCGGCAGGGCGCCGATTCTAGATCAAAGTGGGAAAATTCGGACTACAGTACTTTGGTACTAGCGGGGCCGTCAGGCGCCGCCCGGACCGTAGACCGAGGGGTCGGTTGGGGTGTGGCCGGAGGGGTCCCAGACGTAAACCCAGGTCCCGATTTCGGCGAAATTGAAGATCCAGTTGGCGTCTTCCGGAGCCAGGTTCACGCAGCCGCGGGAGGTCGGCGTCCCGAACTTGGAATGCCAATAGGTTCCATGTAGCGCTCGGGCCTGATCGAAGTACAACACCCAGGGCACATCTTCCAGGAAGTAAAAGTTGCCCCCTTGCGTGGTGACGATGCCGCCGGTCATGTCATCCCGGTCCAGCTTAGCCCAGACTTGGAATAGGCCGGGTTGGGTCCAGTACCCGCTTCGCCCGCTGGACACGACGGTCGCGAACTTCAAAGTCCCTGCTTCGTACACCGCCAGGGTTTGTTCATAGAGGTTTACGGACACCCACCGGTCGCCGTCCACTCCGTCGGGACGAGTCGGATCGGGGCGGACCACTCCCAAATTGCGCTGCTCAAGCCAGCGGTCCAGCC
>JAHFAU010000179.1 GCA_023250385.1 Anaerolineales bacterium
TCCCCGGGCCGCCTGCTCAAGTCCGTCGAGCAGCCGGTTGGTCTCGGCAGAATCCCGCCGTGACCGGACCGCAGCCAACCGCTGCCGCTGCTCCTCTTCGATGGCCGGGTCGACCGTCAGCGCTTCCAATCGGAGTGCGTCGTCAGATTGATAGGCATTTACGCCCACGATGCGGGATTCGTTTCGCTCGACCTGCTGCTGGGCTCGATAGGCGGCCTCCTCGATCTCGGCTTGCATGAATCCGCGTTCGACCGCCGCCAACGCCCCTCCGAGGGCGTCGATTTGCTCTAGATACTCCTCCGCCCGGCCCTCGATCTCGTCGGTCAGTTTCTCAACCTGATAAGACCCCGCTAACGGGTCCACCGTGTCGGCAACCCCGGTCTCGTAGGCAATCACCTGCTGGGTGCGCAGGGCGACCCGTGCCGCCCGCTCGGTCGGAAGGCCCAGGGCCTCGTCCATGCTGTTGGTGTGCAGCGACTGGGTTCCTCCCAGGACGGCGGCCAGGGCCTGGAGCGCTACCCGTACCACATTGTTCTCCGGCTGTTGGGCGGTGAGGGTCGATCCGGCGGTTTGGGCATGAAAGCGCAGGCGGAGTGAGCGTGGATCCTGGGCGTGGAAACGCCGGCTGATCAGTCTGGACCACAGCCGGCGGGCGGCCCGGAATTTGGCGACCTCTTCCAAGAGGTCGTTGTGGGCGCTGAAGAAGAAAGTCAAGAGCGGAGCGAACTCGTCGACCTGCATCCCGGCGGCCAACGCAGCCTCCACATAGGCCAGTGCGTTGGCGAAGGTGAAGGCGACTTCCTGCACGGCCGTGCAGCCGGCCTCTCGCATGTGGTAGCCCGAGATGGAGATCGGGTTCCACTGAGTCGCGACCCGGCGGCAGTAGCCAAATACGTCGGTGATTAGCCGCATGGCGGGTGCCGGCGGGAAGATGTAGGTGCCGCGGGCGACGTACTCCTTCAGAATGTCATTTTGGGTCGTTCCCCGCAGCCGGCCGGGGTCGATGTTCCGACGTTGGCCCACCGCGACATACATCGCCAGGAAAATCCCGGCCGGCGCGTTGATAGTCATACTGGTGGACACCCGATCCAGCGGGATCCCCTGGAACAACTGGTCCAGGTCGTCCAGGCAGCTGATCGAGACCCCGACTCGGCCCACCTCGCCGGCAGCGAGCGGGTCATCGGCGTCGTACCCGATCTGGGTGGGGAGGTCGAATGCGACTGAGAGGCCGCTCTGCCCCTGCTCGAGCAGATAACGGAAGCGCCGGTTGGTTTCCCGAGCGCTGGCGAATCCAGCATACTGCCGCATCGTCCACAGTCGGCCGCGGTACATCGTGGGATGAATTCCGCGGGTGTACGGTTCCTGGCCCGGGAGCCCGACATTTTCCAGATAGCCAGATACCGTGTTCTCAGGCAGATAGACTCGCTGCAGGCCGATCTGGGAAGGGGTCTCGAACTGGTCCTGACGCTCCGGCAGGTCCTTGCTGGCCGGTGCCACGACCTCCGCTTCCCAACGCCGAGCCGCCGACTTCAATTCATCTTTCACGGGTCGCCGGCCTCCGGCTTGATCGCGTCGCGCAGCCCGATCCGGCTCGACCGGACTGCCGGCAGCCCCGCGAAGCGGTCAAAACTGGCCTCCCGAAACCGCAGGGAATACGTTGAGCGCAGCTGGTCGAAGATCTCCAGATACGTGCTCCGAACCCGCAGGCTCCAGGCCAGGCCGAGCCGACCAGCCTGACTTCTGACCTGCGGGAGGCTCGGACCCTCGATCTCCACGAAGTCTCCAAATGGCAGCTCATCCAACATGACCTGAACCTCGCCGAGTGAGTACTCGCGGCGATACTTTTCATAGCTGGCGACCACCCGATATCCGAGCGCGGCCAACAACGCTTCCCCAGCCAATGGGTCAGCAACCTGAAGGTCGATTTCCTCCCTGGTCTCGAACGATCTTCCGCGATGCTTGAAGGTCAGGGTCGTCGCCTTATCCTGCCTCAGACGCAGGAGGGAGAGCTGCTTTGCCAATGGGTCACCGGGCAGGTCGAAATGCCAGTTGCGCTCCAAGTGCCGGCGAGCGCGCAATCGACCTCCCAGCCGCGATACTCGGCGGCGCACGACTTCCAGCCGGCTGACGAAGAACTTGACCTCGATCTCCCTCACGTCAAGCTGAGCAGGACCTGGTTCTGCTCGACACTGTCTCCTGGCCCCACCCGGATCCGCCCCACGGTTCCCGCCCGGGGCGCCTTCAGCTCGTTCTGCATTTTCATCGACTCGAGGATAACCAGGTTTTGACCTAGTTCGACCCCCTGACCTTCCTCAACCGGAACAGCTACCACCAGGCCCGGCATCGGAGCCGTCAGGCTGTATTCACCTTCCTGAAGCGGTCCGCTGGCGGTGCTTTCCCGCAGGCGCCGCTGGCGCTCGTCTTCGACCGTGACAACGAAAAGATGGCCCCGCAGCAGTACTTCCATGTTCTGCTCTGCGCTCGAGACGTTGGCCTCGAACGACTCGCCGTCCAGCAGCAGCGAGTAAACCGGTTCGTCGGCAACCGAGTGAAAGTCGACCGCCAGCAAGTGTCCATCCGCCAGGATCTCGCCCTCGGCATTGATTTCGATCTCGAAGGTCCGGTCGCCGATGGTGGCGAGGTACTTCA
>JAHFAU010000095.1 GCA_023250385.1 Anaerolineales bacterium
CGCAGCGAACACCACTTGGTGATCGCAGCGGTCAGGGTCGTCTTCCCATGGTCGATGTGCCCCATGGTCCCGACGTTCATGTGCGGCTTCGTCCGCTCAAATTTCTGCTTGCCCATGCTCCCTATCTCCTCTTCCTTCTCGCTGTAGAGCCCTCAAGGGGATTTGAACCCCTGACCTCGTTCTTACCAAGAACGCGCTCTACCGGCTGAGCTATGAGGGCCTGCTGCCTTCCCCCAAGTGGGCGGTGAAGGATTCGAACCTCCGAAGGCATACGCCAGCTGATTTACAGTCAGCCCCCTTTGGCCGCTTGGGTAACCGCCCAAACTCCTTCCCGTACCCCGGCTCCGGGCGTACAGCACAGGAGCCGACGACGGGAGTCGAACCCGTAACCTACCGCTTACAAGGCGGTTGCTCTGCCGTTGAGCTACGTCGGCCCTACGACAAAAACGCGCCTACCGTGGCGCTTGGTGATTATACCAAAACCGCGATCGCCGAGTCTATCAGCAACCGCGGGGAGCGTCAATCGTTAGCATTCCCGCTCGCCCGACTCGGCTCGTGCTCCGGCAGATTCGATTGGAGCAGCCCTCCTCCGGAGGCCCCAGAATAGCGGCCCCGCCGCCACACCTCGTAGAGGGCCAGCGACCCGGCCACCGCGGCGTTAAGCGATTCAACCCGGCCGCGCATGGGGATTTGAACCAGAAAATCGCAGGAATCCCCAACCAGCCGGCGAAGCCCGCGGCCTTCGCTTCCCACAACCAGGGCCAGCGGCGGTCGCAGGTCAGCTTCATCGATCCGCTTGGCCTCCGGACTATTCTCCAAGCCAACGATCCAGAGATTCTCTTGCTTCAATCGCCGAATCGCTTGCGCCAGATTGGCACGCGCGATCCATAGATGTTCGCAAGCGCCGGCGGAAGCCACCACGACCGCCGGGGTCACCCCGGCTGCGCCGTTCAAGGGCAGCACGACCCCGTGCACCCCTACCGCCTCGGCCGTGCGGAGCAGAGTCCCCAGGTTCTGAGGGTCCTGGAGCTGGTCCAGCAGTAGGACCAGGGGTGGCTCTCCCGCTCGGGCCGCACGCTCGAGCGCGCTGTCCAGGTCGGAATAAGGGTAGGGATCTACGAGGGCTGCGATCCCTTGATGCTGATGGGTGGCGACCGGCAGAATCTCCACTGGCTCCAGCCGCACGCCGGCTTCTTGCGCGAGGCGAACCACGCCCTCAGGCGGAGCGTGGTCTTGGACTACGAACAGGCGGTGTACTTTCCTCCGGCCGGCGCGCAACACCTCCTCGACCGGGTGGCGTCCCCAGATCGTTTCGGTCGATTCCCCGGAGCGCGGTCGTGGGCGGGGTTTAGCCCTGCCGCCAACGCGTGCCATGCTTACCATCTTCCAGCAGGATATCTTGGTCCGCCAGGCGCTGCCGGATTCGATCAGCGAGCCCCCACTGCTCTGCAGCTCGGAGTTCTTCGCGAATCTCCACCAGCATCTCAACCAGTGCGGCCAGCCTGGGATCCGGCACCGTCCCTGCGGCAAGCCTCAACCCCAACACCCCGGCCAGCTCGCGCAGCTGCTGTTGGGCGGCCTGGAGGGCGGGTTGGCCAGCTCCTCCATCGCGAGCCAGGTTGATCGAGCGCACGAGATCGAAGAGGCTGCCCAGCGCCTTCGGCGTATTGAAATCGTCATCCATTGCGGCCGCGAATTCCGCCTGGGTGGTCGCCACTGCCTCCGTGAGATTCTGCTCGGCCGGGCCAGCCTCACCGGCTCCGCTGGTCTCGGCCGGCTTGAAGGCGGAGCGCAGCCTTTCCAGTCCGTTCGCCGCTGCTTCGGCGATCTCCGAGCTGAACGCCAGCGGGCTGCGGTAGTGTGAGTTCAGCACGATCAAACGCAGCACGTCGGCTTCGTGCTGCTGAAGAAACTCGGTGATCGGCAGCATGTTTCCGGTGGACTTCGACATGGTGTCCCCGTTGAGCTGCATCATTCCGTTGTGCACCCAGTAGCGGGAAAACTGCCGGCCGGTCAGGCTTTCAGTTTGAGCGATCTCGTTCTCGTGGTGCGGGAAGATCAGGTCGTTTCCACCTCCGTGGATGTCAATTTGATCGCCAAGGTGTCGCCGGCTCATGGCGGAGCACTCGATGTGCCAGCCCGGCCGCCCGCGGCCCCAGGGACTGTCCCAGCTCGGCTCGCCCGGCTTGGCGGCTTTCCACAATGCAAAATCAGCCGGATTACGCTTGCGCTCGTCGATCTCCAGCCGGGCTCCGGCCAGCATCTCTTCCACTTTGCGCCCGGAAAGCTTGCCATAGTCCGGATCGTGCTCGACATCGAAGTAGACATCCCCGTTTACCCGATAGGCATGCCCGGCCTCGATCAACCCCTTGACCATGCCAACAATCCCATCGATCTCACTCGAAACGCGCGGCCGCACGCTCGGCGGCAGAATGTTGAGCTCCTGCAAGTGCCGGTCGTATTGCTCCACGAAATGCTGTGCCAGCTGGATCGGGTCTTGGCCGAGCTCCCTGGCCCGGACAATAATCTTGTCGTCCACGTCGGTGTAATTCATGACGTGGCGCACCTGATACCCGCGGTACTCTAGATAGCGCCGGATCACATCGAACACGATGGAGGACATCGCGTGGCCGATGTGGGCCTGGTCATATACCGTCGGACCGCATACGTACATTCGCACCTGCCCCTCGACCTCGGTCGCAAAGGGCTCCTTCTTGCGGGACAAGGTATTGAAGATCTTCAGCCCCATCGCCGCCCGCTTACTGGCTGTCGGGCCGGGCGAAGATCATTCGCCCGGCAGCCGTTTGAAGGACTTTGGTCACAGTCACCGGGATCGTGTGATCGATATCGCTCTTGCCATCTTCTACGACAACCATCGTGCCATCGTCCAGGTAGCCAACACCCTGGCCGAACTCCTTCCCTTCTTGAATCACGTGGACTTCGATCTTCTCTCCGGGCAGATAAACCGCCTTGACCGCGTTGGCGAGTTCATTGATGTTGAGGACCGTCACCCCTTGCAGCTCCGCCACCCGATTCAAGTTGTAGTCGTTGGTGAGAATCGGGCTGCGCAGCTGCTTGGCCAGAATGACCAGTTTGTCGTCGACCTCCCGCACTCCCTCGACATCCAGATCCGTTATCCGGAGCGGGATTGGGCTGTCCTTCTGCAGCCGATTCAGAATATCCAAGCCGCGGCGCCCGCGCTGCCTGCGCAACGGATCGCCCGAGTCGGCGATGTGTTGAAGTTCAATCAGCACAAAGGAAGGGACCAACATCGGCCCCTGGATGAATCCGGTCCGTGCGATATCGGCGATTCGGCCATCGATGATCACACTGGTGTCCAGCAATATGCTGCGACCCGGGCCGCCGCCGCTCTGATCGCCCGAACTCTGGAACCTGCCCCGCCAGACGTTGGCGATGTCGTTCTGCCGCATGATGAATACGGTCACCCCCAGGTAGCTGAACACGATGGCTGCGCCGAAGGGCAGCAATTGGCCGAAGGGGGTCGGCAGCAGTGAAATCGGGAACGCCACCAGCCCGGCCGCCAGTAATCCCACGATCAGGCCGGCCAGGCCGGCCACCATGGTCTGAGCCGAAACCTGAGCGACTCCTCCCCGGATGGCGCGCAACGGCCGGGTGGTGACAAACGGCGTAGCGACCAGCCCCAGCAGCGCTCCGACCGCTCCCAGGACCCCCGCCCAAAGCTCCGCTGGACCCCCGGCCGGGATGCTCAGCCGCACACCTACGACCACCCCGGCAATTGCCATCACCAACATTCCGATGATCCGTAGAACAAACTCTCCACTCATTCAGTTATCCTTTGCCTTGCGCAAAACAAAAGAGGTGAATGCCCGGTTTCGACATCCACCCCTTCAGGTGGTTACATCCTTCTTCAGCTAGTTGGAAGGTGGAGCCGCTTTCGTTTCAGCCCCGACCTACGCTGCGACCTGCGATGAAAAAGAAGAATGATTTGAGATGAAACCGGGCCCAGGCCATCGGCATGATCGCCGACCCCGAGCGGCCGAATGATAACACGCCGTCCGCCGGAGTGTCAACAACTCGCCTAGGCTGAGCTAGGCATCCGACCAAAGTTGCCGGGGAGGCAGGTTCCCCTGGGCAGCGAGAATCAAAAAGGGCGCCCCGCTTCGGGCGCCCTTAGTCCAGGGTCCTTCCCGTTAGGGAAGTGCACCAACCACGTCAAAAGTCGCCAAGATCCGATCTGCCGCATCGACATCGGCGTTGGTCAAGATCTGGACCTCAACCAGGATCAAGTATTTCAAGCTCGTGTCGATTGGAACTGCGCTCAAGACCAGGAAGTCTGCCCCTCCCGATCCACCACACTTCACAAAGTAATCGTATTTTCCCCGATAGTACCCATCGTCATAGTCGTAGCGGCCGTCCAGCTCACAGGAGTCGATGTACACCCCCCGATAGAAGTCAAGCATCTGGATGTAGCCTCCGAGCCTAGCCAGGTCGTCGGACACATTGAAGATCATCCCTGGCGTTGCCCAGGTGTTGAGGAAACCATCCAGATCCGGGGCGGCGTAAATCGAGGCGCCGATCACGTCGCCCTCGCTGGTCCAGGCACTGCCATCGATGTCGGTCCACCCGCTGGGAACTTCAACGACGATAGCACCGTAATTATCGCTGACCTTCGTGTAATCCGAGTAGTCGCTGCCAGTGTCGGGCACGTCTCCCGCCAGCTGCTGTCCAAAGACCCCAGCCGTCTCGAGCGGTCGCCCGTTGAGTTGGCCGCTCAGGTACTCTCCCTGTTGATAGCGGAGCACTTCAATCGACATGGGGGAGTCATCGCCCTTCGTCCGCAGTATGTCACAGTAGTCCGCCATCGAACCATCGGTGGCCAGGACCAGGCCCTCCATGGTGGTGATGATGTCGCCCGGGAGCACACCCGCCTCATCGGCGGCCGAACCCGAGGCGACTGAAGCCACCCAGATGCCCGAGAGCGTGCCGTCTTCGCTGGTGACGGCCACGCCGTTCACACCGATCGATTCGACATTCTCGCCGGCCTGAAGTCGATCGATCAGACCTTTGGCCTCATCGCGGGAGATGGCGAAATACTGAGAGAACAGGCTAGAGCTGGCATAGTTGATGCCCACGACCTGGCCTTCGCTGCTAACGAGCGGCCCACCGGAGTTGCCGGGGTTGATCGTGGCGTCGTGTTCCAAGACCGAATCCACCGAAGCCCAATCCGATTCACCATTCGCCTCGGCCTTCGAGACGATTCCTTGGGTCATCGTGAATTCCGGATCGCCCAGCGGGAAGCCGGCGGCATACACCTGCAACCCGACATCAATTCCACCGTCGAACCAATCCAGGAAGGGGAAGTTTTCCCCATCGATGTCGATTACCGCCAGGTCCGAGCACTCCGAAACGCCGAGCACCCTGGCATTGCGTGGCTCGCGCTCGCCCGCGACGTACACTTTCAAGAGGGCCGCCCCGGTCACGACATGGTTGTTGGTCACCGCGATGCCGGAGGGATCGATGATGAATCCCGAGCCGCTGCCGGCCGCGTTCACTTGCAAGCCGAATTGAGGGTCAACAAACGTCCCCTCGGCGACGATCTGGACTACGGCCTGTTTGACATCTTCTAAGCTGGACACGGCTCCCGTTCGTCCGGTCGGTACTTCCGGCTCCTTCGGCACCGCAGTGGGCTGCTCGGCCGCCGGCGGAGGCGCGGGCGACACGTCCGGAGTCGAGCCCGGCAGATTGCAGGCCAAGCCCATGAGCAACAGGCCGGTCAGCATCAGCGCCGGTAGGCGGAAGCTACGGGTAAGTTTCATCGAGGCACCCCTATTCATGGATGTGGGCCACAGCTCAAGCGTCATAGTATAGAGGAAGTTGGCCAATGCGACCAACAAGCTAACCTTGCAATTTCCTTACAGATCGAAGCCTTCCGACCGGCCGCAAGCCTCTTCGGCCGGTCTCAGAAGGAAATGTAGCGGGCGCTGGCCATCGCCAGCAGCGTGACTACCAGCAGGACGACAGTCAATGAACCAAAACTGTGCAGGCGGCCCTGGAATGCAGTGAGTTGGGCCGCATTCTCCGGGGAGGGCGGGCCGCCAGCCGCCTCGATCTTCTGACCCAACTCGGCCATCCGCCGGCTCACGCCCCCGACCTGAATCCCAACGGATAGGGCGATCAAAGCTGCGAGACCCCCGATCGTAAAGGTGATCCCGGTTCCGGTGCTCAGCCACTCCGGCCGCAGGCCCCCGGAGGCTCGCCAGTACAGCAGCAGACCGCTCAAGACCGCCAGCCCGGCGGCGGCCGAGACCGCCGTGATCCAACGGGTTCCCAGAGTGAGCCGCTGCATGACCTTTCCCCCGGCCGGCCCGGCCTGGGCGGCCGCGGGCGACACGAACCCGATCAAGGCGAACGCACCCCCAGCCCAGAAAACTCCGCTCAGGATGTGAATGATGCGCAGAATAATCACGTAGTAGTCCATTGGCTGGCTCCGTCGCAGAGATTAAGGCCGCGGCCACCGCGGGCGACCCTCAGATTATATTCCGGGCCACCTTCCATCGAAGCCTGGATCTAGCGGGGAATTGACCTGTCTTCGCGAACTACACTACAATCCCGGCCGTGACTCTGGAAACCGGCTCCATTCTCAACAACCGGTATCGGATCGAGGGCCACCTCGGTAAGGGTGGGATGGGCACGGTCTACCTTGCCTATGATCAGACCCTCGAGCTGCGTGTCGCGCTCAAAGAGAATCTCAACCCTCACCCGGAATCCGAACAGCAGTTCCGGCGGGAGGCCCGGTTGCTGGCCAGCCTGCGCCATCCCAACCTGCCCCGGGTCACCGACCACTTCATCCTGAGCGACATCCAATACCTGGTGATGGACTATATCGAGGGGGAAGACTTACAGACCCGCCTGATGCGCCAACTCCCTGACCCAGCCGAGGCGATCCGTTGGGCAGACGACGTGTGCGAGGCATTGAACTTCCTGCACACCCGACAGCCGCCGATCATCCATCGCGATCTCAAGCCTGGCAACCTGAAACTACAGCCAGACGGCCGGGTAGTCTTGGTCGATTTCGGGATCGCTAAAGCCGTCACCCAAGATCAGACGGCCACCGGCGCCCGAGGCATGACCCCCGGGTTCTCTCCCCCCGAGCAGTTTGGCGGCTCCGGCACGGACCCCCGCAGCGATCAGTATTCCCTGGCAGCCACCGTGTACTACCTTATGACCGGTAAGCAGCCGGCCAACAGCATCGACCGAACCCTCAAGCAAGGGGAGCTGCAGCCACCCCGCGAACTCAATCCCATGATCCCACCCCATGTGGAAGCGGCGCTCCTGCACGCCATGGCGTTGCGCAAGGACGATCGCTTTCCGGACGTCGCAACTTTCAAGGCTGCGCTGCACGGCGGGGTCGATTTCGAAACGGTCCAAGCCGGTGGGGGACTCTCCGAGACGATCCGAGCCGAAGCTCTGCCTCGGCCAGCCCGCCGCCGCTGGCCGGTGGCCGTGGCGGGAGGCCTTGGCGTATTGGCAGTGGTCTTGATTGCAGGCGTGGGACTAGCCCGGGGTGGACAACAAACTCAGCCCACTCCATCGGTCGCGG
>JAHFAU010000096.1 GCA_023250385.1 Anaerolineales bacterium
AGCTCAGTAACTATTGGCTGGCGGACCCAGCGACCAATGGTCGGCCTTGGTCACTCTTTCCTACAGATGGGTACGAGCTGCACCAGTTCCGAACGAACATCCACCGATTTGACTTCGGGGCCTGGCCTCTGCAACCGGGCGATTTCGTCTTCACCTATGCCGGGAGCGGGTCATTCTCGCACATGTTCGTGGTTAGTGAGGTCGATGAACAGGGAAGGGCGTATTCAGTCACCAACATGCTGCAGACCGATGGCAGCTACCTGGTCAAGAAAGTCCTGCTGTACGACACGACGAACGGCCAACCGGGCAAGTTCGAGGCAAGCTGCGAGGACTGCGTGACCTGGAAGCACCATACCGGCCTAGGTGGTTTTGATGTTCTCCGCCGGAATTCCGTCGAACTCGGGCCGCCCGCAATTGAGCGGGCCGCGCCGTCCCAGGATCCGCCAGCGACGGCGGACAGCCCTGGGTCCGATTCGGCAGGAACAGATCAGAGTTGGAAAGGTGGGCATATGCGGCATTGTGATCCGATGTTTCAGTAACCCGGCAATGGTCTAGGCTCCGCCGCACGGCGGCCGGCTGTGTGGGCGAGGAGCATAAAGAAAAAAGGAGATGCAAACATGAACATCCCTACCCGAGCGATCCGCGATCAGGTCACTCTAGTGGCCGCCTACCATTTCACGTTGGCGCTGGCCTTCTTCATCGGAGGGGCGGCGATTATCGTCTACGCCATCCTTCCGACACTGGCGGCAGCCGCGGCCAACTTGCCGCAACGGCTCTTTCCTCCTGCGACAGGCCTGCTGCTGTGTGTGTTGCTTGCCGCCATGTACGCCCGGATCGGCACCGGTCTCAACGACGTTGACAATGGTTCCCGGATGGCGGCCATTTACCTGGCGCTGACCGGGATCATCGGCGGAATCTTTGGGATGGTTGGGACGATCCTGACCACCATTGCCAACGTGGGACCGAACTGGTTCGCCGTCGCGGTGTCCGGCAGCTTCGCAGTTTCGATCTACCTGATAACCTCTAGCGCAGACCTGATCGTCCTGTTCTTCCTGATGAAGCGCGATGTGCAGGTGGTCTTCTATGGCGAGGAAATTCCGCAGGAAGAAAGGATCGAACCGCGCAAAGTTCGCTCAACGAACCACTCGAAGGAGCCAGTTCGCGAAACTGCCTAACCAGTTCTCCACTCGGCGGCTGCTCGGCCTGCTCGGCGGCTGCATCGCGGCCGGCGTCCTCTTCGGTTGCCTGGTCACGCTGATCGGTATCTTCGCGATTCCGTCAACCAAGGCCGACGCTGCGCGGCAAAGGCAGGGGCCGCCCTCCAAGCCACTCCAACCGCCAGGAACCCGGATCCGCTCGAAACCGGCCGCGGAACCTTATCAGCTGACCTGCGGTCAAGATGATGAGCAGGAACTGGGCCGTTCGCAATCTGCGACCTGGAGTTTCCGCGGGCAACCCGGGGATCTGCTCTCCGTTGCCGTCAGCTCCGAGGCAGGCCAGTTTACATCCCAAGTAACCCTGGACCAGGCCGGGCCAGCCAACCAAGTCTCCAGGCAGGTCGCGGTTGAGCGCGGCTCGGACTTGCCGCAGTTCGAGAGTTTCCTGATCCCCCAGGAGGCGGAGTACTCCCTCACCGTGATGGGGACCGGTGAGGGAGGTTCGGTGCGGGTCGAGCTGGCTTGTGGAGGCCAGGCCACGCCTCAGCCCTCTCCCACCCCCCTGCAATCTCCCACCCCCACGCCCCAGCCGTTGGACTTGCCGACGGCGTTGCCGGGGATCGGCGATTTGCAGGTCACTCTGCGCTGGGGTTCCACCGAGGACCTCGATCTGCACGTGATCGATCCCCGGGGAGAGGAGATCTGGTTCTCGAATCCCAGGTCTCTGACGGGCGGCAGACTCGAAAGCGAGGCGAACGGTTCGTGCTCACGAGCGAGCGAGACACCTTCCGAGACAGTTTTCTGGGACACGGGGGTCGCCCTGCCAGGGCGCTACGAGGTCGTGGTGGAGTATTACGGCGCTTGCGGGGGGGCCAGCTCGCCGCAGGCGTTCGAGATCAGCGTTTGGCTGCACGGCCAACTGCACGACAGAATCAGCGGGTCGGTGAGCCTGGGTGAGAAACTCTCCATCCTCCAAATTGATTACTAGGCCGCACCTCCAGAAGAAAAAGCGCCCTCTCGGGCGCTTTCGCTTCTTGCCAGGTAGCGGGGGCAGGATTCGAACCTGCGACCTTCAGGTTATGAGCCTGACGAGCTGCCACTGCTCCACCCCGCAACGGGTGCGCCTCATTCTGGCGCGGGGCGGATTATAGCACGGGAATTAGCCGACCTCACCCCTAACCGCCCACCAGCAGCGCCCACCAGATCTCCCAGGTGCTTGGGGTGTCTTGAACTGAGTCTGGTGGCGGTGCCTCGTCCTCGGCCAGCCCACCGGCCGGGATCGGAACCACCAGTCGTTCGCCTTCCATGACCAGCTTGGCCTCGGCCCGCGCCCAATGGGCGACATTGGCCTCATCGTTGGCTTGGGCGATCTGAGTCTCCAAATCCGAGTTGGCGGCCTCCAGGTGGGTGACTTCAGTCGCCAACATCCGGGCATCACGCTCCATCCGCCGGGCATCCGTCATCCGGCGGGTGAGGTCACCAAAGATAAATACGCCGACGATGAGCGCAATCAGGAGCCAGATACCCGAGATCGGGGACTTTGTCTCTTCCATCACGGCGGGGATCTTAGCGGAGCGGCTCACCAGCCGCAAGCCGCCCCAGCGGCGAGATCAGTGCAAGTCTCGCGCCAGAAAACAACCGGCCCCGTGACAGCGGGGCCGGCATGCCGAAGGAGAGATTTGAACTCTCACGAGCGTAATGCTCACTGCGCCCTGAACGCAGCGCGTCTGCCAATTCCGCCACTTCGGCGAGCAGTTATTCTACCGCGGGGCCTGCGGGCTTAGGATGCCCGCCGGGACGATCTGTGCGGGGAACTTCAGGCCGCGATCCGTTCCTCGATTTGATCCAGCCGCAGGCTGATGACGTCGCTCGAATTGTCCCTGCCCAGGCTGATGCCGTAAAGGACTTCGGCCGCCTGGATGGTCTCACGGTTGTGGGTGATGACAAGGAATTGGGTTCGCTCGCTCAGCTCGCGCAGGATCGTTCCGAACCGCTCGACATTGCGTTCGTCCAGCATCGCATCCACTTCGTCCAGCACGCAGAAGGGCGTCGAGGATAGTTTGAGCAGACCAAAGACCAATGCCACCGCGGTCAGGCTGCGTTAGCCGCCAGAGAGCATGGCCAATCCCTGGTTGCGCCGCCCAGGAAGCTTGACTTGGATTTCGATTCCCGCTTCTCCGAGGTATTCCAGCCGAGCCGATCCGCCGACAAACAGGCGAATGAAAAAGCTCTCGAAGGCCTCTGCCACGGCCTCAAATGTCCGACGAAACTCCTCGGCCATGAGCTCGTCCAGCTCGTGGATCACCTGGGTCAACTGGGACTCGGCTTGTTCAAGATCCTGGATCTGTTCTTGCAAGAAATCGTGCCGGCTCTTGACCTCATCGAATTCGTGCTGCGCCGCCGGATCGACCGCCCCGAGCCGCCGCAGCTGCCCCCGCTTCCGATTGAGCTCGGGCTCCAGCTCCGGCGGGAGCTGGTCGACCGGAAGCAGCTGGGCAACGATCGCCGCCAGATTCAACGCGGCTGGGTCGAGGCCCATGGCTTCGGCCTCCGGAACCACGAGACCAAAATCCTCCAGAATTCTGCGCTCCATGTCAGAGGCCTGCTGCCGCAGCCGGGCCACTTCGATTTGGGCCCGGGTATATTGATCTTCCGCCTCGCGCCTCGCCTCACGACCGCGCGCCTCAGCTGCAAGGAGCTCGACCCGGCTCGCCTCGATCTCGGAGAGGGCGGTCTGCAGCTCCTGCATGGCAGCTGAGGCGGCAGAAAGTTCGTTTCTCAGCCTCCCGAGTTTGCTCCTGCCGTCATAGATCTCCAGGCGGGTCTTGCTCTGTGCGGTTTGATTCCTGGACAGCCGCTCTCGCAGCTTCGCTGCATTGACCTCTAATTCGCGATACTGCTCCTCAAGCCCTTCCGCTTTGGCCTGGGTCGCGACGAGTACTTCCTGGGACAATCTCGCTCTCCACTCAGCTTCCAGCCGCTCGCGCAGCTCTGTCAGCTCCCGATGCTCGGTTTCGAGCTGGGTCGAGCGCAGGGTGGTCTCGTCCAGCTGAGCGCGGGCCTGATCGCTGGTCTTGGACGACTTGCCGTTGACGGAAATCAGGACCTGTCCGGCTGGATAGAATACTTGCCCCGAAAGAGTGACGACCCGGGCATCCAGCGGCAGCTGCTCGATCACCCGTTTGGCCGACTGCCTGTCCCGCACCACCAGGGTCCGACCCAACAGCAGCTCGACCACTCCTTCGAACTCTGGCGCGACCTGGACGAGATCCACGGCCCGGCCAAGGCAGTCTGGATCCCCAGGAACTTCCAAGCTTGGCAGCTCTCGTTGGCGGGACTTCGGGAGCAGGGCCAGCTTCTCATGAGCCTCCTCCTGGTTCAACCAGTCCAACGCCTCGTCGAGCTGGTCTGCGTTGCGAAAGACAAACCCCCGACTGAAGCCATCCAGGGCCGCCGCGATCGCCGCTTCATAGGCCGGCGGCACGCTCAGCTGGCCGTTGAGTTCCCCCATCCAACCTGACAACACGCCTCGCCGGACGGCCGCCTCGATCCGACCGGAGACCGAATTCGAAGACGGAGCAGTGCCTGCCTCCAGCTTTATCCCGGCCTCGAGAGTGGCCTGCTCTTGCGACAGCTGGCGCCGCTGCCGGTCAATTGAATCGAAGCGCGTTCCGACCTCCCTCAGCTGTTGCTCCACTGCACTTGGTGAGCGACCAGAATCAGTGGGTTGATCGGCAAGCCCGGCCGCCCTGCCCTGAGCCTCGAAGCGAGCGGCTGCTACTCGATCGGTCAGCTCCACCCGGGCGTTGTCATGGGCCAGCATCTCGCTGTTCAGCGCCAGCTCCTCGTCCTCCAGCCAATGCAGGCGCTCTTCGGCTACGGCCTGGCTCCGCTCCAGGTTCTCGCGATCGGCAGATCGGGCGCGGTGGGCCTCGGCGGCCTGCTCGATCTGTGCGCGCAACTCCACCACCCGGGCGTTGATCGATATCAAGGTTCGATGCGAACTCTCGCCGGTGGCCAGAACGTTCGACCGGTGTGAGGTGGCTTGCTCCGCCCCCAGCTCGGCGGCCTCGACCTCGGCCTGCAGCCGGTGCCAGTGATAGCCGTACCACCGGTGCAATGCAGCGGTCAGTTCCGATCGCAGGCGATCGTACACCGAGGCGCGTTCGGCTTGTTGAGCGAGGCTGCGCAGGCGAGGCCGAATTTCGGTCACGATGTCCTTGGCCCGTTCGAGATTGTTCAGGGTCTTCTCAAGGCGGCGAATCGCTTCTTCCTTGCGCATGCGATGAACCGTGATCCCGGCCGCCTCTTCAAACAGCTTGATCCGTTCCTCCGGCCGGAGCGAGAGCACCGAGTCGACCAGGCCCTGACCGATAATGGTGTAATTGCGCTCGGCCAGCCCGACACTGCCCAGCAGATCTTGAATGTCCCGCAGCCGCACCCGCTGGCCGTTCAGCAGGTATTCATTCTGGCCGTCCCGGTGGGCGCGGCGACTGACGGCCACCTCAGCGAAGTCAATGGGCAGCCAGTTGTCCCGGTTGTCAAAGGTGATCGTGGCAGCTGCCATTCCAGCCCGGGGACGGGCTTCCGACCCCGAGAAAATCATGTCCTCGGTCTTGCGGCCACGCAGAGTGCTGTAGGCCTGCTCTCCAAGCACCCAGCGAATGGCATCGGCGATGTTGGATTTGCCGCTGCCGTTCGGGCCGACTACTGCGGTGATCGCATCGCCGAATTCGAATACGGTCTTGCTGGCGAAACTCTTGTATCCGTGCAGTTCGAGCGATTTGAGCCTGCGGGTCCCGTTTGATTGAGTCATTGGGCGAGGTCCGGCCTGGTGCGAACCGTGCTCAGGGCGGAGCTGGCTGCCGCCTGGGCCGCCTCTTGTTTGCTGCGACCCACCCCGCGGGCGCTGGCCGATCGGCCAATGGTCACTTCCACCACAAATTCGCGGGCGTGGTCCGGACCGATCGCCTCGACCGTACGATACCGGGGAGTCTCACCTAACTTGGCCTGAGCCCAGATTTGCAGCAGGCTGCGGGCGTCGAGCAGGCTTTCGTCCTGCATGACCCGCTCCACCGCCTGGCTGAAGCGTGGTTCGAGAAATCGGGCCACCGACTCGATCCCGGAATCCATGTAGAGCGCTCCGATGAGCGACTCAAACACATCACACAAGAGCGCCTCCCGCTCCCGGCCTCCGGAGGCCTCTTCCCCCCGCCCCAGAAGCACGGCCTCTCCGAGCTGGATCTGCTCGGCGAACTCTGCCAGCTGCTCCGTGCGGACCAAGGAGGATCGCAATCGAGTAAGTTGTCCCTCGTCCATTTCGGGAAAATGCTTGTACAGCCAGGCCGCGCTCAGGAAATCGAGCGCTGCATCGCCCAAGAATTCCAGGCGTTCGTTGTCCTCCAGCACATCCGGGTTCTCGTTGATGTACGAGCTGTGGGTGAGCGCCCGGCGAACCAGTTGGAAATCGTTGAACTGCAGTCCGGCTTGCCGGGCGAATTCCTCCGGGGTCAACTCCCCGCTCCCCAATATTTGGCACCCGGTCGTCCCCCGGCCCGCTGGGTCCACCGCGCTCGGACACCCCCAAATGTCACGGGGCGGGATTTTAGCCGGAGAACGCGCGGAACGCTAGGACCGCGTTGTGCCCACCGAATCCAAAAGCATTCGACAAGGCGACCCGGACCGGGCGCCGGCGGGCCTCATTGGGGATGTAGTCCAAATCGCACTCCGGGTCTGGGGTCTGCAGGTGGATGGTCGGAGGCACGACTCCATCCCGGATGGCCTGCACGCAGAAGATTGCTTCCAACGCCCCGGTCGCGCCCATCATGTGGCCGGTCATGGACTTGGTCGAGGAGATCGGGATGTCGTAGGCGGTCTCGCCCAGGGCGGCTTTGATCGCCCGAGTCTCAGAGACATCGTTTAGCCCGGTTGCGGTGCCGTGGGCATTGATATAGTCGACCTGATCGGCGGCGATCCCGGCCATTCGGATCGCGCCGGCAATGGCCGCCGATCCTCCGGCGCCGTCCTCAGCCGGGGCGGTGATGTGGAAGGCGTCCGCGGTCGCGCAGTAGCCGACCATCTCGGCCAAGATCTCAGCGCCCCGGGCCTTGGCATGCTCGAGACTCTCAAGGATCAGCACTCCCGCGCCCTCTCCCATCACCAGCCCGTCCCGGTCCTTATCAAAGGGAGCCGGAGTCATCGAGTAATCCTCGTTGCGGCGGGACATGGCGCCTAGCCGATCGAACCCGCTGACCCCGATCTTGCTGATCGAGGCATCGGACGCACCGGCCAGGGCCGAGTCAACGACCCCCGCCCGAATCAGCAGCCAGGCTTGACCAATTCCATCGGCGCCGGAGGC
>JAHFAU010000012.1:0-16131 GCA_023250385.1 Anaerolineales bacterium
TGCCATGGGTGGCGCCAGCGGTTCGAGCATTTGCCAATCTTCACCCGTAGCACAGGAAGAAGGGGTCGCGACCGCTGTGCTATACTCGCCGCACTCCCGCAGCTCAGCGAAAATTCCCAGGCAGCCCTCCCAGGAGTTTCAACTGGAGACCGAACAGATCGACAAGCGCTTTACCTGGCTTGATGAACAACGGCGTCGAGACGCCGAAGAGATCGGCCGGGTAGGGGAGCGGCTGGCAGGTCTCGAGCAGGAACTGCGCCGGCTTGCAGACCAACTCCAGATCCTGGGCGGAGACCAATCCCGAACGGCTGCCCTGGCGGCGAAGGCCGGGCACCTGGACGAGACAATCGGCCAGCACCGGCTCGAAATCAACTCGCTGCTCGAGGCCGCGGAGCAGCGCCGAATCGCCCGCGAACGACAGCTCGAAGATCTGCGTAAGGCGGCCGAGCATCAAACCGCCGAGGCAATCGATGGTGTCCGGATTGAGCTAAAGGCTTCCAAGGATCTGCGTAATTCGTTGGATGCCCGTCGAAAAGAAGAGTTGCGGATCAGCCGCACGCTGGACGCTCTGACGAAGCGGATCGAATCCCTCGGCAGGGAATTCGAAGAACGAAACCGGCAGACCGCGAGCCTGCAGGAGGGCAGGCGGCAGGATGCCCAGCGGATTGGCGAATTGGACTCCCGGGCAGTTGAGCAGCACAAGAAGAACGAATCGATCTTGGGTCAGCTGCAGGTGGCCGAGGATAAGTCGCGCCGACTGCAGATAAAGCTAGGTGAACTGGAAGCGAGCGAGAGCGAGCTTCGCCAGGGACAGACGCTGTGGACCGAGCAGCAGTCGGTTCGTCAGGCCGAGTTTGAACGCAGCTGGAAGGCCCATGAAAAACGTTTCGACTCCTTCGCCAGTCAGGCGGAAGGACTCGACGTGCGGATCGCGGCCTTTGAGGAGACTTACCGAAACCTCAAGAGGTTGGAAGCGGAGTTGACCGACGTCGTGGCTCGGCTGGAGCGGCGGATCGAGGAAGTCAGTGAAATCCAGCGGTTGAGCGAAGATCGCTTCAAACAGGAGTGGTCGGGCCGACAGGCGGACGACATCAAACGCTGGAGCGCCTTCAAACTGGAAGCCGAAGAGCAGCGCCGCGATCATGAACGACTGCATCAGAAGCTGTCAGATGATCTTCGCTCTGCCCAGGACGACCTCAGCGAAGCCTTGGAAGGCGTCCAGGAGCTCAGCCGGTCGGGCCAGCAGCGGCTCCGCGAGACGCTGGCGATGCTCCGGGAATGGGCAGTAGATGCGGTTGGAAAGGAAGGGGAGCCCTGAACTGTGGGTTTAGAGCGCAGGAACTATGCGGGTCTTAGGGACCGCCGGCCACGTTGACCACGGCAAGTCTGCGCTGGTAAGGGCGCTAACTGGAATAGAACCGGATCGGCTTCAAGAAGAGCAGGACCGGCAGATGACGATCGATCTGGGCTTTGCCTGGATGACGCTGCCGAGCGGCGAGGGCCTGGGAATTATCGACGTCCCAGGCCATCGTGATTTTATTGACAACATGCTCGCAGGGGTCGGGGGCATCGACGCCGCGCTATTGGTGATTGCTGCCGACGAAGGAGTGATGCCGCAGACCCGCGAGCATCTGGCGATCCTCGATCTGCTGGCAATCCCCAAGCTCATTGTTGCCCTCACAAAGATCGATCTCATTGCGGATCCGGAGTGGCTTGAGTTGGTCCGGCGCGAAGTCCGCAGTCTATTGGAGGACACCCGATACGCTCTGGCGGAGATTCTGCCGGTCTCATCGGTGTCGCAGGCCGGGCTCCCCGAGTTGACCCGGGCGCTCGACACGTTGTCGATGGCCCAACCGGAGCGTGCAAATGTCCACCGTCCACGGTTGCCTGTCGACCGGGCGTTTAGTATGGCCGGCTTCGGGACCGTCGTTACCGGCACACTCCTGGATGGCTCGCTGCAGATCGGCGACGAGGTGGAGCTGCTTCCCAAAGGGGTCCGAGCGCGACTCCGCGGCCTGCAGACCCACAAGCAGGCAGTCACGGTTGCTCACCCCGGGAGCCGAGTTGCCGCGAATCTCTCAGGGGTAGGGGTCGATCAGATCCAGCGGGGTGACGTGTTGGTGCACCCGGGGACCGACGCTGCGACCCGGCTAGTTGATGTGAGTTTCCGGGTAATTCCCGACCGAGCCCTGGCGATCCGACATAATTCAAGCGCGAAATTCTTTGCCGGGTCTGCGAATCGGATGGTTCGAGTTCGAGTTTTGGGAGAGGGGCCGCTCCGACCGGGCCAGGCCGGATGGCTGCAATTGGTGCTTGAAGAGCCGGTCGTTGTGAGAAGGGGAGACCGCTTCATTCTGCGGCGTCCCTCTCCTGGCGCAACGCTGGGAGGTGGGCAGGTCGCCGACCCGCACCCCGAGCGAATTCACAAGCGGGCGGACCCTGGGCTACTCGAGGGTTTGAATCGAGCACTGAGCGAGACGCCAGAGGAAGTGCTGCTTCAACTCATCGGCGAGGACGGCCCAAGCCGTTTGGCGGCCGCCATCGAGACATCAGGCCTGGATTCAGAAACTATTGAATCCGCGATCCGGCAGCTTGAGCGCGAGGGGGAGCTCGTCATGCTAGGCGGCGCGGCACCGCTAACCGAGCGTTGGGCGATCCGGACCCAGGGCTGGAGCGCGGCGGTCCGACGGGCGAGAGAGCTGGTGGAGGAATACCACCAGCGCCATGGGTTGAGGAGCGGGATTCCGCTCGAGGAAATGAGGAGTCGGCTTGCAGCCGGAGCCAACGAACTGATCGACGCGATGGTGAGCCGGGGGATTTTGCGGCAGGCCGGCGGACGGATCAGCCTGCCGGAATTCGAGGTTCGCTTCAGCCAGGCCGATGCCCAGCAAGTCAGTCGGCTGCTTGAGCGATTCGCAGCCACGCCCTATCGGCCTCCCACTTGGAATGAGTGTCGTGAGGCGGTCGGGGAGGAAGCCCTCGGTTCGCTACTCGAGAGCGGGAAGCTGGTGAAGGTCTCGCCGGCGGTGCTGCTGGGCCGCGAGACTTATTCGCAAATGACCGAATGGGTCCGCGGACGCCTGCGAGAGATGGGAAAGGTGAGCGTCGGGGAGCTCAGGGACCGGTTCGCAACCTCCCGCAAGTATGCCCTCGCGCTCTTGGAACATCTCGATCAGATCGGCCAGACTACCCGCGACGGCGATTTCCATCGGCCGAGTCCCGAGGCCGGGATCTAGAACTCGCGGTAGCGCCACTCGCCTCCGACCATGGTGCCGACCGGGGTGAGTTCCGCCAGTTCCTCCGGCCGACAGTCATACGGATCGCGGGCCAGCACGACCAGATCGGCAAAATAGCCGGGCTCCAACCTCCCCTGAATCGATTCCAACCCGGCCGCGTACGCCGGTCCCATCGTATAAGCTGCGAGGGCTTGTTCGAGAGTGACCCGCTGATCCGGTACCCAACCGGCCGGGCCGGGACTCCCGTCCGGTCGGCGCCGGGTGACGGCCGCATGAATTCCCCAGAACGGATTGGGATCCTCGACTGGGGCATCCGAGCCGAAGGCCAAATGAGCGCCCGCCTCAAGCTCAGACCGCCAGGCGTACGCGGTCCGGACCCGGTCTCCCCAGTAGCGATCGGCCATTAGCATGTCTGAGGTGGCATGGATCGGCTGCATCGAGGCTACGAGATCGAGGGCACCGGCCTTGCCGGAATCGTCCGAGTGCAGCAGCTGGAGGTGCTCGATCCGATGTCGCAGGCGTGGCAGGTTATGTGCAGCCTCGAACTCCCGCAGCGTGCTGAATGCGCCCAGCACTTCGTGGGTCGCCTGGTCGCCTATAGCATGCACGCTGGTCGCCAGCCCCGCTTGCGCCGCGCGAATCGCAATATCTGCGAGTCCTTCGTGGTCGATCAACAACATCCCCCGATTCTCCGGTTCGCCGGCATAGGGGCTCAACATCGCGGCTGTCCGGGGGCCCAATGCCCCGTCAGCGAAGATCTTGATATGGCCCAGGCGAAGCCACTCGTTGCCAAATCCGGTTCGAAAGCCTGCCGACCTCAGGTCATCCAAGCGGTCCGCCGGCATGTTCTTGATTACCCGGAGCGCAAGGCGCTCGGCTTGATGCAGGATTTGCAGCGCTTCGAAGCAGCTTGGTCCGTCGAAGTCGTGGACCCCGGTAAGGCCGAGTGCCAGCAGCCGCGCTTGGGCCATTGCTAAGGCTTCGACCCGCTGCCCGACCGAGGGGCGCTCGATCAAGTGCGAGATCAGCCGCATCGCGCCTTCGAACAGGATGCCGGTTGGCGAGCCATCGGCGTAACGCTGGATCGCCCCGTCGGGCGGATCCGGGGTGGACGCGTCAATTCTGGCCAACTGCAGAGCTTCCGAATTGGCCCAGCCGGCGTGAAGAGATTTCGCGGTCAGGTACGCGGGGTGGCTTGAGACTGCCTGATCCAGGTCTCCCGCCGAGGGGTAGCCGCCCCACAGATTTTGGTTCCACCCATGCCCCAGGATCCACTCGCCTGGGTCGGTTCGCTCGGCGCCCGCCCGCAGCCTGACCAGGCACTCCTGCAAGTTAGGAAGCTCACAATCGATGAGGGAAAGCCTGCGTGCATATTGCTCCAGATGGAGATGGGCATCGATCAGGCCCGGCAGCACGGTTCGGCCGCTCAGGTCGAGGGATGTTCGCCTGCTCGACCCCTGGATCCCGAGCTCGCTCGATTCACCAGCCCAGGCGACCGTTCCGCCCTCGATCAGGAGGGCCTCGACCCAAGCACTCGAGTCGGCTCGCGGATGGATACGGCCGTTGAACAGCAGGGTGGACTTAGCGCGGTTGGGTTGGAGCGTCGGCGCGGCGAGCACGTTCGGGATTCCGTTCGGATTCATAGGAGATGGTGCCTGATTTAAGCAGATCGGGTCCGACCCTCAGATGCGCATAGCCAAATAGAGTCTCACCTTAACCAAGCAGATGAGCGTTCAAAAACTCAGGCGACCCAAGTAGGAAGGCCTGGCCGTCCATCGCGCGTTTGCCTTCCGGCTGGACCCGGTCCAGGACGAGCGCCCCATCGGCTGTGCCTAGCGCCGGGCGGCGTTCCCGTTCGATAGCTTGCCCAGGGACGGCACGCTCGAGGGCTTCGGCCCGGGCGAGACGGACGATGAGGCGGCGGCCGTTCCATTGAATGAAGGAGCCGGGCCAAGGTTCATAAGCGCGCACCTGCCGCTCGAGCTGCACAGCTGGCAGGCGCAGGTCGAGTTGTCCGCTCGCCTTCTTGAGGCGGGGGGCATATGTAGCCCGGGCCTCGTCTTGCGCGGACGGGCGCAGGGTTCCAGCCAAGTAGGCTGGAAGCACTTCAATCATTAGCTCCGCCCCGAGCCGGGCCAGCCGGTCGCCCAGGCGGCCGCCCGTTTCGTCGGCAGCAATCGGCGTTGATCGCTGCGCCACGATGGGACCAGTGTCGAGCCCGTCATCCATCAACATGATCGAAACTCCCGTTTCGCTGTCGCCATGAAGGATCGCGGCCTGCACTGGAGAGGCACCGCGCCAGCGGGGCAGCAGGGAGGCGTGGACGTTGAGGCAGCCGTGGGGGGGAATGTCGAGCACCGCTTGGGGAAGGATTTGGCCGTAGGCCGCGACCACAATGAACTCGGGTCCAAGGCTGGCTAATTGGCCGACCGCCTCCGGAGCTCGTAAACTGTCGGGTTCAATTACCTTTATTCCGTGCTGGCCCGCGAATTGCTTTGCCGGCGAGGCCTTCGGCCGTCTGCCGCGGCCGGCCGGTCGATCCGGCTGGGTCACGACAGCGATCACCTCGTGCTGCCGAGCAAGCTCAGCGAGGGTCGGGATCGCAAACCCAGCCGAACCCATGAACACCACTCGCATAACCCAATGCTAGCATACGACCCGTGGCCTTCCTCATACAAGTTCGAACCCTCAGCAACCTTTCGCGGGTAGCGGGGTTCAATTAGATGCACTTGCGGCTTTGGCCCATGCGGTTACAATCCATGACAATGCCGGGACCAGCCAGTCGGCCGCCCGGCTCCAAGAGGAGAGGAAGGAATGACTAATAAACCCGCAGCGGATACCGGCATCACCAGCGACGATAAGCTTTGGGCATTGTTGGCCTATGTTTTGAGTCCAATTGTGCCGATCATCATCCTGTTGATGGCGGACAAGAAGGACCGTCCGTTCATCCGGGCCCACAACGCGCAGGCGCTGGCGTGGGGAGTGTTCAACCTGGTCGGAGGCACTATCCTCAGCGCCGTCCTGATCTTCTGCTTTGGCGCCCCATCGCTAATCATTTGGGCAGTTGGAGTGTACTGGGGAATTAAGGCCTATCAAGGGGAGTACGTCACCATTCCGGTCCTTACCAATTTCGTCAAAGGCCAAGGCTGGGCGTAGAGCCGAGCCATTTCTGATTCAAACGGCCCGCTCCGAGCGGGCCGTTTTACTGCCAAGCGGTTGTGATCTGCGCAATCGATGCTCAGTAAGCGATGGGTTGGACCGAATGCCGAGCTCGGCTGGTCAGACGCTGGCGACTTCACAGCGATCCAGCAAGTCATTCTGGCGGCCAGAGGGATCCACAGTGCTTTGGACGCTGAGCAGTTTCTCAGCAGGCGCCATAGCGGCCTGAGCGACCCGCTGCTCCTGGCTGACATGTCGGCCGCCGTGGAGCGGTTGCAATCGGCGAAAGCCGGCGGCCAGTCCGTCGTGGTTTACGGCGATTACGACGCCGATGGCGTCTCGGCCACGGTCCTGCTCTTTGAAGTCCTCCGCTCGCTAGATTTCTCGACCCGCTGGTACATCCCAGATCGGTTTGAGGAAGGCTATGGACTAAATTCCGCCGCGATGTCCAGGCTGCGGGCCGAGGGGGCAGATTTGGTCGTCAGCGTCGACTGCGGCATCCGATCCTGGGAAGCCGCTGAGGCTGCGAGACAGGTCGGGCTAGATCTGATCATCACCGACCACCACCTGCCGGCCGAGGAATTGCCTCCCGCGATCGCAGTAGTCAATCCGAACCGGAAGGACGACCGCTATCCCTTCAAGAGTCTCTCCGGTGCCGGGGTTGCCTTCAAGCTGGCCCAGGCCCTACTCCGGGCCAGCGGAGGCCAAGCCCCGGGGCGGCTGCTGGACCTGGTCGCCGTCGGGACGGTCTCCGACCTCGCGCCGCTACAGGGCGAGAATCGGGCGCTGGTCGCCTCCGGCCTCGAATTGTTGAACTCCGGGGAGCGCCCGGGTCTACGAGCCCTCGTCGAACAAGCCGGACTGACGCCAGGTCGAATTACTGCCAACTCAATCGGGTTCAGTCTTGGGCCCAGGCTCAACGCGGCCGGCAGACTGGCCAGCGCCGGAGAGGCGGCCGAGCTGCTCCTGGCCGAACCGGGGCCAGCGGCCCAGGCCCAGGCCGTGAGCCTCGACCGGTTGAACCGAGAACGCCAGAGATTGACGAACGTGATGCTGGATCAAGCGAAGAAGATCATCGGTTCAATGCCGCCGATGGCAAATCTCATCGCCGCAGCTGATCCGAGTTTCCATGAAGGCGTCGTTGGGCTGGTGGCCGGACGGCTAGCCGACGAGTTCTATCGGCCCGCCCTCGTAGCCCGCGTGCAGGAAAATACGATTCGGGGCTCGGCCCGCAGCATCCCTCAATTCCATATCACCGGCGCCCTCGATGAATGCGCCGATCTGCTCGATCATTTCGGCGGACACGCGGCAGCCGCCGGCTTCGGACTATCGGCCGCCAATTGGGACGCGTTCATCGAGCGAATGGAACGCATCACCGGGAGGGTCCTGGGCGATCAAGACTTGCAGCCAACCCTGTCGATTGATGTGGTCCTGGGCTTCGATCAGCTGAACGAAGCTCTGATGGATTTCATCGAGAAACTCGAACCGTGTGGGGAGGGAAACCCCCATCCGATGTTTAGCACCCGACAGGCGACGGTACTTTCCAAACGTGCGGTGGGAGCAGACCGCAGACATCTCAAAATGGCCCTGCACCACGCGGATCGGGTCTTCGATGCGATTGGGTTCAATCTGGGAGATCGACTAACCGCCATCCCCAGGACGGTGGACCTCGCCTATCACTTAGAGCGGAATGAGTTCCGGGGCGTCACCAGCCTCCAGCTAGTCGTCGAGGATCTCAAGCCCAGCTAGTCGACAACCCTGTATTTCAGCAAGGCCCAGACGGCTGCAAAGGCGTCAGCGAGGCCGATTTTCTTGCCCTCCGAGTATTCCCGAGGGTTGAAGGAGATAGGCACTTCGAAGATCCTGGCCTTCCGCTTGAGCAACTTGGCCGTAATCTCTGGCTCGAAGTCGAATCGGTTCGATCGGAGGGGGATCGATTGGACCAGCTCTCGGCGGAAGAGTTTGTATCCGGTCTCCATATCGGAGAGAATACTGTTGTAGAGCAAATTGGTCATCAGGGTGAGCAGCTGGTTGGCGACCATATGCCAGAACATGGCGGTCCGCCGGGGGGCACCCAGGAACCGGGAGCCGTAGACGACGTCCGCTTTGCCATCCTGGATCGGGCGGAGCAAGTTGGGCACTTCTCGGGGATCGTATTCAAGGTCGGCATCCTGAATGAGCACCAGGTCAGAGGTCACCGCCCCGAGCCCGGTCCGGATCGCGGCGCCTTTCCCTCGATTCCGTTCGTGCAGCAGCAGGCGGGCATTTGGGAAGCCGGGGAGGATCTGCTGGAGCAGTTCTCGGGTCCCGTCGGTCGAGGCATCATCGACCACAATGATTTCGTCGGCGAGCCCGACGCTGCTGACCTCCCGCAGGATGGCCTCAATAGTGGCTCGTTCGTTGTAGACCGGAATCAAGAAGGTCAGGCTCATCCGGAGTATTGTACAGAGCGGGCCGGGTGGGAACAACCGACGATTTGCTCCCCTTTGGGCGGAAGGCTATAATCGAAGCAATGACCCTCCCCCGCACGTCGCCTCGAGTCATCCGAACCGCCGACATGCCGACCACCGGCAGCCTGCGCTACATCCCGAATTCCGTTAGCCGAATTGAAGATACTGGCCTGAATCAGCTGTGGCTGCAAGACCTGGCACTCAAGCTGCTCTACTTTCGCGGCTATCTGACCGGTTTCAAAATGGCCGAGGCGATGGCCCTTCCGTATGCCGGTCTGACCGATCTGGTCCTCGAAGCCCTCAAACGTGAGAAGTTTGTGGAAGTCAAGTCTCAGGTCGGAATCGGGGAAGGATCCTATCAGTACGCGATCACCGACGCCGGGATCGCCAGGGCTCGGGAGGCCCTGGAGCGCAGCCAGTATGCCGGTCCCGCACCGGTGCCGATCTCGGTTTACAACGAGGCCATCCTACGCCAGAGTCGGAGCCGGACCACTGTGAATCCGCGCACGATGTCCAAGGCGCTCGAGAGTCTGGTCCTCTCAGAGACGACCTTCAACCAGATCGGCCCGGCCGTGAATTCGGGGGCATCCATATTCCTGTACGGCCCTCCCGGCAATGGCAAGACTTCCATCGCCCGCGCGATCGGGAGACTACTGCTGTTGGAAGATATCACGATCCCGTACGCAATTGACATCGATGGACAGGTCGTCAAACTGTACGACTCGGTCAACCACGAACTTTCGCCCGATCAGACTTCCGAAACGGGAGGCACTGGGGCATTGAAGGGAGACCCCCGCTGGGTGAAGATCCGCCGTCCCTTCATTGTGGTCGGTGGCGAGCTGACGATGGATGGGTTGGACCTGGTTTTCGACGACGTTAACAAATTCTACGAGGCTCCCTTCCAGGTAAAGGCCAATGGAGGGGTATTCCTGATTGATGACTTCGGTCGGCAGCAGGTCAGACCACGCGACTTGCTCAACCGATGGATTGTGCCACTCGAGAACCGGATCGACTTCCTGACGCTGCATACCGGGCGTAAGGTGGAAGTCCCGTTCGACGTGCTGGTCGTTTTCTCGACCAACCTGCCACCCAAAGATCTGGTAGATGAAGCGTTTCTGCGCCGGTTGCGTCACAAGATCGAGATCGGAGATCCCTCTTACGAGGCCTATCGAGATATCTTCAAGCGGACCGCCGAAGCCAAAGGCGTGCCGTATTCGGATCAGGGATTGGCCTACATGTTGCAGGAGTGGTACATCAAGCGCAATCGCAAATTGCGAGCCTCGCATCCCCGGGACATCTGCGATCAAATCCTGGACGTGTCTCGCTATCTGAACGTCGAGCCGGCGATGAGCAAGGAGCTGATCGACAAGGCCGCCGAGGCCTATTTCGTAGAGCTGTAAAGATCCCCCGCGATCGGACGCTGATTCGCAGCTTGCCAAGG
The DNA here is from genome assembly GCA_023250385.1 of Anaerolineales bacterium. Classification (GTDB taxonomy): domain Bacteria; phylum Chloroflexota; class Anaerolineae; order Anaerolineales; family E44-bin32; genus JADFRG01. Next base: position 10,287 of record JAHFAU010000012.1, read on the forward strand.
CAGGTTCCTTGCCCATGGAGAATGTTCAAACCCGACCCCAGCCGAGCGCTCGGCCGCCTCAACTCCCGGCCTACTCAATTGATGAGCTGATCTGCGTTTGCATCTCACACCGAATCAAGGATGGAGACGTGGTCGCCCTCGGGCTGGCCACCCCCCTGGCGGCGACCGGTGCCTTGCTTGCCCAGCGCACCCACGCGCCGAGGATCTACCTGGCGTCGGCCATCGGGCAGTGCTTCTGCCGAGCCGGCCCGCGCCTCGAGCTGCAGGGGGCCGAGGCCAGCTGGCTGGCGCGTTCCATGGGGAGCTTTGGATTTGTCCAGGCGGCCGCAGACTTCTTGCCGGCGGCCAAGCCGCTCGAGTTTTTTCGGCCGGGGCAGGTCGACCCTCGGGGCAACTTCAACAACCTCGCGATCGGGCATGACTTTCGCCATCCCCGGCTGCGGATGCCCGGCAGTGGCGGCATTCCGGACGTAACTGTCATGCTCGACCAGATCCATCTGTATGTCCCCCGTCACTCCAAGGTCACATTCGTCCCCCGATTGGATTTTGTCTCGGGCCTCGGCCATACGCCGAGGCGGCGCCGCGGAGCGGGGCCGGTTTACCTGGTATCGGATCTCGGGCAGTTTGATTTTGCGGACGGCGAGCTGCGCTTGACCCACGTGCACCCGGGAGTGAGGCCTGCGGATGTTCAAGCCAGGACTGGATTCGAGCTCCGCGTTTCGGAACGGGTTGCCGTAAGCGAACCGCCCAGCGAGCACGAGCTCGATTTGCTGCGGGAAGAGATCGATCCCTTGGGTCTTCGTCGCCTGGAGCTGCTCGGCGGCAGCAAGCGGCGAGCGGCTTTGCGGGAGATCATCCTGGCGGAAGCAGCCTCGTAGTCCGCGTCCAACCTGCGCATTACCTCGCTTCAATCGGCGGCTCAGCCCAAAGTTGGCGGATTGCTTATACTTCCTGGGATGATTCGTAAGCTCTCCACGCTTGCATGGTTCGGAGCGGCGCTGGTGGCCCTGACAGCCGCGCCCCCCTATGATTTGGCCGAAGACCTGCTCGCACAAATGACGCCGGAACAGCGGGTCGGCCAGCTATTCCTGGTCACTTTCAAAGGCGCTGCACCTAACGCGGAAGATCCGATCTTTAGCTTGATCTTGGACCAGCATATTGGCGGGGTTGTGCTACAGGCCGCTAATGACAATTTCGTCGGTCGGCCCGAGACACTCGCTGCGGCCCGAGCTCTGACCGCGTCACTGCAAACCGCCACATACGAAGCCGCGGCTGGTTCGGAGGGTTCGACCGCCTACATCCCGCTGCTGATCGGCCTCGCCCAGGAAGGAAATGGGCCGCCGTACTCGGAGATCATGAGCGACCTCTCGGAGCTCCCCAGCCAGATGGCGATAGGCGCGACCTGGGACCCAGAATTTGCTCGTCAGGCCGGAGAGACTTTGGGAGCCGAGCTCGATTCGCTCGGCTTCAATCTGCTGCTGGGGCCGTCGCTGGACGTGTTGGTTGACCCAACTCAGCTTGCGCTCGCTGACCTCGGAGTTAGAACATTTGGCGGTGACTCCTATTGGGTGAGCGTGATGGGACGGGCGTTCATAGCAGGAGTGCACCTGGGTTCGGAGGGTCGAATGGGGGTGATCCCACTGCATTTCCCTGGCCTGGGAGGTAGCGACCGCCCAATTCGAGAGGAGATCTCGACCGTCCGAAAGTCGCTGGTGCAGCTCCAGCAGATCGAACTCGAGCCATTCTTCGCGGTCACGGCCTCTGCCCCCGGGGAGGACGCCGCAGCCGCCGACGGTCTGCTCACCGGCCATATCCGCTACCAGGGGTTCCAAGGGAATATCCGGGACACGACCCGTCCGATCGGACTCGACCCGGATGCCTTCGGCCAACTGTTGGCGCTAGAACCCTTCGCCGCGTGGCGCCAGGCGGGCGGGATCACAGTTAGCGATGAACTGGGGGCGGCCGCGCTGCGGCGCTTCTATGAGTCCCTTGGCCAGAGCTTTCGGGGGCACCTGACGGCCCGGGACGCCTTCCTGGCGGGGAACGATTTGCTGTATCTGTCTGAGTTTCGCTCGGACGCCGATCCCGATCAGTTGACAACCGTCAGGAACACAATGGGTTTCTTCGCCGAGAAGTATCGGGACGATGCCCTATTTGCCCAACGGGTGGACGAGTCGGTTCTGCGGATCCTACGCTTGAAGCTGCGGCTGTATGAGGGCGCATTCGCGCTCGATCGTGTTCTCCCTCCAGCCGAGGCGGCAGACCGAGCTGGTCCGTCGAACCTCGCACTTCAAGTTGCCCGGGCCGCAGCAGCCCTGCTCAGCCCATCGGCGGCTGAGATCCCAAGCCTCATCGCCGCGCCGCCGGAAATCGGAGAACGGATCGTTTTCATCACCGACGTCAGGCCCTACCGCCAGTGCTCGAGCTGTGAGCAGATCGAAGGAATCGGAAGGACGGCGTTGGAGTCAACGGTCTTGGCACTCTACGGCACCCGGGCGGCTGGTCAGGTGGGTGCGTGGAATTTGACCTCACTTACGATGGCAGACCTGGCGCGATACCTGGGTCAACCTCCGCCGGGGGTCCCTTCAATTCCAATTCTAGCGGCAGAGGAAGTGGATGCGATTATCCGGCCGGCCGACTGGTTGATCTTCATTACCTTGAAGAGCGACCCAACAGTCTACGGCTCGAATGCGCTCAAACAATTGCTGGACAACCGCCCAGAGCTGGTCCGCAACAAGAATGTAGTAGTGTTCGCGATGGATGTCCCGTACGATCTGGGGCCGACCGATATCAGCAAGATCGATCTGTATTACGCTCTGTATGGGAAGACCAGCGTGTTTGTCGAGATGGCGGCCCGGCTCTTGTTCCAAGAGATATCGGCGGTCGGCGCGCCCCCCGTAAGCGTGCCCGGCATCGGTTACGACCTCATCGAAATCACCTCCCCCGATCCGGACCAATTAATCTCGCTCACGATTCAGAGAGAGCAGGAGGCGACCGAAGCGGCCCCGGGGTACGCGATAGGCGATGCCGTGGTCGTCCGATCCGGGCTGATCCTCGATCACAACGGGCATCCGGTGCCGGACCGTACGCCGGTCGAGTTCGTGGCGTCTTACCAGGAGGAAGGGATATCAATTACCCACGAGGCCACAACCCTGGATGGATTCGCAACGGCTTCCTTCACCCTTGATCGACTGGGTACCCTGACCATTGTTGCTCAGAGCGAGCCCGCTAACTTGTCAGAGATTCTCCAATTGAATGTCCAGGAGGGAATCGTCACAGTCATTACTCCGACAATGGAGCCCACCGCGACTGCGGCGCCGACCGCAACTGCAGAACCGGCCACCCCGACTCCGGCTGCCGGACCCGGGGCCGCGGTGAGGCCAGAAACGGAGGGGGAGACAGTGAGCCTGGCGGCATTGAGTCTAGCATTGGCTGGAGTGGCCGGGCTGGCCGGATTTGGTTACCGAGTGTTTGTGCGGCAGGGGCTCGCCGGCGTACGGGCCGTCCTGCTCATGGTGATTGGCGGCCTGATCGGCTACGACTATTTAGCGCTCGGGCTCCCAGGAAGCCAGGAATTACTAGGATCGGTAGGGGTCCTAGGAGCACTCATACCATCGTTGCTCGGGGCGGTTGCCGGAGGCGTAGGAGCGTACTTCTGGATGAGGCGATTAGCGAATTGAGGCGAGCAAGGCGACTAACAAGAGCAGGGCGCCGGCTCCTGCCAATGCCTGGTCGATCTGCCCGGTCAGAATCCCGGCGTACTTCGCTGGAGTAGCAGATCTCGGGAAGGAGCCCTTGATGAATGCCTGCCGGAAGGCGTCCAGGTGGGGCGGGCGGTCGTCCGGGTGGAGCTCCATCGCCCATAGGATTGCGGCCTCCACCGACGAGCTGATCTGGGGATTGATCAGCCTCAGCGGTTGGAGGGCGTGGGGCTGCAGAAAACGCTGCTTTGCCTCAGCCGGAGGCTGATTGGTGAGTAGGTGATAGAGAGTTGCACCAAAGGCGTAAATGTCGCTGCGGCGGTCGGTATGGCCAGTGTCTCCACCGTACTGCTCGAGCGGCGTATAGGTGGCGGTGCCCCGGCCCTGGATAACTGTGACGGTGATCTCGTCCGGAGCCATTTGTTTCACCAATCCGAAATCGACGAGCTTGATCAGGCCGTTGGGGGTTAACTTGAGATTGCTTGGTTTGATATCCCGATGAATGACCGGCGGATCTTGGTTGTGCAGGTATTCTAGGGCGTCTGCGATCTGGGCGGCCCAGCCCATTACCTCTGCGACCGGGAGGAAATGACTCTTTTTTCTGGCGGCGTCCATCAGGGATTTCAGATCATCTCCCGGGACGAAGTCCATTACCAGGTAGTCGCGGTCGGCCTCGCTGAAATAGTCCGAGACCTTGGGGAGGTTGGGGTGATCGAGCCGTGCCAAGACCGAGGCCTCCCGATAGAACTGGTCACGACCCTGGGCCCGCAAATCCTCCGGAATGTCACCGCCCTGGTATACCTCTTTGATCGCACAGACTCTTCCATCCAGCCGGTTGTCATCGGCCAGATAGATTGAGCCCATGCCGCCGCGGCCGATGACCCGGCTGATGATATACCGATCTCGCAGCGACTTGCCGGTCTTTACTGGCGCAATCATAGGTCTGAACGAGTCATTATACTCAGGGGCGAGATTCGGGCTGTTTAAGGTGCGGTGTGAAGGGTAGCGTGGCGGAATTGCCGGTCTTGATCGCTCAGACCGGAAAGCTCAGCGGGTCCCGCTGGGTGCTGGAGGGTGACCAAGTCCTGATCGGCAGAGGCCCGGAGTGTGACCTGGTAATTGCCGATCGGCAGGTGTCGCGCCATCACGCCCGGATCCGGCGGACGGGAAGCGGCTACATGCTGCAGGACTTGGGAAGCAAGAATGGCACCCACCTGAACGGCGTGCCGATTGACCGGGAAACCGTGCTTCAGGACGGCGACATTATTCAGATCGCCCTGGTACTGCGCTTGGTGTTTGTCGGGACGGAGGACACCATTCCGCTGCGTGGGGAGGGGCTTGCCCAAATGGGGCTGGGACGGTTGCGGATGGATTCCTCGGCGCACCGGGTTTGGGTGGGAAGGAGCGAGGTTGATCCGCCGCTTTCTCCACCGCAGCATCGCTTGCTCCAACTCATGATTCAGAATTCCGATCGGGTCGTCAGCCGGGAGCAGATCGTCGAGCATGTCTGGCCGGAGTCGGAGGGGGAGGGAGTATCCGATCAGGCGATCGATGCGCTTGTTCGTCGCCTGCGGGAACGCCTGACGGAGCTCGATCCGGGCCACTCCTACATGGTTACGGTCCGCGGCCATGGATTTCGCTTGAACAACCCCATCTAATGCCGGGTAGGCGGGAGTGACGAAACAGGGCTGTCCAGATCGGACAGCCCTGTGTGTCAGGTGGAGATGGCGGGAATTGAACCCGCGTCCGAGGGCTTCGGTGACCCAGCTTCTACAAGCGTAGCCGATCTATGTTGCTGTCGCCGTGAGGCGCCCGGTCGGCAGGGCGTCCTTTTGGCCAGCCGCTGGAGCCCGAAGGCTCCTCTTTCGCAGGCTTAGCAGCCTCACCTGCGGCACCTCGGCATTTTGCCGCCTTCACCTCGCCCGGTCGAGGACGAGCTCGGGAGGCGTGCCCCCGCTTTGGGGAGCCAACTCTATCCGGCTAGCTTATGCAGCGAGCGGAAGAGCCGCGTAGTTTGTGCTCTTGGCACTTGTTTTGTGCGCTGATTTTGCGAGTTCGGCGCCTCTCGGCTTGCAGCCTGATCCCAACCGCCTTCGTCGAGACCGATCATCCCCGTGGCGTTGAGTATATCACGCCACTCCGTG
>JAHFAU010000012.1:16231-22454 GCA_023250385.1 Anaerolineales bacterium
GGAGCGGGCTATCGGAGGACCCGCTTCCCGCGCAAGGCTCGCTCGACTTCGCGTTGGGCGTCCCGATCGGCCAGCTCGTGACGCTTGTCGAATTTCCGCTTGCCACGTGCCAGAGCAAGCTCCAGCTTTGCTAACCCACGGGTCAAATACATCTGAGTAGGGACCACGGTGTACCCGCCGCGCTGGACTCCGCCCGCCAGCTCGGCCAACTCTCTCCGATGCAGCAGAAGCTTCCTCGGCCGCCGAGGCTCATGGTTCATCCGGCTGGCTGGTCCATAGGCGGCAATATGCGCGTTCAACAGCCAGGCCTCGCCGGCCTCGATCCGCACGTACGCCTCTTGCAGGCTGACCTGGCCGGCCCGGAGCGCCTTGATCTCCGTGCCGCGGAGGACGATCCCGGCCTCAAAGCGCTCTTCCAGGATGTAATCCCGGCCCGCCTTTCGATTTCGGCCTACGACCTGCTTTCCAGCTCTAATCATCCCGACAACCCCGTAGTTGGCACGCCAGCCGCCCGCAATCCAGCTATTGCCCGTCCACCCAGAGTATACCGGCCAGGGGCGGGCCGGGTTGACCGCGGTAACCTTGCGCGATCCTTGACACCCGCCAATAATCAAAGGGCGCGGCCGGAGAGCGCCTCCCAGACTCCTGCAGTCGTATCTCCGAGGGGAATGCCCTAATGAACGATACAGATGCCAATGGCTCCACACTGCTGATTGTCGAGGACGACCCTGCGATGCTGGTTGCTTTCCGGGACATCCTGGAAGGCTCGGGCTACGTCGTCACGACCGCCGCGAACGGGAAGGACGCCTTGCGGCTGTTGCAGGAAGTCAAGCCGGCCCTCATCTTGTCGGATATCGCAATGCCCGGCATGGACGGCATCGAGTTGTATAAGGCAATTCGCCAGCGCCCAGAGGGCGCGGCGGTTCCATTTATCTTCGTGACCGCCCGCGGCACCCGAGAAGACATCTTTGCCGCCAAGGCGCTCGGGGTGGATGACTACATCACCAAGCCAGCCACTCGGACTGAGCTGCTGACTGCGGTGCGGGCCCGACTCCAGCGAAGCGACGAGTTGCTGCTCTTGCAGCTCAAGGCGGTACTGCGGGCGATGGCAAACGCCATCGAAGCCCGGGCTGGCGTCTACACCCTGCGCCACGTCGAGGCGGTGAACGCGTATGCTCAGGCGATGGCGCTCGAACTGGGCTGGGATGAGTTCCAGCTCGAGGGGCTCGAGTTTGGGGCCATCCTTCATGATGTGGGCAAGATCGGGGTCCCCGAAAAGATCCTTTCGAAGGAGGGGCCGCTCGATGAAGATGAGTGGGCCGAGATGCGTATGCATCCAGTCTACGGTGCTCACATGATCGAAGGCAACCCATATCTGGATTCGGCTCTTCCGCTGGTACTTCATCATCACGAGCGCTGGGATGGCAAAGGGTATCCGGATGGCCTGGTTGGCGAAGCGATTCCATTCGGCGCACGCCTGTTAGCCGTTGCCGATACCTTCCACGCCATGACCTCCGACCGCGCCTACCGTCCGGCGCTCGCCTCCGACAAAGCCTTTGAGGAAATCCTGTACCAGTCCGGCAAGCAGTTCGACCCGCAGATGGTCGAGGCTTTTGAGCGCTGCTGGCATCGTGGCGACGTAGCCCGCATTCATAAGAGCGTCCAACCAGACTCGGGCTAGCCTGCAATTCCGGGACTTAGCCAGGGCAGGGGGGCGGTCCGAAGCTCGTTTCTGATAGGCTGGCGGTGTCCAATTTCACCGGGCCGCAGCGCCATCCGAATCCCACTCGCTCCTACTCGCTAAAGAACGAAATGGGGGGTCCTTGACCACCAGACCCGACTAAGCTAAACTTCAGTGCTTATGATAAGTATTATTATCGCAAGCACATATTGGCGCAGCTATGTGTGTTGATTTGGGTCTGCAACCCCCGCTTTTGGCACCCGCAACCTCTCTCCAGTCGTCTCGGAATTGGAGAGCCGCAAGCAACCCTCGAGGTTCAGTGCAATCGCCCAGCAGCGCGATCCGTTGTAGAGTCCCCCGAGCATGACGGGCCCAACCCTCGAACCGACGTTTCAGGGCTACCTCACAGCTGTTCGGTTGGCTAGAAGCCCGAACACGGTGAGGACCTATGGGAATGCCGTCCAAGCGTTCCGGGCCTGCCTGGACGGCCTAGGAGTCGATCCCAGCTCTCAGCCGGCTCGGAGCGCCAGCGAGAATTGGATTGGCGACTTCGCAGCCCACCTACGCAACTACGCACCGGCCAGCGAACGCCTGTACTTGACCGCAATCTCCGGCTGGTACGAGTATCTCTCCGCCGAGGGACTGGCGGAGCTCAATCTGCCTCGCTTGCGCTCCCTGATCCGCCGCCGGGCCCGCAAACCCGGTCAGCGCTTACCTCAATTCCCGCGGGCGGCCATTGAGGCGATCTTGGCCGCCGCTACTGACATTCCCGGCCGCGCCGAGGACGAGGCCGGACGGCTGCGGGCATTGCGAGATCGGGCGCTGCTGTTCACCTTGGCAGACACCGGTCTGCGGGTGCACGAGGCGGTCGGGCTGCGGCGCGGGGATCTGGATTGGAACGAAGGCCGGGCGGTCATGATCGGGAAAGGAGATCGGGAAGCCGTGGTCCGCTTCTCGAACCGGTCGCTGCGTTTTCTACGCGCTTACCTCGAGGCTCGGGCAGGTCGGGACGGTTTGTCGGGCAAGCCGTTGAGTGCGCTGCCCCTGTTCGCTCGACACGATCTAGCGGCGGGGAAACGAGTGCTGCCGATATCGACCACCACTGCCCGCGCAATCGTCCACGGGCGCGCCCGCCAGACCTTAGGGGACCGCACGCAGGCGGAGATTACCCCCCATTCGTTCCGTCACTTTTTTGTCACGACCGTGCTGAGGGGTTCCGGTGGAAACTTGAAGCTCGCCCAGGAACTCGCCCGCCATCGCAGCATCGCTGTCACCCAGCGCTATGCCCACCTCTCGGACGACGAGCTCGATCGGGGATACCATGAGATCTTCGAATCCAGCACAGCGGCCGGCAAGGACTGAGGACGCGCCGTCGTGACTCGGTCCGGGGACTAGTGTCGTAACGTCTCGGCCAATATCATTAGCGGATGAGAGGCTTCGGCTCCGGTACCGTCTCGAATCTGGGCTCGGCATGACATGCCGGGGGCGACGATCCGAACGGCCGGAAACTCGCCAGTTTCGCTCCGAATCCGGGGGAAGAGTTTCAGCTCACCAATCTGCATCGACAGGGCGTAGTGTTCGACCTCGTACCCAAACGAGCCTGCCATCCCGCAGCAACCCGAAGGAATCTCCTCGACTTCTGATCGGATGGCGCGCAGCATCGCAAGCGCCGGGCCACTCCCTACCAGCGCCTTCGAGTGACAATGGTTATGCAACAGGACTCTGCCTGGCCCGGGAGTCAGATTGAGGCCCGCCAGCCGGCTGCTCCCGGCCTCGGTGGGCTCGGTAAGGAACTCCTCAATCAGCCTTGCCGCGGCCGCAATCGCGATTGCATTACCATCGTCCGGGAGTAGGTCTAGATACTCGTCCCGCAGCATGAGCAAGCACGAAGGCTCCAGCCCAACGATGGGAATGCCTTGTCTGGCGTAGGCTGCCAGGGCTCGAATGTTGCCTTTGGCGCACTCTGTAGCCCGCCCCAGCAGGCCCTTTGAGATCATGGTCCGACCACAGCAACCCTGACCAACCGCACGCAGCACTTGGCACCCTACCGCTTCCAGCACCGCGACCGCCGCATGCCCGAGCTCGGGGTAGTTCAGCTCGGTGAAGGTGTCGACGAACAAGACCACCGGGTCGGCGTGAGTCCGCTGGCTGGCCCGCTCGAACTGGCTTGAAAAGGTCCGCCGGGCAACCGGCGGCAGCACGCGCTGCCGAGAAACACCGAGGCCTGTCTCCATCGCCCAGCGAAATGGTCTGGACCGAGCCACTGGGTTCGCCAACGGGGCGATCGGTCTCACCCACCCCATGAATCTCGCAATCTCCCCGAACAGCCTGCTGCGCAGGGGGGTACCATGCGCTTGCTGATACCAGTACAAGACTTCGGCCTTCATGCGAGCCATGTCAACTTCAGTGGGACATTCCGACTTGCACCCTTTGCACTCGAGGCAGAGGTCCAGGATTTCATAGAGCTCGTCGCTGGTCAGGGCATCCTTCGGCAGGCCTCCCGAGATCACCGCTCGGAGGGCGTTTGCCCGCCCCCGGGTTGAGTGCATTTCCATCCGGGTCGCCTGAAACGAAGGGCACATCACACCGTCAGCCTTGCGGCAGATTCCGACTCCGGTACAGGCCTCGACCGCCTTGGCGAAGCCGCCCTCTTTCCGGAAAGCGAAAAATGTCGCAGGCGCACTGGTTTGGTACTCCGGGCCGAAGCGAAGCTGCGAGTCCAGCCCGGAGCTTCGAGCGGGATCGGGCACCACCTTTCCAGGATTGAGGATCCCTTTGGGATCAAATGCCTGCTTGAGTTCACGGAATGCGGCGAGCAGTTCGGGCCCAAAGAGCCGCTCATTGAATTCGGTATGGGAGAGCCCATCCCCATGTTCCCCTGAAATCGCCCCTCGCATCGAGATGGTTAGGTCCACCACCGCCTCGGCGATCGCCCGCATCCGGCGGATGGCCTCCTCGGACTTGAGGTTGATGAGCGGCCTCAAGTGCAGGCAGCCGGCGGAAGCGTGGGCATACCATTCTCCGTACGTGCCGTTGGCCGCCAGGATCCGATCCACCTCCCGGACATAGGCGCCTAACTGCCCCACCGGCACCGCCACGTCTTCCATAAAGGTGATCGGCTTGGCTTCCCCGGGGACCGACATCAGCAATCCGAGCCCGGCCTTGCGGACCGCCCACAGGTCGGCTTGCTCCTCAGAGCCGCTCAGCAGCCGGCCGCGGCCGGCCAAAGGCTGCGCCCTGGTCACCGCTTCCCCGAGATCGTTGCCGGTGTATTCGATGACCAAGAGCGCCGCCGGATCACCGTTTACGAAACTGAGCTTGCGGGAATAGGCCGGAACGGCCCGGGCGCGCTGGATCAGGGTCCGCGGAATCAGTTCGACTGCGGCCGGTTCGGTCTCCAGGACGGCGGGAGTGAAATCACACGCCTCTGCAACCCCGGCGAAGCTCAGCACGACCAGCGCGGTCGAGGCCGGTCTGCGGACGAGGCGCAGTTGTGCCCGCCGAACGATTGCCAGAGTCCCCTCTGACCCGCAGACCAGCGGGGCGAGGTTGAGTTCATTCGCCGGTGGGTATGCTCCCGGATCCGCGTACCAGGCGGCTGGCCGGTCTGGTGTGAAGCCAGTAAGGTAGTTCAGGTTGTACCCGGAGGACCGGCGCCAGGTCCGCGGCCAACCCTCTTCGACCGACCGCGCAACACGGAGCCGCAGATCCAGCGCCCGGGCGTAGATCCGGCCTTCGAGGGAGTTGATCCGCGATTTGGCTCTGGCCTGCTCGAGACCGAGGTCTTCCAGTCGCGCCGGCGACCCGTCGGCCAGGATGACGTCCAGCGCGACAACGTGATCTGCCGTCATCCCATACCGAATCGAGTGTGCCCCGGTCGCGTTCGTGCCGATCATCCCACCGATCGTTGCCCGATCGGCCGAGGCCGGATCGGGTCCGTAGGCCAGACCGTGCCGGGCCGCCGCAAGGTTGAGCGCGGTGCAGACAACTCCCGGCCCGACTTCCGCAAGTTGAGCGTCAGTATCGATCTGGTAAATCTGGGCCAGGTGTTGCGAACAATCGAGGATAAGCGCGGCTCCTAGTGCTGATCCGGAGAGGCTGGTCCCGCCGCCACGCGGGATCACCGGAACTTCCAGATCCGCCGCCGCCTCGACGATCGCGTACAGGTCGTCCTCATTCCGCGGGATTACAACCCCAAGCGGCTGGATACTATGGTTGGATGCGTCGGTTGAGTAGAGGGATCGGTAGTACGGGTCGAAGTGGATTTCCCCTGCCAGGCGCGATCTGAGCCTCCCACTCAGCTCTGCCAGGGCTTGGGGCTCAGCCAAGGTGCGCTTCTGCCACGCCTTCTCGAAAGTCCTGGAAGGCCCAGAGCAGCCGGCGCGGCAGCCTGCCGCGAATCTTGATTACGCCGTCGGAGTGCGTTTCAGAATCGATCTTCCCTTGCTCGTGGAAGAGACTGATGAGCCGTCCCTCTCGGTAAGGCAGCTCGACCCGGATGGGAGCCATCACCTCGTAAAGCTCATGTTCCACGGCGGCAAT
>JAHFAU010000097.1 GCA_023250385.1 Anaerolineales bacterium
ATACTGCGGGTGAGGGCCATGAACAGGGCGGCCCCCATCCCCTTGTCGGTCACGTCGGCGATGACCAGGCCGAGCCCTCCCTTGCCATGCGGAACAAAGTCATAGAAGTCGCCGGCCACCTCCCGGGCTGGAAGCCAACTGGCGGAGAATTGCCAGCCCGCGAGTTCCGGAACTTTCTCCGGAATGAGGCTGGTCTGCACCCGGCGGGCCATCGACAGCTCACGCTCCATGCGTCCCTTGTCGACGGCCACCTGATACAGTCGAGCGTTCTCAATGGCGGTGGCTGCACTGGAGGCGATCGCATTGAGCAATTCCAGATCCGCCGAGCGGAAGATCCCGGCGTGCAGCCGGTTGTCCACGTAAATGGCGCCCAGGATTCGCTCCTTGACCCGGAGCGGCGCACAGAGGATCGAGCGGAGACCCAGGCTCATGACGCTCTGCCGGGACATGAAGCGTTCGTCTTGCAGTGCGTCGCTGGTCAGCAGTCCTTCGCCGCTGCCCACGACGCTTTCGACCACGCCCCGCGAGATCTGAAACTCCGGCTGGTCGAGGGTCTCCTGGACCATGCCGCGGGCGGCGCGGAAGTCGAGCCGGCCCTCATCGGTCCGGAGCACGACGAAGCCTCGCTCGGCATGGATGGCGGCAATCACTTCGTCCATCACCGTGTTCAACACATCCTCCAAGTCCAGGGAGGAGTTGAACGTTTTGGAAAGCTGGTAGACCAGCGCCAACCGGTCGGCGGTCAGTTTGGAAGAAGGATCGGTCGCCATGGTCGAAAGTTGAAAATGATGCTTGGGTCGCAAGCATCATGGGTTGTCATCAGTCGATCCAGTAGGTGCAAACGGAGCGGAAGTCGTTGGCATGAGAGACTATAACCGCCCTTCCAGCGGTTGACAAGCGTTGAGCTTGGAGCGGGTGCTTAGACGCGTATCGGCGCCCGCAAACGGCAGTTCGAATCCCCAAGGTTATAATCGGCCCGATGGCCGAAAAGCAGGCAGTCGAGGCTCCAGTCAAGCGGGTGACCGCCTTTGATTGGACTGAAGTGGCCCGGCTGATGCTGCGTTCGCGGGCGCTCGACGAACTGGAAGAGGCCGAACTGGCACCGAGCGGCGAGGTGCCCTACCAATTCTCCGCCAAAGGCCACGAGCTGGCCCAGGTCCTGTTGGCGCTCAGCCTGGACCATCCCCACGACGCGGCGGGCGTGTACTACCGCTCGCGGCCGTTCGTGTTAAGCGTCGGGCTGACGCTGGAGGAGGCGCTGGCTGCCGGGATGGGAAAGCCCCACAGTCCTTCTGAGGGCCGGGACGTCGGGGTGGTGTTCTCGCTTCCGCCCCGCGGCGGCCCGACCGTGCTGCCCGCCTCCGGCGATGTCGGTGCGCAGTTCACACCGGTAGCCGGCTGGGCCCAGGCCATCCGCTATCGAGTCGAGGTCCTGGGCGAGCCGGAGTGGGAGGGGGCCCTGGCGGTTGCCCTGGGGGGAGATGGCTCGGTGGCGACCAACGGATTTTGGGCTGCCCTGACCATTGCTTCAACCCTTCGGCTGCCGATGCTGTTCTTCATCGAGGACAACGGATACGGGATCTCGGTGCCCGGCACACTGCAGACACCTGGCGGGAACATCGCTGAGAACCTGGCCTCGTTCCGGAATCTGCTCAGCCTGAGCGGAAGCGGGTTCGATCCGGCCCGGACTCCGGACCTGATTCAGGAGGCGGTCCAATACGTGCGGGCGGGTTCCGGGCCTTGTCTGCTACACCTGCGGGTGCCGCGGCTGTCGGGACACACGTTTATCGACAATCAGGCCTACCGGAGTCAGGCGGAGCTGCAGGCGGAGCGCGAGCGGGATCCGCTGCTGGGACTGGATCCGGTCCTGGGCTCCGCCAGCCTTCGCTCCTTGCAGGCCGAGGCGGAGGCGGAGCTGCGGGAAGCGCTGGAGCGAGCCAGGCAGCTGCCGGAACCGGATGCGGCAGCGATTGCCGAGCACCTATTCTTCGCAGGCGTGCCGCAACAGGTCGGCGGGTTATTGCCGGAGCTGGGCCCGCGAACGCTCCCCACGCCCCGGCCGGCGCCGAGCTCCGGGCCGCGGGTCAATCTGATCGACGCGGTCCGGGGAGTTCTGGAGCAGGAGTTGGAAGTGAACCCGCGGGCCTTGGTCTTTGGCGAGGATGTTGGCGTTAAGGGCGGCGTCCACGGCGCCACGGTTGGGCTGCAGGAACATTTTGGAGCGGGGCGGGTGTTCGACACTTCGCTGTCGGAAGAGGGCATCATCGGCCGGGCGGTGGGCTTGGCGCTCGCCGGGCTGCTGCCGATCCCCGAGATCCAGTTCCGCAAGTACGCCGACCCGGCGACTGAGCAGCTCAACGATTGCGGGACGATCCGCTGGCGCACCGCGGGAAAGTTTGCCGCGCCGTTGGTGGTCCGGATTCCAGTCGGTTATGGGAAGAAGAGCGGCGATCCCTGGCACTCGGTCACCGGCGAGGCTGTTTATGCCCACGCGCCGGGCTGGCGGCTGGCCTTCCCTTCCAACGCGGCCGACGCGGCCGGCTTGCTGCGGACCGCCTTGCGGGGCGAGGACCCCTGTTTCTTTTTTGAGCACCGGGCGCTGCTGGATGCTTCCGAGGCGCGCCGGCCGGATCCCGGACCCGATCACACCGTTCCCTTTGGCCGCGCCATCACGCTGACCGAAGGCGATGAGCTGACCCTGGTGACCTGGGGCGCGATGGTGTACCCGGCAACCGCAGCCGCGGGCGGATTCGCCGGCCGGGTGGAGCTGATCGACTTGCGAACGATCAGCCCGTGGGACCAGGAGGCGGTGCTGGCATCAGTGCGCAAGACCGGCCGCTGCCTGGTAGTGCATGAGGACAGCTGGACCGCCGGTTTCGGAAGCGAGATCCTGGCCACCCTCGCCGAGGCGGCCTTCTTTGGGCTGGACGCCCCGCTGCGCCGGATCGCGGTTCGAGACGTGCCGATCCCCTACAGCGTCGGCCTGATGAGGGCGGTGCTTCCCAACACCGAGCAGATTGCAGCGGCGATCGCAGATCTGCTGGCGTTCTAAATCCACCCCGCAGGCGAGAGAGGAACATGCCAACCGAAGTTCGCGAACGGACTCACATCCCGATGCAATTCACCTGGAACGCCGAGAGCGTGTTCGCCAACCCGAAAGACTGGGAGACCGAGTTCAAGTCCCTCGGCCCGGAGCTGGAAGGTCTGAATGAGTATCATGGCCGGCTGGCGCAGGGCCCTTCCACGCTGCTGGCGGCGCTTGAGCGGCTGCAGCAGCTGCTCGCCCGAGCCTGGAAGCTCCTGAACTATGCCGCGATCTCGTATGCGGTGGACACCCGCCAGCCGGAAGCCGCCCAGCGGCAGGGGCGGGCCGAGGGTATCTTTGCCCATGCGACGGCTGCAGGCGCATTCGTCAATCCGGAGCTGCTTGCGATCGGTGAGGCGAAGCTCAGGGAATGGATGCGGGCGGAGCCGCGGCTGGTTCTTTACGATCATTACCTCACCGACCTTTTCCGTATCCAGCAGCACGTCCGCTCTGCAGAGATCGAGGAATTGCTTGGCCGGGTGATGGATCCCTTTCTGGCGGTCTACACGACGGTCTCGGCCTTAGTCGATTCGGATTTCCAGTTTCGGCCGGCCATATCGTCGGAGGGTCGCGAGCTTCCCGTGAACCAGGGCAACGTGGACACCCTGCTTCGGGAGCCGGATCGGGAGGTCCGGCGCACCGCCTGGGAGAGCTATGCCGATACCTACCTGGGCTACAAGAACACCCTGGCGAACAATCTGGCAGCCTCTATCCGGCAGAACGTGTTTCTCATGCGGGCCCGGAGGCACGCCTCCAGCCTGGAAAAAGCGCTCTTCAAGGACAATATTCCCGAGTCGGTCTTCCACAACTTGATCGAGACCTTTCGCAGCCACCTCGGTACCTGGCATCGCTACTGGAAGGTCCGGCGGGCGGCGCTGGGGGTGGAGCAGCTCCAGCCCTACGACGTCTGGGCGCCGCTAACCGACAGTCCGCCAGCCGTTACCTATCCGCAGGCGGTGGACTGGGTGTGCGAGGGGTTGAGGCCGCTGGGAGATGAATACGTCGAAAAGATGCGCAGGGCCTGCCTGGAGGAGCGTTGGGTGGATGTGTACCCCAACCTGGGCAAGCGCCAGGGGGCCTTCTCCTTCGGATCGCCCGGCACTCACCCGTTTGTCGTGATGAGCTTTGCCGACGATGTCTCCGGCCTCAGCACCCTGGCCCACGAGCTCGGGCATTCGATGCATTCATATCTCGCCTGGCAGCACCAGCCTCTGATTTACTCCGATTACTCGATCTTCGCAGCCGAGGTCGCCTCGAATTTCCATCAGGCGATGCTGCGGGCGCATCTGCTGCAGAACAACTCCGATGTCAAGCTGCAGATCGCGATCATCGAGGACGCGATGGATAACTTTCACCGCTACTTCCTGATCATGCCCACCCTGGCTCGCTTTGAGCTGGAGATCCACCAGCGGGTCGAACGGGGCGAAGGCTTTAGCCCGGAGGGGTTGGTCGATTTGATGGCCGATCTATTCGCGGAGCCATTCGGGAGTGAGATGGAACTCGACCGGCCGCGGGTCGGCATCACCTGGGCCCAGTTTCTCCATCTTTATCAGGATTACTATGTCTATCAATACGCCACCGGGATCGCCGGAGCGCACGCGCTGGCCGCCCGCATACTGGAGGGGGAGACCGGCGCGGCGGAGGCCTATTTGGAATTCCTCAAGGCCGGAGCCTCGCTCTATCCATTGGACGCCCTGCGGGCGGCCGGGGTGGATTTGAGCTCGCCAGAGCCGGTCGAGCGGACGTTCAAGATGCTCGATGATCTGGTAGATCGGCTGGCCAAGCTGACCGGCGTGGCGGAGGCGGTTGCCCAGTCAGGTACCCAAGGGTCGGTTTCGCAACGGCGAATTCTCCCCTAGACTGATCCCACGAAGCTGAGGGACCGCTCATGATCCGAATAGCATCCGCCATCGGCATCCTCACGTTGTTGTCGGCCTGCAACTTGCCGTTCGGCGCCGGCCAGGCCCCGGAGGGCGTGGCGACCCCGGTCGAGGCCGAGCCAGTTGCGACAGCCGAGGCCATCGGCCCGGCCCCCCAACTACTGCCGACCGAGGTCACCGAACCAACTCAAGAGCCGCTGGGCGCGGCGATCGTTCATTTCGAGCCGGGCACCCAGTTCATCGTGACCACGATCCAAATGACAAACCAGAACCTGGGCTGGGGGATCGGAGGGCTAGAGGGCGCCTCCGACCACGTGCTGCGCACCGGCGATGGTGGGAGTGCCTGGCGCGACGTGACTCCGCCAGAGCCGGTGCCAACAGAGGGCGAGCCGGACAAAGCTGCAGCGGGTTATTTCTTGGACTCCCAGGTCGGCTGGGTGACCTACTACCCGGCCAGCCTGGAGCCTACTCCCGGGCAATTGCGGGTCTGGTCCACTCAGGACGGTGGGGAGAGCTGGACGGCCAGCCAGCCGGTCGAACTCGAGTTCTTGGGGAGCACCGACTTCCCGCCGCTCGTCGGATTTGAAGATACGGAGAGCGGTTGGCTCCTGGCCCGCAGCGGCCCGGCCGGGATGCACCGATATCCGGTCTACTTGCTGCGCACCGCGGACGGCGGTCGGACTTGGGAGATCGCCATCGATCCCTTCGTCGGAGGGCTGCAGAGCTGCGAAAAGAGTGGGATTGTGTTCGCCGATCGGCTCACCGGCTGGGTCACCGTCGCCGAGTGCCCGGTGACCGCTCCGGAGCTTTCGGTCACACACGACGGCGGTCGGACCTGGGAGTCCGCCCCACTCCCGCCTCCGGAGAAGCGGCCTACCCTCTTTGAGACCGAGCTGTGTGAGGGACACTCGCCGCAACTTCTGTCCCCGACCGAGGGCGCGCTGGCCGTGAGCTGCAGCACCGGTCTGCTGTTGAACTACTTCTATCGGACCGAGGACGGCGGGCAGACCTGGCAAAGTACCTTGTACCCCGGCGGAACGCTCTGGTTGTCCGGCCCACGGACCGCCTTCGCGCTCGGACAGAAGATCTACAAGACGGACGACGGGGGTCAGACTTGGGAGTTCATCAAGACCGTCCAGTGGGACGGCCAGTTCAGCTTCGTCAACGATCAGGTCGGCTGGGCGGTGGCCCGGTCCGGCGATGCGATTGCGTTGGTCACAACCACCGACGGAGCAGTCAACTGGCACCTGCTCAAACCCACCATCGCGCCCTAAGCACCCGTTGATTCACTGCCTTCGCGCCCGAAGGCCGCGTCGGGTCATCCCCCTCCGTCGCGCCTCGAGCCTCATCCTCTAAGCCCACTTCTCGCTTATACTCCTAGGCCGCAGCGGCCCTCTCGCCTGGAGGGGAGAGGGCTTTACTTTGGCTGGGCGACGGATTCGACCCGGCGATCGAGAGCGAGCGGATGAGCGCGGCGGTTTCGGTTCACGATCTCTCCAAAACTTACATCGTGCACGAGCGCGCCAGCGGGGTAAAGGCGGCACTGCGAGGCGTCTTTCGCCGCGAGAAAAAGGAGGTCAAGGCAGTCCAGGCGATCAACTTCGAAATCCAGCCCGGTGAGATCGTCGGCTTCCTGGGGCCGAACGGAGCCGGGAAGACCACCACCCTCAAGATGCTCTCCGGCCTGCTCTACCCGACTGGCGGCGAAGCCCGAGTCTTGGGACATCTGCCGCATCTGCGCGAGCGGGAGTATCTGCGCCAGATCACCCTGGTGACCGGGCAGCGCAACCAGCTTGTCTGGGACATCCCGGCAGCCGACTCGTACGACCTGTATCAAGCAATCTACGAGATCGACCCGGGGCTCTATAAGCGAACGGTCGAGGAGTTCGTTGAGATCCTGGATATGAAGGACCTGGTGCGGAAACCGGTCCGCAACCTCTCGCTCGGCGAGCGGATGAAGGTCGAGATCGCCGGTTCGCTGCTGCATCACCCGCGGGTGCTGTTCTTGGATGAACCGACCCTCGGGTTGGACGTCCCGATGCAGCGCCGGATCCGGAAGTTTATCGGCGAGTACAACCAGCGCGAGGGCGCGACCGTGCTGCTGAGCAGCCACTACATGGCGGATGTGGAAGCCCTGTGCCGGCGGGTGATCGTGATTCATCAGGGCAGCATACTCTTCGATGGCGAGCTCTCGGCGCTGGCCGATCGCTTCACGAGCCACAAGAAGGTAGTCGTCAAGCCGGCCGACCAGAACCTGGACCTGAGCAGCTACGGGGAAATTGTCGAGGCCGACCTGGGCCGTGTCGCTTTTCGGGTTCCTAAGAGCGAGGTTCCGCAAGTCACCGCCCGGCTGCTCTCGGAGGTCGCGATCGACGATCTCTCGGTGGAAGATCCTCCGATCGAGGATGTCATCGAAGCAGTGTTCACCAAAGGCGAGAGCGCATGAAGCACATCGCCCGCGTCATGCAAGCCGCGAT
>JAHFAU010000197.1 GCA_023250385.1 Anaerolineales bacterium
AACAACGACGAACTGGTCGCCACCTGGGGGAATCTGGCGAACCGGGTGATCTCCTTCACCTATAAACATTGGGAGGGGAAGATCCCCGCGCCGGGCGAGCTGCGGGGCCCGGACAAAGAACTGCTGCACATCGTGGAGGCCGGCTTTGAGACGGTCGGCCGCCAGATCGAGGCCGTTCGGCTGCGAGCCGCCTTGGGGGAAGCGATGCGATTGGCCCGGGAGGTCAACGGCTACCTGGATCGGGCTCCCTGGTTTGGCGTGATCGAGTCGGATCGGGGCGCCGCGGCGACCACTGTGTACACAGCGTTGCGCGCCATCGATTCCCTGAACGTGATGCTCTCGCCCTTCCTGCCGTTCAGCTCGCAGCAGCTGCACCACGCGCTGGGATACGCAGATCGTCTATTCGGTGAGCAGCGAATAGAGACCTATGTCGAGCAGACCCGCAGCCACCAGGCTCTGGTGTACGCGCCCGAGGGCGCGGCAGGCCGCTGGGAGCCGAGCCGATTGGCGGCCGGGCAGCCCCTGGCGAAACCGGCCCCGCTCTACAAGAAGCTGGACGAAGAGATCATCGAGGCCGAGCGGGCGCGCCTGGGCCGGTCTTCGGAGGGCTGAGCTGACTTGGTCGGGAAAGTCGGATCGGCGAACGTTCTAGCCCGGCCTGGGACAATCCCCAGCACTCGTATCGTTGTAGACGGCGGGCCCGGCTACGGCACCTTCGGAGGCCGAATCGAGTTGGCCTGCTAAGCACGCCTCCTCACCGCTTACGTTCCTGCGACCAGACAAATAGACCGGCAACATGCCGCCGACGCGCAAGATTGCCGTTGACAGGTACATAGTGGTGCGCGAAAATTAGTACCGCATGCAATTATTGCATGCGGTACTGTTGATCGGGGAACTATGGTCACCGTAGAGTCGAACCCCATGGGCGATTCCTCGACCGCCCAACGGCTCTATCACATGATCCATGAAGTCTACGTCTACTCGGACGCGAGCGACCGCCAGGTTCTCACCTCCTTCGACCTCACCATTTCACAGTTCCGGGTCTTGACCTCGCTGAGAAACGACACCGCCCATCGCCTCACCACCCTGAGCGAACGATTGCTGCTCTCCAAGAGCACGATTACCCGCGTCGTGGATGAATTGGAACAGCGAAGCTGGCTCCGCCGGGTACCTGATCCGGACGATCGCCGGGCGCAGCGGGTGGTGCTGACGCGGGAGGGGGCCGAGCAGCTGGCCCGGGTTTCAGATGCGCACAAGGGGTATCTCGAGCAGCGGCTCGAATTGCTGCGGAGCAGGGAACGACAGCAGTTGAATGCCTTATTGGAGAAGCTTAGTGCCGGACTGCGCCTCACCCTCGAGGCCAATCGAGAGAATGGCGCGTCAGGCGAACAGCCGGGCCCCTAGGGAGGTGAAAGGTAAATCGAGCGAGCCAGAGAATAGACAGTCAGATTTCCGGTAGAGCCACACACACCTAGTCTACAAACTTGGAGGAGAGAAGATGAACCGAACGAATCTTTGGCGCCTGGGACTGACGGCCATGGCGATTAGCCTGGCCCTCGCCGCATGTGCACAGCCTACAGCCGAGCCGACCGCCGTGCCCGCTCAGCCCACCGCTGTACCACCCCTACCGACGGCCGTTCCCGCCGAGCCGACCGCCGCGCCGGTCGAGCTGCTGGTCTGGGCCGACGAGCTGCGCTCGCCGGTGATCAATGAGTTAGGGAATCAGTTTGGGGCAGACTTCGGTGTCACCATCGTCGTGCAGCAAATGGGATTCGGCGATATCCGCGATCAGCTGGCGGTAGCCGGACCGGCCGGTGAAGGGCCCGACATCATCATCGGGGCCCACGACTGGCTCGGACAGTTGGTGGTCAACGGGCTGGTCGCCCCCCTGGACTTGGGAGGAAAAGAAAATCTCTTCCTGGATGCCGCACTCACGGCCTTCACCTATGACGGCCAGCTCTACGGCATGCCCTACGCCACCGAGAACGTTGCGTTCTTCTGCAACCCCGATCTGGTGGACACTCCACCCGCGACCTGGGACGACGTGACCGCCCTGGCCGAAAAGCTCGAGGCAGACAGCGGCGGCACCGTCACCGCCTGGACGATTCAGACCAATGACCCGTATCACTACTTCCCGGTCATGACTGCCTTCGGCGGGTACGTGTTCGGCCTGACCCCGGAGGGCTATGACTCGGGTAATGTCGGGCTCGACAGCGAAGGCGCTATCGCAGCCGCCACTTGGCTGCAAGGGATGGCCGAGGCCGGGCACCTCAAGCCCGATGTGAATTACGATGTCATGCACGCCCAGTTCGAGGGTGGTCAGGTAGCCTGCATCGGCACCGGGCCTTGGGCACTGGAGGCGATCCGCAGCTCGGGTGTGAACTACACAATCAACCCTTATCCCTCGGGGCCTGCCGGCCCGGGACAGCCCTTCCTCGGCGTGCAGGGCTTCATGGTCAGTGCCTTCAGCGAGAACCAGCTGCTGGCCCAGACGGTGTTGACCGAGATCTTCGCTACCCAGGAGTTCATGCAGGCCATGTATGACGCCGATCCACGACCCCCTGCCTTTCTGGCAGTGCGGGATGCGATCGATGATCCGGATCTGGCCGCCTTCGCGGCGGCCGGCGCCCAGGGCTTGCCCATGCCAGCCATTCCCCAGATGGCATCAGTTTGGGAATCCTGGGGCAACGCCGAGCAACTGGTGATCACTCTGCAGCTGCCTGGTCCCGAGGCGTTCTCCGACGCCGCGGAGCAGGTCCGCACGCTGATCAAACAGTAGTTCGGAGAAGTTGGGCATCGCTGCCCATGGGACAAACCACCATAGAGGCCAGGGGGCGCGTTAGCCCCCTGGCCTCTATCCGGACCAGCCTCCCGGCCATCACTCTGCGCTTCGCCGGCCTGGCGCTGGTCGACGCGATTGCCGTTTGGCTGCTGCTCTTCCTCATCCGAGATAGAGTGTGGCCACTGGCGCTCGGAATCCTAGCCGCCACCCTACTGGTCAATGCGGTCAACCTCACCGATCGGCTTTACCCGCTGCGCTGGATGTCCCCCGCCTTTTCCATCATCATCCTGCTTGTCCTCTATCCCATCGTTTTCACTGTATATACCGCCTTCACCAACTACAGCGACGGCCACCTCCTAACCAAGGTCCAGACCATCCGCCGGATCGGCCAGGACCGTTTCCTGCCTGAGGGCGGTCAGACCTATCAATGGACCGGTTTCCGGTCGGAGGCCGGCGATCTCACACTGTGGCTCGTCAGCCCTGAAGGTCAGGCCTTCCTGGCGCGCCCCGGTGAACCGCTGCAAGAGGCAGTTCTCGGGCAGCCCGGTATTGGCGAGCTAGATGAACACGGGATTCCAACCCGCCTGGACGGTTACACCCGCCTGGAGATCCGGGACATCTTGCCGATCCTGGACTCCGAACTGGCACTGCTCGAATTCGGCGAGCCACCCTTCACGTTCAAGATCAAGTCCATCCGAGAAGCCGCCCAGCTGCAACAGCGCTTTGTCTACGACAGTTCTCAGGACTCAATCACCGATCAGCGGGCCGGTACAGTCTACCCGGCCGACGACAAAGTCGGCTTCTTTCTCTCGTCAGCCAGCGTCCCGCTCAATCCCGGCTATCAAGTAACGATCGGGCTGGATAATTTCGACCGGCTCCTTAACAGCCCGGCGCTGCGGGGTCCCTTTGTCCAGATCTTCCTTTGGACCATCGTCTTCGCTTTCTTTTCTGTATTCACGACCTTCGCCTTGGGGCTCTTTGTCGCGCTCCTCCTGAACGATCCGATCCTGCCCGCCCGCAGGTTGATCCGTACCCTGTTGATCCTGCCCTACGCGATCCCTGGAATCATCGGCATCTTAATCTGGCGCGGAATGTTGAACCAGCATTTGGGCGTGATTACCACCAACCTGGTGAAGCTGTTCGGGTGGGCGCCGGGGTGGTTTATCGACCCGTTCTGGAGCAAGGTCGGAATCCTGTTAGTCAACCTGTGGTTGGGTTCCCCCTACATGATGTTGATCTGCAGCGGCGCCCTGCAGGCCATTCCGGGTGACATTTACGAAGCCGCCGATGTCGACGGAGCCAGCGGCTGGCAGAAATTCTGGGACATCACCTTGCCGCTGCTGCTGGTCAGTGTCGGTCCCCTGCTGATCGCCTCCTTCACCTTCAATTTCAACAATTTCAGCGTTATCTATGCCTACAACGAGGGCCGGCCGCCGATCCCCGGCACCCCGACCCCAGCGGGCTACACTGATATCTTGATCAGCTACACCTTCCGCCTGGCCTTTGAGACCGGGCGGGGGGCCGACTACGCCTACGCGGCCGCCATCACGATCGTGATCTTCATCGTGGTCGCCACCATCACGCTGCTGCAGTACGGTTTCATGGGACGCTGGGAGGAAGTCTCGGAGAATGTCTAGCGAGATCGCGGCGGCTCCGCTGCCTCGCCCGGCCCGGGCGCGGTCGATGCGTCAGCGGCATAGAAACCAGCTGGTGCTGCGATCGGCGCTCATCGCTGTGGCGCTGGTCTTCGCCCTCTTTCCGGTGATCTGGATCGTCTCGGCTGCCTTCAATCCGACCAGCTCGCTGGCCTCCCAGCAGCTGATCCCGCCCAACGCCTCGACCGCCAATTTTGAAGAGCTACTTAACGATCCGCTTCACCCGATCTTCGTCTGGATCAGGAACTCGGTGAAGGTCGCCGCGATCACTGCTCTGCTGGCCGTCTTTGTCACGGCGTTGACGGCCTATGCCTTTTCCCGGTTCCGCTTCCGGGGGCGCCGTAGCCTGCTGCTGACGATCTTGTTAATCCAGGTCTTCCCTAACATGCTGACGATCGTGGCCCTGTTTCTGTTGCTGCGACAAATTGGTGAGTATGTTCCCTGGCTAGGATTGAACACCCATGGCGGGCTAATCTTGGTCTATCTCGGCGCCCAAATGGGCATTAACATCTGGCTAATGAAGGGATTCTTCGATTCCATTCCACGCGACATCGACGAATCCGCTATGGTCGATGGAGCCTCCCACTGGCAGGCCTTCTGGCGGCTGATCTTCCCCCTGGTGCGCCCGATCCTGGCAGTAGTCGGAATTCTGGCCTTCGTGGGGTCCTACAATGAATTCATCCTGGCCAGCGTGCTGCTGCGCTCCAACGAAAACTACACGTTGATGGTGGGTCTCTATCTCTTCGTCACTCAGACCTTTGCCCAGTCCTGGGGGGTATTCGCCGCCGGCGCAATTATTGGCGCGATACCGATCGCGGTCATTTATATCCTGCTACAGGATCAGATCGTGGGCGGTCTGACCCAGGGCGCGGTTAAGGGCTAGCTCCAGCCCGGAGCGGACCCGACAGCTCTCCTGGGCGGCTCGACCCACCTGGCCGGAGGTCGGGGACCTCCTCCACCCACTGAAGCTGAGTGATGGAAAATTTCATTTTCGGCACTCTCGCGACCGACGAGCTCAAGCTCATTTACCATCGCACTTCGCGCAGCGGATTGCAGCATGGCGCGCGGCTGGACCCCCTAGATCCGGTACCCGATCAGCCGGTGTCGCTACTGGTGACGAATGCACCGGATTTCCCGGTCGAGTCGGTTGTGTGCTACTACACTTTGGATGGGAGCGAACCCCGGGGGTCCAAAGGACTGGTTTCGAACGGATCAGTTATCGAACTGCACCGGTCAGACGCCATTTGGGATACGTTTCTGTGGGGCTACTGCGGCCGCTGGCGAGCGCAACTGCCGCCTCAGCCCGAAGGCACTCTCGTGCGCTATCGGATTGGTGCCTGGCGGGACGTCGGCCCGGAAACTTTCGCCGATTGGCCGGACGTCAAAGCCACCACCGATCGGGCAGCCGAAGCCTACTTCCATGGCCGGCCGCTGAACAGCACTTGGGTGGGCGACCCCCAGACCGGATCGACCTTCAGCTATTCGGTCGATCGCTTGGCTCCTCCCCGGTGGGCTCGGGAGGCCGTCTTCTACCAGCTATTTGTCGATCGGTTCTTCCCCGGACGGGGACAGGAATGGCTGCAGACCTCCGACCTGCACGGTTTCTTCGGAGGCACACTGTGGGGCGTGCTCGAGAAACTGGACCATATCGCCGAGCTGGGGGCCACCGCGATTTGGCTCAGCCCGGTCTTTCCGAGTCCCACTACCCACGGCTACGACACGACCGACTACCTGACCGTCGAACCCCGGCTGGGGGGTGAGCAAGCGTTGCGGGACCTGGTTGGCGCGGCCCACGAGCGCGGAATCCGAATCATCCTAGATCTGGTGTGCAATCACGTCTCCGATCGGCATCCGCTGTTCGTTGAGGCCCTTACCGACTCCCGCAGCCGATACCGCGAGTGGTTCAGCTTCGATGATTCCGAGGTGGGTTACCGGTCTTTCTTCGGGGTGCGGACGATGCCTCAGCTTAACCTGGCCAACCCAGAGGCCCAGGCCTGGATGACCGATATCGCACGGTACTGGCTGAGGGAGTTTGGGGTCGACGGTTACCGGCTCGATCATGCCAATGGCCCTGGCCCCAGCTACTGGTCTGAGTTTTGGGCCGCCTGTAAATCGGAGAACCCAGATTGTTTTTGCTTCGGCGAGATCGTTGAGCCGGTCGATATCATTCGCCGCTACACCGGTAGGCTGGATGGGATTCTGGATTTCATACTGGCCGATGGAATGCGGCGGGCCTTCGGTGGCCGCCAATTGCCTCGGCCCAGCTTCGACCAGTTCTTGCAGCAGCATCTCTCCCACTTTGAGCCCGGATTTCTGGCGCTGACCTTCATCGACAACCATGATATGGATCGGTTCCTCTACCTGGCAGGCGGCGACAAACAAATCCTGCGGCAGGTCGCCAGCCTGCAAATGCGGCTTCCGGGACCTCCGATCATCTACTACGGAACTGAGGTAGGGATGAGCCAGACTGCGGGCAAATCCAGTCGGGCCGGGTTGGAAGCCAGCCGGGCGGCCATGCTGTGGGACGGTCAGCAGGACAGGGAGCTATTCACGTACTATCAGGGGCTGATCCGGGCCCGGCAGGAGGCGTTACCCTGGGCCGTCAGCACCTCGGCCCCGTTCGAGATAAGCACGGCATTGGACCCGTCTGCCGACTGACTCAGGAGACAAGCCGATGACGAGTATCGGTCGCTCCGCAGGGCAGCTCGCGTTGATCTTGATCGCCGCGGCTTGTGGTCGAATGGATGTGGGCCCAGAAAGCACAATGGCCGCACTACCACCGCAGAGCACAGCCCAACCCGCCGGCAGTCTACGCCCACCGCTGCAGATCGAGGACGGCAAGTTGTATCTGGCCATCCTCTGGCATCAGCACCAACCCGTGTACTTCAAAGATCCGCAGACCGGGGTCTATGAGCGGCCATGGGTGCGAGTCCACGCCGCCAAGGACTACCTCGACATGGTGGACATGCTGGCGGCATACCCCATGGTCCACGCCA
>JAHFAU010000180.1 GCA_023250385.1 Anaerolineales bacterium
GACCACAATCTCGTCGATGCCGTCGTGGCGCCAATACACAGGAGTCGACCATCCGTACTGAAACAAGGAGCGGTCCGTTTTCCAGACTGTCCGGCCGTCGCGGCGATTGACCGCGAGCAGGTAGGCGTCTTTCCCTTGATGATTGAGCACCAACAGATCACCGGCGACGATCGGTGAAGCGACCGCGCCATACGGGTTTTGCGGTAGCGGGAGCCGTCTTTCCCACTTCAGGTTTCCGTTGAGGTCGTAGGACACTAATACGTACGATCCGAAGTAGACGTAGACTCGCTCTCCGTCGGTGACAGGCGTGGGACCGGCGGGACTACTGATTTCGTGAACCTTCTCGATCTCCTCCGCCGTAACGCTGCGCCGCCACAGGATCTTGCCCGTGCGCCGATCGATGCACACAGTGGCGAATTGCTTGTTAGCGCGATCAAACTCCGTCAGGAAAATACGTCCCTCCCAGACGATGGGCGACGACAGTCCAGGCCCTACAGCAGTTTTCCAAAGCACGTTTTGGTTGGGGCCGAATTGAACCGGCGGTCTGCCTGCGCCGAGTCCCGAGGAATTCGGTCCTCTGAACTGGGGCCACGACACCTTGCCGCTGTTATCCGCCGCGCCCGCGAAGCGGAACGTGTCAACGATTTTGAGACACCTTGCCGGGACATTTAGTGTAGAACTCCATCGCTCGCCGGCTGCAGGGCCGGCGGGTTGATCCAGACCGCCGCAGGGAGCTGCGGGGGGCTGGGAGGGTGACGGACAAAGCGCTCCGGGTGAGCCAGATAGGCAGCGGTGAGGACCTGTTGCCGCTGGGCCGTCACCTGGGGGGAGCGTCCGTAGTGGACGATCTCGGGGGTGAGCAGACCCAGAGCGCTGTGGTGGTGCTGGGTGTTGTACCAGGTGAAGAAGGGGCCACAGAAGCCGCGGGCGTCTTGCAAACAGCCCAAGCGGTCAGGGAACCCGGGGCGATACTTCAGGGTCTTGAACTGGCTTTCCGAGAAGGGGTTGTCGTTGGCGGTGTGAGGCCGGCTGTGGGTTTTCGTGATGCCCAGATCGGCCAGCAGTTGAGCGACAGGTTTAGCGGTCATCGAGGGGCCGCGATCGGCGTGCAGGCCGAGCTGGCCCGGGACAATGCCCTGCTGGCGGCAGGTTTCGGCGATCAAGCGCCTGGCCAGTTCGCGGCTCTCGCGGTCGGCTACCATCCAGCCGACTACGTAGCGGCTGAAAATGTCCAGGATCACGTACAGGTAGAAGAAGGTCCACTTGGCCGGCCCCAGCAGTTTGGTGATGTCCCAGCTCCAGACCTGGTTGGGCTGGGTGGCCAGCAACTGAGGCTTCTGGTAGGTAGGGTGGCAGAGTTGATCGCGGCGCTCCCGGAGTTCGCCGTGCTGTTCGAGCAAGCGGTAGAGGGTGCGGATGGAGCAGAGGTAGCGGCCTTCGTCCAACAGGGTGGCGTAGATTTCCCGGGGAGATTGATCCAGGAAGCGGTCGGCATGCAGTTGATCCAGCACGGTCTGGCGCTCGGCGAGGCTGAGGGCTCGAGC
Organism: Anaerolineales bacterium; assembly: GCA_023250385.1. Taxonomy (GTDB): domain Bacteria; phylum Chloroflexota; class Anaerolineae; order Anaerolineales; family E44-bin32; genus JADFRG01. The sequence goes on from JAHFAU010000180.1 coordinate 1,545, forward strand.
TGGGGTGGTGTGCTGAGGTGTGGAGGCGGTCGGCGGGCAGAGGTGGCGGTAAAAGGAGGCGCGTGGCACCTCCAGCGCGCGGCAGGCCGGCGCCCGGCCCACCGTGGAGGCCAGTTGGGCAGCGGCGCTCCTCATTCGTTCCCTTCGGTGTCGAGGCTCTTCAGGGGGATCCCCAGGATCTCGGAGGCTTTTTTTTGAATCTCGATGATCAGTTCGGCTTGCTGCAGCCGCCGGGTGAGTCGCTGATTCTCGCGTTGGAGCTTGCGGTTCTCCTCCGCCCAGGGATTCGCAGTCGGCTTGGGGCCGCGCTTCTTGGAGGTCAGGGCCTCTAATGTGCCCCGCTCCCGCTGCCGGCGCCAGGTCGTCAGATGCGAGGAGTACAGCCCCTCACGGCGCAACAAGGCGCCGAGTTGTCCGGACTCGGTGCAGGCGTCGGCCTGCTGCAGGATCTGCCGCTTGTAGTCGGCCGTAAAGTGGCGGCGGCTGGCTTTGGCCAGCACCTCCGTTTGGGGGACCGCTCCCCCGGGCCCCGGAACGCCACCGGGCTGAGGAGCCTCGGTGCTCCGTTCGGCTACGGCCGCCGAAGGGTTTTCGGGCGCCCTATATAGCTGCCGGCTATAGGTCCTGGCCGAAACGGAAACGCCGTTGGGAGGCGGCTGGCTGTGGGTAATCGTAGCTGGCAACGGGGCAGCGGCGGCGGAGCCCGCAACCGCTCCCCCGGGCCCCGGAACGCCATGGGGAGGGGGAGAATCGGAACGCCGTTCGGGCTCGCTGCGCTCGCCCTCACTCCGCACCGAGGCCCCCCAGCCCGGCTTTCTCAAGGGGTTGGGTGGTGCATTGGTCTTGCTCATGGATTCGCTTTTCCTTCTCCGCCCTCGACAGTAAATTCGGATGGGGAGGTGTCTCACTCATGTTGGCACAGAGGGACGACCGCTGCCGCCGATCGGGCCCCGGATGCTGCAATGCTGCCCCAGGGACCCTTGAGGTGCGAGCGCCTCCTAAGAAACTGCTCGGTCGGCGAGCCCAGTTTCTGGCACGATGAGTGGTGATCGCATC
>JAHFAU010000098.1 GCA_023250385.1 Anaerolineales bacterium
GGTCCGATCCTCCGGTCACGTTGAACAGGATCCCGCGGGCGCCGTCGATGGTGATGTCGAGCAGGTGGCTGGAAATGGCTTGCTCGGCCGCCACCCGGGCCCGATCCTCACCGCTGGCCTTGCCGACCGCCATCAGGGCCGCCCCACCCTCCGACATGATGGTGCGCACGTCGGCAAAGTCCAGGTTGATCAACCCCGGAACGGTGATCAGCTCGCTGATGCCCTGAATGCCTTGGTGCAGCACGTCATCGGCCAGGCGGAAGGCCTGCTGCAGGCTGGCCCGTTTGTCGGCAAGCTGCAGCAGCCGGTCGTTCGGGATCACGATCAGGGTGTCCACCTTTTCCTTCAGGTTGTCGATCCCGGTCTCGGCACACTGGCCGCGCTTGGCGCCCTCGAAGGTGAACGGGCGGGTCACGACCCCGATCGTCAGCGCGCCGATCTCTTTGGCGACCTGGGCGATGATCGGGGCGGCTCCGGTCCCGGTCCCGCCGCCGATCCCGGCGGCGAGAAAAACCATATCGGAACCCTTGAGCACCTCATACACCTCTTCGGCCGACTCTTCGGCGGCCTTCTTGCCGATCTCGGGATCCCCTCCCGCGCCGAGGCCGCGGGTGAGTTTGTCTCCGATCCGCACCCGAGTGGGCGCGTTGGAGAGCAGGAGCGCCTGGGCATCGGTGTTGATGGCCACAAATTCGATGCCGGCCAGGCCCTCCTCGATCATTCGATTGACGGCGTTGCTGCCTCCGCCGCCGACTCCGACGACCTTGATTCGAGCAAATGATTCGATCTGTGGTGCACGTTGCATGGCTTCCCTCCTCTGCGTTTCTCGCTCGAGTTTTGTCCTGACCCTGGTTAGCCCGGGAGCAGGCGTTTCAACAGTTCGGCCGCGCGCCGCAGTTCGAAGCGCGGCCAGTGATTTGAACGATGGTCGAGCAACAGGTGTTCGCTTTGCAATTGGGCCCAGTGCAGCAGCCCGACGCTGGCCGAGTAGGCCGGGTCGTTCAGCTTGTCGACCAAACCTCGCAGGTTATCCGGCTGGCCCTTGCGCACCGGGAGCTGCAGCACGTCGCCCGCCACCAGGTCGATCCCCGGCAGCCGGCTGGCGCCGCCGGTGAGCACTACTCCCGCCGGCAGCAGCGCGTCGTAGCCAGAGCGCTTGATCTCCTGCCGCACTAATCCAAATAGCTCCTCCGCCCGCGGCTCCAGGATCTCGGCCAGATCGGCGAGGCGTACCTGCACGGTGCTGCCCTGGCCGAACGGCCGCACAGTCACCAGCTGCTCGTGATCGCCGGGCGGCACCCGGCAAGTCCCGTGGCGCAGCTTCAGCGACTCGGCGGTCTCGATGGGCAGATGCAGACCCTGGGCGACGTCGCTGGTCATCAGATCACCGCCGACCGGGATCACGGCCGATTGCCAGGAGGCCCCCTCGATATACACCCCAATGTCGCAGGTCCCGCCGCCGATGTCGCACACCACCACGCCCATCTCACGTTCGGTCTCGCTGAGCACCAGCTCGCCGGCGGCGAGCGAGGAGAGCACGAACCCGTCCACCGTCAGCCCGGCCGCTTCCACACATTTCTCCAAATTGCGCAGGGCGGTGGTGCTGGCGGTGACGACGTGGGCATCCACCTCCAACCGGTAGCCGTACATGCCAATCGCGGAGCGGATCCCGTCCTGACCGTCGACCACGTAGCCGCGGGGCAGCACGTGCACCAACTCGCGATTGAATGGGATCGCAATCGAGCGGGCGGCGTCGAGCGCCCGCGAGACGTCGTCGTAGCCGATGGTCCGCCCGGTCACGCCGGCCATCCCTTTGCTGTTCAATGACTCGATCTGGCCGCCGGAGAGGCTGACCAACACCGAGGTGATCTCATATCCGGAGGTGCGTTCGGCCTTGTCCTTGACTTGCTCGATCGCCTTGGTCAGCGCTTCCAGATTGACCACCCCACCCTTGCGCATGCCGAGGGAGGGGACGATCCCGACCCCGATCACCCGCATCCGGCGCTCCGGGTCCAAATGCCCTACAAGCAGGCAGACCTTAGTGGTACCGATGTCCAGCCCGACGAAAACGGTCTCGTCTGCTCCGAGCAGTGTCGCCACGATTACCTCGCCACCTTGTAGTACGGCGCGGAAGGATCCGCAATGTTGACCAACTCGACGGCCACCCCGCGCTCCATCAGCGCAGCGGTCAATGCTGCATAGACGTGCAGCTTGGGGTCGAGGTCCCCACCCTGGCCGACAATGACTCTCCAGCCGCGGGGGTCCTCGAACCCGATCCCATCGAGCGGGCTGTAGGTCAGGTCGCCAATATGCGGCAGCTGCTCGGCGACCGCCACCGCTTCCCACAACACCTGGGGGAGGATCGCCGGGAGCAGCGCGTCCTTATCGATCTCCAGTACCGGCTCGTCAGAGACGATGCGCACCAGCCCCGGGTAGGGCTCGCGCTGGATGAAGGCAACGCCGGAGGCGTTCAGCCACCAGACTTGCGAACCGTCTTGCCATTCGACGATCGGCCGGCGCTCCTGCACTTCAATGCTGACCTTGTTCGGCCAGCGCACCCGCACCACCGCCCGGTCAATCTCGGCATACGAATCCAGCCGCTGCTCGACCGCCTCCGGATCCACCGCAAAGGAGGGCAATCCGCGCAGATGGGCGATCGAACGGACCTGGGCTTCACTCATTAATTTGGCGCCCACGATTCCAATGTCGGTGACCTCGAATCGACTGCCGGTCCAGGCCGCGTGGAGGGTGAGGCCCCACACGGCGAGCAGCACGGCGGTCATCGCCCGCGGTCCCAGCCGCAGCGCGGGCAGGGCTGGCAAGCTCAGCTCTGCGCCGATTTCGACCGGGAGGGCCAGCGTACGGCGGCGGCGCGGGCGGGCGGTGCGTCCCGAGTGCGGCCTGGCCGTGCCGCCTTGCCACGGACCGGCCGCTGCAATTGGGCGCAAACGGGCGGAAGTTCCCGACCGTGGGCGGGCGGCCGGCTCACTATCAGACGCAATGCGCGCCCGTCGGCGGCGCACCGCGTCGGCCCGGGTACGCGGCCGGCGCAACGAACGTCCTAACAAGGCCATCTAGCCTCCCTCACGCTGCGCCCTCGTAGCTACGCACCAGCTTCTGGGTCTGTGCGTGGCGCGCCTGAGCCAATTCGATCAAGCGGTCCATCAATTCTGGATATGGAATCCCGCTGGCTTCCCACAACTTGGGATACATGCTGATCCGGGTGAAGCCCGGGATGGTGTTGATTTCATTCATGTAGAGCCGTCCACTCTCCTCGTCCAACAGCAGGTCCGCCCGAGCCATCCCCGCCCCATCGATTGCCCGGTAGGCCTCGATCGCGATCCGGCGGGCCTCTTCGGCGGTCTCCTCGTCGATCGGGGCCGGAATGATCAGCTCGGAGCGTTCGTCGATGTACTTGGCCCGGTAGCTGTAAAACTCGTCGCTCGGGATCACTTCTCCGGGCACGGAGGCTTCCGGCTCTTCATTGCCGAGCACCGCGACCTCGATCTCCCGCCCCTCGATCCCGCGTTCGACCAGCACCCGCCGGTCGTATTGGGCAGCTTCCATCAAGCCCTCGAGCAGATCGGAGCGGCCGCGCACCTTGCTGATCCCAACCGAGGAGCCCAGGTTGGCCGGTTTGACGAAGAGCGGATATCCGGCGACGGCCTCGGCTCGATCGAGCGCCCGGTCGAGATCGGTCACGAGCTCGGTTGTGTTGAGCACGAGAGAGTCCAACACCGGAATTCCGCGGGCGCGCATGACCTCTTTGAAGAGCCCCTTGTCCATCGCCACCGCCGATGCCAGCACGCCGGCCCCAACGTAAGGAAGTTCGGCCAACTCGAACAGGCCCTGGATCGTGCCGTCCTCGCCGAATGTCCCGTGCAGCACTGGAAACGCCAGGTCCAGCTCGGCAATCTGCTCCCAGGCGCCGTGCTCGGCGCGGCCTACCAGGCCATGCGCCCCGGGGTGGGCCAGGATCGCGGCGGGGGTCAACTCGCCGACTTCGCCCCGTTCGAATGCGCCCAGCACGTCGTCGCCGGTCAACCAGTCTCCTGCATGGGTAATCCCGACCTGAATCACTTCGTATTTCTCACGATCCAGCGCGCCCAAGACCGACCGGGCGGACAGCAATGAGATCTCATGTTCTCCTGATCGCCCGCCGAAGAGTACGGCCAGGCGGAGCCTAGGCATGGCGTTTCCATTTCCCTACCAGCTCGATTTCAAGCTCGAGCTCCACTCCAAACTGCTCGGCGACCCGAGTTCGGGCCCGCTCGATCAACGCGAAGACATCGCTCGCCCGGCCGCCGCCCTCGTTGACGAAGAAGTTGGCATGCAGCCGGCTGATCTCGACTGCCCCCTGCCGGCTGCCTTTCAATCCGGCCGCCTCGATCAGCCGACCAGCGGCCTCGCCCGGTGGGTTCTTGAACATCGAACCCAGGCTGGCGCCGGTCGGTTGGGTGCGCTGGCGGTTCTCGTTGAACTCGGCCATCCGCGCCCGAACCGCCTCCGGTTCAGACTGGGACACTCGAAACTGGCCGCTCAGCACCACCGCCTGCCCGGGATTGCGTTTGAGCCGGCTCGTGCGATAGCCAAATTCCAATTCGGCCGCGCTCCACGCCCGCCGCTCACCGCTGCGATCAATGATTTCGGCCTGTTCCAACACCCCGGCGATGTCGCTGCCGTGGGCACCCGCATTTCCGACCACTGCCCCACCGACACTTCCCGGCACGGTCGCCGCCCACTCCAACCCGGACAGTCCTCGCTCGGCTGCCCGGCGGGCGGTGCCTCCCAGGCTGGCGCCGGACTCGGCCCACACCCGAATTTCGGGCTCGGTCTCGAACCGCACCGCCCGGGCCTGATTAAGCACTACCACCCCCGTCACTCCGGCGTCCGCGATCAATACGTTCGAGCCGCCTCCCAGCACCCGAAACTCGATCTGCAGCTCCCACAGCCGGCGGGCGGCCGATTCGAGCTCGGCGGCCGAGCGGATGGTCAGCAGGTACTCGGCCGGACCGCCGATCCGGGCCGCGGTGTAGGGCGCCAGCGGGGCGCCGGCCTGCAGCCCCTCCGGGAACGCGTTCCGCAGCTGCTTGTCCGTGTCGCCGGACAAGAATCACAGCTTGCGAACTTTGGCGATCAGCCGGCCGAGCAGCTCCGGCTCGGGCGTTCCGTCCGGGTCCAGCAACAGCGGCCGGGACGGCATCTGCCCGTGGAGCCGTTTGAGCGCCAGGCGCATCTTCAGCTGCACCTTGCGATCCTGCTCGAGGACACGCCGGGCACTACTGTTCTCAGGCATGCCACTCTCCTCTCGACTCTAAATTAAGGCTCTCCAAGACGAGCCTGCCCACTCGATTCCCGTCGCCGGCGCTGAGGGTGAGCACGACCGATCCGGGTTTGATCTCCGCGATCAGCCGCTCCGCGGCGCGCTCCAGCTCGGGGATGAACCGCACGTCTTTTCCTGCAATCTGGCTTGCCAGCCGTTCGGCGCTCACTTCCGGATCGAGCGGCTCGCGGGAGGCGTAGATGTCGAGCACGATCACATGATTGGCCGCGCCAAAGGAGTGCGCCAAGCGATCGGCGAAGGCCTTGGTGCGGCTGTAGGTGTGGGGCTGAAACACTACCCACAGATCGGCCTGCGGGTAGCGCTGGCGGGCTGCCTGCAGGGTGGCCTCGATTTCGCTGGGATGATGGGCATAGTCGTCGATCACCGTCACACCCTGGGCTTCGCCCAACAGTTCGAATCTCCGTCCGACGCCGCGGAACTTGGCCAGCGCCGATCGGGCCGCCCCGAACCCCACCCCCAACGGATCAACCGCCGCAATTGCGGCCAGCGCGTTGCGCACGTTGTGCAGCCCGGGCAGCCGCAGCCGAACCAGCCCCAGCAGATCCTCGCCGTGCAGGGCGAGAAAATCCGAACCGCCGGCCGAGTTGTCCCGGATCTCCTCGGCCCGCCACTCAGCGGCCGGGCTCAGACCGTAGCTCATCCGGCGCAGCCCGGGCGCACTCAGCTCGGCGGCCACCGGATCGTCGGCACACACGATCAGGGTTTCTTGAATCTGGCTCACGAACTGTTCGAAGGCCGCCCGGAACTCTGCGGCGCTTAGGTAGTAGTCTGGATGGTCGTGCTCGACGTTGGTGACGACCGCCAGGAACGGATGCAGCGCCAGGAACGTGCGATCGTATTCATCGGCCTCGATCACGAAGTGGCGGCCGGCGCCGTGTCGGGCGTTGACCCCGAAATCGGCCGGGATCCCGCCAATGATGAAGCTCGGCTGCAATCCCGCCTCGCTCAGGATCCAGGCGATCATGGCGGTGGTGGTGGTCTTGCCATGGGTGCCGGCAACCGCCAGCGTCTGGTAGCCGGCGACCAGCTCACCAAGAAATGCGGGACGCCGCAGGACCGGAATGCCGGCGGCCTCGGCGGCAGCCAACTCGGGATTTCCGGCTTGGATGGCGGACGAGGCGATCACCAGGTCGGCGCCGGCGACGGCCTGGGCGGTGTGCCCGATCGTGATCGGCATGCCGGCGGCAGCCAGTGCGGCGGCGAACGGGGAGTTGGCCTGATCCGAACCGCTCACCTGCTCACCTCGCTCCATCAAGATCCTCGCAATCGCAGACAATCCTGCGCCTCCAATTCCAACCAGATGGACCCGCCGACTCATACAAAGACAACGATGATGAAGACGAACACTACTCCCACCGCAAAGAAGATGTGTGGGATCGGCAGCAACTGCGGCGGCAGAAAGGCCATCAACCCGTTTACCTGGTCGGCCAGCGCACCCGTCGGCGGAATCACCAGGCTGGTGATCGCGTAGCCGGCCTGGTGCAGGTAAGCCCAGAGTGAACCGATGAGCAAGTAACCGTTCAGCAATCCCATGACCAACCCCAGCAGAATCCCTTCCAAATGTTCCCGCACGAGCTTTGCCTGCAGCGCCTGGATCTTGGGCGTCTGATAGCCGAAGATCGCGAGCACCACCAGCACCAGGCTGCGGACCGTGAATCCGGTCCCGGTCGGCTCCGCCTCGAGGGCGGTCCGGTAGCTCAGGACGTAGGTCGCCAGAATGCTGTTCAAGAACAATCCCAGCACCACCGCACTTGTGACCAGCAGCTCCTTGGCCCAGCCCCGCATCGCGCCGATGACGCCGAACAAGACCACCAACAGCCCAAACAGGACTGTCAGGCTGATCAAATCAGGCGGCCCTCGTCAATTCGGCGGCAATCGCCTCAGCCGCCCCGGGCCGCGCCAGGCCGCGCATCGCCTGTGCCATGCTCTCCAGCCGGCCCGGATCCTGGAGCAATCCGCGCACTTCAGGTAGCAGGTCTCGTGCCAAACTCGGGTCGTCCAGCCGAACCGCGGCGCCCCGGGCCACCAGATAGTCGGCATTGATCCGCTGGTAGCGCCAGGCATGCGGGTA
>JAHFAU010000099.1 GCA_023250385.1 Anaerolineales bacterium
AGAGGCCATTGCGAGGATGGCGCCGGACCGCGCGTCCACGACGACCACCGCGCCCTGCTGGCCAGTCAATCCTTCAGCCGAAGCACGCTGCAACTCGGAATTGAGCGTAAGCCTCAGATGGTACCCTGCCGGCGGTCTACCATAGACCAGCTCGCTCCACGAGATCATGAGCGGGTCGGGGCCGATCTCACCCCGCAGAAAGCCATCCAGACTGGTCTCGAGACCCGCCTGCCCGTAGTGGCTGGAATCGTATCCAGTGACCGGAGCGCTCGCCGGGTCGTAGTAGATCCGCCGGAAGGACCCGGTCGTGCCGACCGAGGCGGCCAAAGCAACTCCATCCCAGTCAAGGATGGAGCCGCGCTGCGAATAGCGACCGGCGAGCGATCGGCGCGGGTTATCGGTGCGAGCCGTCAGCGCTTCCCCACGCACGATCACCCACCAGCCGAGGGCCATTGCAAGCACGATCCAGCCGACCGAAAGGAAGGCCTGGGCGCGCAGGATGGGGCGGCCGAACGGACCTAGACCGGGATGGCGCTCGCTCGAGAGCAGGACGAGAAACCCGGCCGCGATAGAGCTCGTGACCAGCGAGGAGCCTCCGTAGGAGACAAAGGGCAAGGTCACCCCCGTGATCGGGAGCAGGCGCAACGTTCCACCCAGGATCAAAAGCGACTGCAAGCCGAGCGTAAGTGAAACTCCAACGGCAAGCAGGACCGCGAACGGGTCGCGTGCTCCGGCCGCAACCCGCAGCCCGCGGCCCACGAGCACCGCGATGAGCGCAATGATTGCAAGAGCTCCGACCAGGCCCCACTCCTCGGCAACCGCTGCGAATACGAAATCGGATTGCACCACCGGCACCGCGGTAGGGGCGCCGCGCCCCGGGCCAGAACCCAGCACCCCGCCGCTGGCGATGGCGATCAGCGATTGCACGATCTGGTATCCGGAACCGGTTGGGTCGAGCCACGGGTTCACCCAGGCCTCGATTCGAGTCCGGACCACATCCAGGGTCAAATACCCGATCCCTGCGCCTGTAACTAAAAATCCCAGTGCGCCGTACAGAACTGCGGCATGTCCATAGGCAACGTAGATCTGGCCGGCGAGCAGCGCGAGCAGCAACGTTCCCGCGCCGAGATCGCGTTGGGCGAGCAGCAGCAATCCAGCCAGGCCGCCCGCGGCCAAGAGCGGCAGGAAGTCGGCTGCCCAGGCTGCACGCGGGTTCGCCAACCGTCGGTCCGCAAGGTAGGAGGCGGCGAACGCAATCAGCAGCAGGCGCAAGGGCTCCGAGGGTTGAAAATAGAGGCCGCAGCAGCCCAACCACAGGCGTTGCTCTCCACCGGCCGGATTGGTGCCCAGGACCAAGGTGAGGGCGGTAACCGTGATCCCGGCGGTCAGCCACAGGTAGCGGTAGCGCCGCAGCCAGCCGAGGCCCGGCGGGCTGCGCATCAGTTCCACCAGCGCCACGCTCCCGACGAGGAACCAACCCACCTGGCGCGCCCCCAGCCCGGGCGAAACTCTCCAGACGATCAGGACGCCCCAGCCTGCCAACAGGAGCACGATCGGGAGCAGTAGCGGATCGCGCCTCGAGCTACCGCGGTCGGCGAATCTCCGAATCATCCAGGCGCAGCCGACCCAGATCGGCAGCAGGACGAAATGGCCGAGCTTTAACGGCGCTGCCTCTCCGGATGCCGCACGCGGAATTGCCATTGCCAGTGCGGCGAGGACCAGGAAGGCGAAGGCGAGCGACAGCAGGCGCAGCTCGCGCTGCGAAACTTCCGAAGGTCCCTCAGCCGTAATAGCGGCCAACAAGGGGTCTCAGTTTCTCGAGGGTCTCAGGGGGGATCGAATCAGGAACCGTGATCAGGGCGTCTTTGAGTGCGTCCTTGCAACTGCAATCTCGCTCGGCCGGCAGGCGAACGACAGTGTCGGCCAGGGCCTGTTCGGCCAGCCGAGTGTTTGCCTGCAAGGTCCGAATGACCATCTCGACGGTCACCGGCGCTTCTGACCGGTGCCAGACATCGTAATCGGTGACGTGGGCCAGGACCGCGTAACACATCTCGGCCTCCCGAGCCAAGAACGCCTCCGGCGAGCTGGTCATGCCGATGATCGCGACCCCCCAGCTGCGGAAGGTGTTCGACTCGGCCCGAGTCGAGAAGCGAGGCCCTTCGATCGTCAGAAAGGAGCCCCGCGGGTGCACCTTCCCTCCCGCCGCGGTCACGCTCTCCACCAGGGCTTGCGATACTACCGGACAGAACGGATCCGCGACGCTGACATGGGCGACGATTCCCCCTTCGAAGAAAGTCCGTGGCCGCAGTTTCGTGAAGTCCAGCAGCTGGTCGGGCACGACCACGTGCCCAGGGGCATAGTCCTCCCGCAGGGATCCGCAGGCGCTTACCGCAATAACCCGCTCGACCCCCAGCAGCTTGAGGGCGAATATGTTGGCCCGGTAGTTCACCTCGCTCGGTGAGATCTGGTGATTGCGGCCGTGCCTCGCAAGGAAAGCGACCGACTTGCCGTTGAAACGGCCAAGCACCAGCGGCGCGCTGGGTTCCCCGAATGGAGTGCTGATGGCGCGGGTCTCCTCGACCTCCAACCCGTCCATCTGGTACAGGCCGGAACCTCCGATGACCCCGATCCGCGCCTCGGTCATCTCGGGGATCAGCCTCCTCCGTCCTTGTGGGGAGCCGGACCACTCTTCAACTCAGTGAAGACATTGCCAAACCGGATCTGGTCACCGAAGGTTACGACGATGGGGTCCTCGACGTCCAGCTCGTTGACCCCGGTACCGTTCTTCGATCCGAGGTCTTCCAACCACCATTGACCCCCCTGGTAGGACAGGCGAGCGTGGTGGGAAGACACCGTGCTGTCGTCAATCAGGATCGTATTGTCGCCAGCCCGGCCGACCAGGTTCAGATTAGAAAGCGGGAACGCTCGGCTGGGAGCAGTGTCGGTTCGGAGGTCCAAGTGGGCCGGTGGAGCGATCTCCGAGGTGCGAGCCGATGCGCGCAGGTCTCGCCAGAGGAAGAGCAGGACCGCGCCCAGGAAGGTATACAGCACCAGGGCCAGCCCCAGGCGGAGGGCCAGCAGGGCGAGCTCGGGGCTCATCCACCCTCTTCGCTATCCCATTCGCCGGTGACTGTCCGCTGATCTCCTGCCGGCCGTGGCGGAAACGGCGGGGTATAGGCAGTGGCCGTGTCTGGCGGTCCCCCGGGATCTTCACCGTAAACCATCCGCAATCCGGCGATCGTGATCACGTCCCCCGCCCGCAGGATGTGTTGCTTGACCTTGCGTCCATTGACCTTGGTGCCGCTGGTCGAGCCCAGGTCGAACAAGACGAAGCGGGAATCGCGGACCCGAAGTTGGGCATGGGTTCGTGAGACATGCTCGTCTTCCAGGATGATTTGGTTGTCAATCCTGCGGCCGACGTTGATTACCGGCCGCTCGAGGGCGAAATGGGTGCCATCGTCCAGGATCAAAAAGGCGCCCTTAGGGAAGCTGTTGCCCGCGGCCGAGGGCTCCCGCACCATGGCCTTGGTGAATTCGAGCGGGTTTGTGCTGTGCCAAGAGATTACTCTTAGCTCCCTACGATTCAAGGTCGGATCCGACGCCAGGGTCACATTTGGTTCCTGGGCCATTCGGTACCCACATTGGCTGGCAACCTCGGTGAGGCCAGTCGAGAGAGTTGCCTGGATATCCGGTGCCTGCTCGAGGACCTTCGCCACATCCTCGGGATTGAGGGTCAGCGCGAATTCGTTGGGGGCGTAGGCGTTGCCGGCTTCGTCCCGCCGGACGCCGTCCACCATGGTTCGGGCAAGCTGGCTGGCCAGGGTGGCGGTGGACAGTTCCTCCCGCAACAACCTGGCCAGCGAACCTTCGAAGAGCTTCTCAAGCTGACCTTCGAGCTTGGCAAACGGCTCGAGCATCGGGCGAGATTATAACCACATTCGGACGCGCCCCCTCCACTGGGAAGGCCGAGGGGCCGGCTCGGAGTTTGGTTGAGTTTGAAATCCGGCCGGGCTGGGGTCGAGATTAGCTGCGGGTCGTAGCGGGGTCTGAACCCAGTTCCTTGGTCGGAGCCGGGTTGTCGTTGATTTCGATCGTAGTCAGGTCAAGCGGAGTGACTCGATCGCGATCGATTTCCGGTTTGAACGGCGGAGAGTACGGCGGAGTAACATCCGGTGGGCCCTTGGGATCCTCGCCGTAGATCAATTGCACCGTGGCCAGAGTAACCACATCCCCGGGTCTCAAGACCCATTCCTGCACCTGTTTACCGTTCACTCGGGTTCCGGCAATGGAGTTGAGGTCGTAGAGCACATAGCGGTAGCCTCGGGCCCGCAGTTGTGCGTGGCGCCGAGAGATGTGCGGGTCCTCGAGGACCAGCTGATTGTCCAATCGGCGTCCGATGTTGATCAGCGGACGGTCGAGCGGGAAATGTCGGCTGCCTTCCACCATGAAGAACGCTCCCTTTGGCGGAGAATCGTTTGCCGGTTCCTCCTCGTCTGGGGGCGCTTCGGTGGGATCGCTGCTGTGCCAGGCGATCACCCGCAGCTGCGCCCGACGCAGCATCGGGTCGGTGGCAAGCGTGATGTGTGGCTCGCGGGACAGCAGGTACTTGGAGTGCTCCAAGGCCAACTGCAGCGCTTTAGCAAGCTTGCTCTGGGACAGATGGTCGGCCTCAGTCAGCGCCTCGAAGTCTTTTGGGTGCATGCTGAGGGTGTATTGGTCGGGGGCAAATCGCCTGCCACTCGCGTCCGACTTGGCGCTAGCAGCAATCTCGCGAGCCCAGTGACTCGCGGTCTCTTCGAGCGGGAATTTTCCCTTCGGCAGCGCTGCCAGCAGCTCTTGAACGAAGCTCTGCAGGTGCTCTTCGAGCAGCTCTGAGGGCTGTTCCACTACCGGAATTATACGCTGACTACCATCGCCGACAACCACTTTGTGTTCCTACCCGCCGCGGGCGGGACGGGCGAGTCGGCTGGGATATACTGGCCGCATGCCGTCGGCCGGGTTCGAGGAGCTGGAGCACACTGCCGATTGGGCGCTCAGAGTTCGGGGGCGGGATCTGGCCGAGCTGCTTGTGAATGCTGCGAAGGGGATGCTGGAGCTCGCCGGGGTTCGAACTTCCGCGACGGCCGGCCCAGAGCGGAAGCTCGAACTTACGTCTCTCGACCGAGAATCGCTGCTGGTTGACTGGCTGCATGAGCTGCTGCTGGCGCTGGAACTGCGGCAGGTTGCCTTCAAGAATATCCAGTTGGAGATCAAGGGGGATCGCGGTTTGACTGCCACGTTTCAGGAAGTGCCGCTGACCAGCATCGCCAAGCCAATCAAAGCTGTCACCTACCACGAGCTGGTCATCGAGCAGGGCCCCCGGGGTCTGTTCACCACGGTCGTTTTCGATGTCTGAGCGCCACCTGGTTCGGAAGCAGGACTTCAAGAGGCTGTCTCCCTTCCTGTGGGAACTCCCGACCTCCTACCGGCCGGGCATGCGGGTCCCGGTCCGCCTGTTCGCGGACGATCGTCTGCTTGAAGATGCATTGGACGACAAATCGCTTGACCAGGCGGTCAACGCCTCGATGCTGCCGGGCCTGGTCGGCCATGTCACAGTCATGCCGGATGTGCACCAGGGCTACGGATTTCCAATTGGCGGAGTAGCGGCCACCCGGCTTCCCCACGGCGTCATTTCGCCAGGGGCGATTGGCTACGACATCAACTGCGGCGTGCGGCTGCTGGCCAGCCAGGTGCCGTTCGAAGAGGCCGAGGGACTCTTGGCGGATCTGGCCTCGGCCCTGTACCGCAATTGCCCGGCCGGCGTGGGAGTGAAAGGCAGCGTCAAGCTCAGCTTGAATGAGCTCGAGCGGGTGTGCCGCGACGGCTCCCAGTGGGCGCTCGTGAATGGCTATGCGCAAGAGACCGATCTTGCTCGCACCGAAGAGGGCGGGCGAATCGCGGGCGCCGACCCGGCCGCAGTCAGCGACCGGGCCAAGCAGCGCGGGCAGCCGCAGCTCGGCACCCTCGGCGCCGGCAATCACTTCGTCGAGGTCGATGTGGTGGATCAGGTTTTCGATCCCGCCGCCGCCAAGGCGATGGGGCTGACGGCGGGAGCGCTAACCGTACAGATCCACTGCGGCTCGCGGGGTTTCGGCCACCAGGTGTGCACCGATTACGTGCGGGAATTCCAACCGGCCGCGGCCCGCTACCAGATTCAACTCCCGGACCGCGAGCTGGTCTGCGCCCCGCTGGACTCGCCGGAGGGCAGGCGCTACCTGTCCGCCATGGCCTGCGCGGCAAACTACGCCTTCGCCAATCGCCAGATCATGGCGCACCACGTGCGCCGCTCCTTCGAAGAGGTTCTGGGCGGCAGAGTGCAAAACTGGGATCTGCGGCAGGTCTACGACATCGCGCACAACATGGGCAAGATTGAGGAACACGTCGTCGGGGGCGAGCGGGTCCGGGTGTGCGTCCACCGCAAGGGCGCAACCCGAGCCTTCGGGCCCGGATTCGCGGGGCTGCCGGACGAGTACCGTCCGCTCGGCCAGCCGGTCCTGGTCCCCGGCAGCATGGGCACGGCCTCCTGGGTATTGCTCGGGACCGAAGGCAGCATGGAACAGTCTTTCGGCTCGACCTGCCACGGGGCAGGACGGGTGATGAGCCGCAAACAGGCCAAGAAAACGGTTCGGGGTGACCAGCTGCGGGCGGAGCTGGAAGGGCGCGGCATCCAGGTGCGGGCCGGATCGATGCCCGGCCTGGCGGAAGAGGCCCCCCAGGCCTACAAGGACGTCGACGCGGTCGTCGAGGTGGTCGCCAAGGCCGGGATCGCCAAGAAGGTCGCCCGCCTGCGCCCCGTGGCGGTGATCAAAGGATAAAGCGCTTCAATCCGGCGAGACCAGTTTCAAGAATCGACGCTTCCCCACCCGCAGAACACCCCCGGCCGCCAGTGCCAGATCCAGGTTGGGGTCGTCCAGCACTTCGTCGTTGAGCCGGACCCCGCCTTGCTGCACCAGCCGGCGGGCCTCACCCCGGCTGTTTGCCAGTCCGGAAGCGAACATGACGTCGACCAGCCGAGTGGGACCGCTCAAAACGTAGCCTGGAATCTCCTCCGGTTCGGCGCCTTTTTGGAAGACCTGACGAAACTCGCTCTCGGCCGCGGCGGCCGCTTCCCGACCATAGTAGATCTCGACGATCTCCCGGGCGAGCTTCATCTTGATGTCCCGCGGGTGGCCCACCGCGGAGTTCAGCTCCGCCTCGATCTGTGAGATCTCGTTCGGTCCCCAGCGGGTTGCCAGGCGGAAGTAGGAGGCCATCGCCTTGTCCGGAATGCTCATCACTTTTCCGTACATGTCCGCGGCAGAAGTG
>JAHFAU010000200.1 GCA_023250385.1 Anaerolineales bacterium
AGGCGAAGTTCCATAGGATGATCCGAACCAGGGGACCTTGGAGCGACGGACTCCGGATGAACTGGGCGAAGTTGTCCAGGCCAACCGAGATCTGATATCCCGGCGCGAGCACCTGGCCATCCGGCGTGGTGAACGCTCCGTCGACCGGCGAGTACCCGAGCCCGGTCTGCTGGTCAGTGAGGGTGTCGCTCGGCCGATCGTAGACATAGCGTGGCTGCAGCTCCGCCGCCTCATCCATGCCACTGATGCGGACAATCCGCTCCCCCTCGCCAAACGACAGCTCCCCGAGCTCGTTGATGTAGCGAACGACGGAGAGGCGGTTAAGCCGCTCGTACCCCTCGATGGTGAGCGGGATGCCATCTGGATCGAGCTCGCCCACGCCTTGCTCCCCAGGCTGGACTGCCGCCAGCTCGCGGCCGGGGAAGGCCAGGTACCCTTGGCCATCGCTAGTCTGTAGCCAGATCGCGAAAGCACCTAGATCCGACCGATAGGCAGTCCAGGTGTAGGCCCCTCCCGCCTCGGGAAGGTACATTGTGGCTTCGAATTGTTGGATGACCTGCTCCTTCGTGAGCAGGTGGCCGAAGCCGTAATTGGTCGTAGAGACATAGATGTTGTAGAGGATCGGATAAACCGCGAACAAGGCCATCAGGACCAACCCGACCACCATCCAGCGCAGCGGGTAGATGTCCCGGCGCAGCAACACCACGTTGACGAAGAGCGTCAGCAGCGCTACGGCGCCGGCCAGCAAAACGCTGTCTTTCATCCACAAGTTGAAGACGAACCAGAAAGCGAAGGCGTCGATTAGCCCGAGCAGGACCAGGCGTGAGGCAAGGTACCGCACGCTGGAAGACCGCGTGGTAGTGACCCGTGTCAGAGCTGCGGAAGGAGAGCGGGTTGCCACCCTGTGCCTCCGGTAAGGCGCATAAACGACTGTAGGTTGGTCGCCGTCGAGAAGGCCGGGGCGGATACCCCGGCCTTCTCTCTAGCGTTCGCAGCTGTTATTGGGTGGTGATCGTCAGGATGTGTGTGGCTGGGTCGTAGGAGAAGGTAACCGTACCGGCCGCCGCGAGGCTGAATGCGTAGTTGGGGCCGTCTTGCACCCCATCAACCCCGTAGTTGACGGTCCAAGCGCCGTCCAGCGCCACTTTAGATTCGTAGCTTCCGGCTGGCAGATCAAAGGAGGCGGTGAACAGGCCATCACTACCCTCGGTAAGGGCGGTCACCGTACAGGCCGGGTCCCAATCCCCGGCACAGCCTGCCGCGGCCTGATAGGAGCCCGGCACGTTGACCATTCCGGCTGTGGCGCCTCCGAGGACAACTCGGATCTGCTCGGCGGCGGTTGAGAAGGCGTTCTCCGGAGTGTCCCCGCCGGTGATCACCAGAACTACGGCAGAGTTCCAGGAGCCCCACACCGCGCCCATCTCAGGGATTGCGGGCATCAAGGCCGCGTTCTCGCCCGCCGCGCCGAAGGCAGCCAGGTCTGGGTCTGCGGTGGCTTCCAGAACCGGCAGGAAGGCCGAAGGCCGGTCGCCGGCCTCGTAAAGCTGCTGCATAACATCTTCGGTTGCCACAAACTCGGTCAGGAAGGCCTGGGCCAGCAGGACGTTCTCGCTGAAGGCGTTGATCATGAAGCCCTGGATCCCACCGAAGGCCTGACCACCGCTCGGGAAGGGGCTGATGGCGTAGTTGACGCCCGCGGTCCGGAAGCGATCCAGCGCCCACGGGCCGGTCATGATGAAGGCCGCCTCTCCGGTCTCGAAGAGGGTCTCGGCCGTGTCGGCGGTATTGGCGCTCGGGCTGATCAGACCGGCCGCCACGTTCTGGGCGATCCAGTTGCCGGCGGCAATCATGCCTTCGCTGTCGATACCCAAGTCCGAGGGATTCCAGGTGCCACCCGCGTCGCGGCCGAAGACATAGCCGCCGAACGAGGTCAGGACCGGGTACACCTTGTACCCATTGTCTTCCAGCGCCAGTGCGTAGGTCACATCGCCCGAGGCCTGTAAGGCTGCCCCGACCTGCAGCAGCTCATCCCAGGTAGCCGGGGCTTCTGGCACCAGATCCGCGTTGCGGAAGAGGCCCATGTTCTCGACGGCGTAGGGCATTCCGTAGAGCTGATCGTTGTAGGTGAAGCCGTCCAGGGCGACCTGCAAGAACTGGTCGGCCTTGTCGCCGAGATCGATCGGAGTCACCAGTCCGCTGTCGACCCAGCCGCCGAGGCGGTCATGGGGACCGATCAGGATATCGGGTCCCTCACCGGCCGGGGCCGCGATCGGGAACTGATCGTTGATCCCCGTAACCTGCTGGACATCCAGGCCGACGCCATAGGCGGCCTGGAAGCCTTCCGCCAGCGTCTGCAGGATCGGTGCTCGGGTGTCGTCGGCCCAGATGACGAGCGTAATCTCGGGCTCGGCAGGGGGCGCGGTGGTGGGTTGGGGTACGGCGGGCGGCGCCACGACTGGCGCCGCGGTCGGTTCGGCGGCCGGCTGCCCGCCGCAAGCAGCGAGAGCCAAGGTGACCGCCAGGGCCGTCAGTGCCAGGTGCCTTAGATTCAATCGGTTCATT
>JAHFAU010000181.1 GCA_023250385.1 Anaerolineales bacterium
GCGCACTCGCAACGATGGCTCACTGGTGGATGTCGAAGTGCTGGCGCTGCCAGTCACGGTAGGTCAAGATCAGCAAGGCGTGATTGTCATTTACCACGACATCAGTGAGCTGGTCGAGGCTCGCCAGTCGGCCGAAGCGGCCAATGAAGCCAAGAGTGCCTTCCTGGCCACGATGAGCCACGAGATCCGCACCCCGATGAATGCGGTCATCGGGATGAGCGGGCTCCTGTTGGACACTGCGCTCAATGCGGAGCAGCGCGAGTTCGCCGAGATCATCCGCAACAGCGGCGATTCGCTGCTCACGATCATCAACGACATCTTGGACTTCAGCAAAATTGAAGCCGGCAAGATGGAATTGGAAAGCCACCCCTTCGACCTGCGGGAGTGCATCGAGAGCGCCCTGGATCTGGTCGCTCCGCGGGCGGCCGAGAAGGGGCTGGAACTGGCCTATCTATTGGACGAGAAAGTGCCGCAGGGGATCGTGGGGGATGTCACTCGGTTGCGCCAGATCCTGATCAACCTGCTCGGGAATGCGGTCAAGTTCACCGAGGGTGGGGAGGTGGTGCTCAATGTGGTCGCCCAGCGGAGGGCCTGGGCCCACGATCTGCACTTCTCGGTTCGCGACACCGGAGTGGGAATCTCGACCGATCAGATGGACCGGCTCTTTCAGTCCTTTAGCCAGGCCGACGCTTCGACGGCCAGGAAACACGGCGGAACCGGCCTGGGCCTTGCCATTAGTCGAAGACTGGTGGAGTTGATGGGCGGCAGGATGTGGGCCGAGAGCGAGCCGGGTGCCGGCTCGACCTTCCATTTCACGGTCGTGACCCAGGCCGCCGAGCTGGCCCAGCTGGCTCGCCCCGATCTCGGGGGCGAGCAGCCGCAACTGATCGGGAAGCGGGTACTCATTGTCGACGACAACGAAACCAATCGCCGGATCCTTGTGGCACAGACCCAGTCCTGGGGAATGATTCCTCTCGAAACCGGCTCGCCGCGATTGGCGTTGGATTGGATTCGACGCGGGGAGTCGTTTGACATCGCCGTCCTTGACATGCACATGCCCGAGATGGACGGCCTGGCCCTGGCGAAGGAGATTCGACAGCACCGCCCTTCGACCGTGCTCCCGATGGTGCTCTTCACCTCCTTAGGACGGCGCGAAGCCGATCTGCGGGGGGTGGATTTCGCCGCCCAGCTCACCAAACCGATCAAACCTTCCCAGCTCTTCGACGCCTTGGTCGGAGTGTTCGCCGGAGCGGCCGAGCAGGCGGCAGCCGGCGACGGGCGTCAAAAGGCCCGGATGGATCCCGAGATGGCCAAACGCCATCCACTGCGGATCCTGCTGGCCGAGGACAACGCGGTAAACCAAAAGCTGGCCTTGCGCTTGCTGCAAGGCATGGGATATCGAGCGGATGTGGCCGGTAATGGTCTGGAGGCCATTCAGTCTTTGGAGCGCCAGCGATACGATGTAGTGTTGATGGATGTCCAGATGCCGGAGATGGATGGGCTGGAGGCCTCCCGCGAGATCAACCGGCGCTGGAAGTCCGAGCAGCGGCCGCGGATCGTTGCCATGACCGCCAACGCAATGCAGGGCGATCGCGAGCTGTGTGTCGCGGCGGGGATGGATGATTACATCGCAAAGCCCATCCGGGTCCCTGAGTTGGTCGGCGCGCTCAGCAAAGCCACTGCCCGGCAGCCCGAAGGAGCGTAGCTGACGATGCAGCCTGGCGTACTTGACCAAGCAGCCTTGGACGCACTGCTGGCCACAACCGATCGGGAATTCGTCGGGGAACTGATCGACGTGTACCTAGAGGACTCGCCGGCTCTGATCATTGGGATGCGGCAGGCACTGGCCGACGGCAATGCGACCGAATTCACCCGGGCCGCCCACTCGCTCAAATCCAGCAGCGCCAGCCTGGGCGCCGCGAGCCTGTCCGCCCTCGCCAAGGAACTGGAAATGATGGGGAAAGAATCGAAAATCGCCGGCGCCGGCTCCAAGCTCGAGCAACTGGCCGGCTTGTTCGAGCAGGTCCAGACGGCCCTCGAGGACTTCAAGCGTGGCTCGTAGCCCGACGCCTTCCGGCGGTCACCTGCTGGTGGTCGATGACAACAAAGTCAATCGCTTGCTGCTGGGGCGCAACCTGGAGCAACAGGGCCACAGCGTGGCCTTTGCTGAGAACGGCCAGCAGGCGCTGGATAAGCTGCGGGCGGAGCCTTTCGACCTGGTGCTGCTGGACATTCTGATGCCGGAGCTGGACGGCTATCAGGTCTTGGAACGCCTCACCCGCGATCCTGGATTGCGGGACATCCCGGTCATCATGACTTCGTCCATGGACGAGCTGGACAGTGTAGTGAAGTGCATCGAAATGGGGGCCGAGGACTATCTATCCAAGCCTCCGAACCCGGTCCTGCTCAAAGCCCGCATCGGCGCCAGCCTGGAGAAGAAGAGGCTGCGCGATCAACAGCGGGAATTGATCAGCAAGTTTGCCACCGCCGAGGTGGCCGAGGAGCTGCTGACCACCGGATTCG
>JAHFAU010000198.1 GCA_023250385.1 Anaerolineales bacterium
GCCTCAGCTCGCCGGCGGCGGGTCCTGCCTCCGCAGGCTCGACCCGCAGCGGACCGGTCTCCTTGATAGTCTTGAGTGAGCGACGCTGAGGAGTGGGTTGCCGCCCGATCACGGCCGCCAGGCCGGGTGAAAATCCGTGGCCGGGTCGGTCGTAATCCGAGTCGGCTGGCCGCCGTTGGCGGTCATGATGTAGATGTCATGGTTCGCCGCGTCGCGCCAGGTCTCGAAAACGATCCAGCGACCGTCCGGAGACCAGCTCGGACCATCGTTAGGGCCCCGGTCGCTGATCCGGACTGCCCCGAATCCCAGCGCGTCCCACGGCACGATCCAAATGTTAGAGCCCGTGACATAGGTCAGCAGGTCGCCGTTCGGCGACCAGTCCGGCTGGGTCGCGACCTGATCCCGCGTAATCTGATCCGGGTTCGAGCCCTCCCATGTGCCGTCGTCGAAGATCCAAAAGATCGTTTGGCTGCCAACCCGGGAGGTGTTCATGATCGCCAGCCGATCGCCGGCCGGTGCCCAGCTGGGCTGACTATCGCGAGAGCGGCCCACGCTCAAGCGCTGTTGATTGCTGCCATCCGGGTCGGCGACCCACAGCGCCTCCATTCCGTTCTCCAGCCAGGTGAAGGCGATCCCGGCCTTCGACCAATCCGCATCGTACACTCCGCCCACCAAGCTGATCAGCGCGTTGATCCCGCTTCCGTCGGGGTTCATGCTGAAAATGGCGGCGTTGGCGTAGTCCTCCCGTTTCTCGCGGCAGGGGGAGGTGAAGAGCAGGCGATCGCCATCCGGCGACCAGGCCGGTTGGCAGGCGCCGTCGCGCATCGTCGTCAACTGGGTCAGGTTCTGTCCGTCCAGATCGATCAGGAAGATCTGCGGAATGCCGGTCTGGTCGCTAGCGAATGCGATCTGGCCCCGGCCCCCGCCGACCGGGGTGCTGCCGGGCGTCGGCACCTCGCTGGGAGCCGGCGGGGCGGTGGGCTCTGTCGTGGGGATCTCGGTAGCGGGAGGCACGAAGGTCGGCCCTTCGGTCGGTTGTGGAATTGAGGTCGGCTGGACCGGACTCGGCTGCCCAACTGCCACTGGACTGGGCGTTACCGCCTCGCTCTGGGCGGGGCTCCCTCCTCCGAATGCGCCGCTGAGCAGCGCTCCCGCTCCGCCGCCGAGCGCCAGCAGCAGCACACCGCCAATTAGATAGGGGAGGATCGAGCGGCGCGGGCGGGCCGGGAGGGCCGGGAAAGTTTCGCCCACCAGGGTCGCGGAGGGGACGACCGGCCGGGGAGGCGGCGCAACGATCGTCCGCCCGGCAAATAGGGCGCCGGAGAATGCCTCGGCGCTTTGAAAGCGGTTCTCCGGTTTGACCTCGATAGCTTTCTCAATTGCTGCCGCGACTTGAGGCGAGACACTCGGATTGAGCTCTCTTACCGGGGTGAGTTGTTCTTTTCCCATTGCTCGGCGCAGACTATCGGCGGGAAGCCGAAAGGTGAGCAGGTTGTACAGCGTGGCCCCCAGGGCATAGATGTCAGTGCGTGCGTCGGTCCGGGCCCCTCCGTACTGCTCGGGTGGTGCGAAGCCCGGAGTAAAGGCCTTCGCTCCGACCGTGGTGCTCTTGGTGGGGTCCATCTCTTTCGCCAGGCCAAAATCCACCAGCATCGGCTCTCCGGCCGGGGTGATCTTGATATTGGCGGGCTTGATGTCGCGGTGGATGATGGGTGGCTGCCGGGTGTGCAAATACTGCAGGGCCTCCAGGATCTCCTTTGCCCAGCGCATTACTTCGGCCTGTTCCAGCGGAGCGCCGCTGTGGTCCAGAATCTGGCGGGCATCTTGCCCCCGGATGTAGTCCATCACCAGATACTGGCCATGATCGGGGACGGTGAAATGATCGATCACGCTTGGCAGGCCGGGATGCTTGAGCTGGAACAGCAGCCTGGCTTCCCGGAGGAACTGGCGGGCTGATTCCTCGGACACGAAGAAGTTTTCTTTGACAGCCACTTCCACGTCGAGGTTCTCATCGTGGGCCTGATAGACCGCGCCCATCCCGCCGCTGCCGAGCTGTTGCAGGATGCGGTAACGGTTGTTGAGTAGGGTGTTCGGTTCCAGCGGCATTCGTTTCGTTTATATCATCGAACCGAACCCGCTTCAACGAAGCGAGTTCCTGCCGGCGGCTCCCCTGTCCGAGGGAATGACCCTCCCCCGCTCGGTTCCACCCAAGGTGGGATAGCCAGTCCAGCCCGGAGTCCGTATAATAGAACAAACGTTCTATCCTTTCGGGAGGGGCTGCGCCTCCAGGATACAAGGGCTCGCTGCCTATTCGAAAGGCGCGGCCTCTCCCGAAAGCCGCGGAACGTTCAAACTGCGAAGGCACGTGGAGGTACCGATGCTGCTGGACCGAACCCACTCCATCCTGGCCAACTTCCCCATCCCGGGGCTTGACCCGGCGATCCTGCAGGCCGTTCACCGGCCGCGGCTGTCGCTGTTTTGGGGCACCCGGGCTCCTACCCAGACCCTGCTGGTCATGTTCACCCTGCTGGCCGCCCGGGGCGAGACCCCTCGACTCTTCGACGGCGGCAACCGCTTCGACGGATACTTCGTTGCCCGGCTGGCGCGTCGGCTGACCCCCCAGCCCCGGGCCGTCCTGAGCCGGATGCGCCTCTCGCGGGCGTTCACCTGCTTCCAGCTGGCCGAATTAATTGAGAACACTCCTGCCGAGCCCCCGGCGGATCGCGGCAGACCGCCGGCCGACGACGGGCCGCGCCCTGAGCCGGTCGAGGGACGCTACCTCCTGCGGAGCGAGGGGGCAGGCCCTGGTGGGATGGGCGAGGTCTCCCCGCTGTTCGTACTGGATCTGCTGAACACCTTCTACGACGAGAGCGTGCCGCCGCGGGATGTGGAGCGCCTGTTGGCCCGGGTGATTGCCCAGCTCAAACGCTTGGCCGCCCTCGGGCCCGTGATCGTGGGCGCCGGCGAGCCGCAGTCGTTGGTCAAAGAACGCTGGGTCTTGTTGGACCAGCTCCAGGCCGCCGCCGACCTGACCTGGATGTTGCGCCCGCCGCAGGAAGAGACTCTCGCTCAGCCGCGGCTGTTTTGAGCATGCGGCGCCGCTAAACCCTGAACCCGAGGAGACCCGATGGGCCGGACCCTGCCTTCCATCACCCAGGCCTTCCTGCAGGAACAAGCCTCGCTGGCGCGTTTCCGCCGCGCCCTGCGTCTGGGCGATCAACGCGCCCTGGACGACCTGCTTGCCGCCGCCCGCCACCATTTGGCGGCCTCCGCCTACGCCTCCCACCTGCTGCCCTTCGAGATCATGCTGCTGGCCATGCTGGTCGAGGAGCACAAGCAGGTGCTGCGCCTGCAGAATGAACTGCACGAGCTGCGCAGAGTCCTGCAACTGGATAAAGAAGGTCGCCCGCTGCTCCCCGAACAGCCAAGCGCGGAGCCGAGCCCCGACCCGGCCCGGGCTGACCCGCCTGCTGGCCGCCGGGAGAGCTGAGCGTGACCACCCTCTTCGGCTGGCTATTCGACGCCTATCCCTCCGGGCAGGGCATGACGGTCTGGCTGATCGACCCCGACAGCCGGGCCCACGCGCTGTACGACAGCTTTGCCCCGGCCTTTTACGTCAGCGGGCCGCAGGAAGGCCTGCGGGCGCTGGCCGAGTCGCTGCGCGGCCAGCCGGCCGAGCTGCGCCACACCGAGCGCACCGACCTGTTCCTCGATCGGCCGATCGAGGTGCTGGAAGTCGCGGTGCGGATTCCGGGAATGCTGCCGCGCCTCTTCCAGCGGGCCAGCCGAGCCTACCCAGACCTGACCTATTACGATGCCGACATCCCGCTGCCGCAGCGCTACGTCCTGGCCCGGCGGATATTCCCGCTGGCCTACTGCGCGGTGGATCAGGTCGGTGGCCGAATCGCCCGCATCGAGGCCCTGGACACTCCCTGGGAAGTGGAATACCGCCTGCCGCCGCTGCGGGTGATGACCCTGCGGCTGGACGGCGAGCTGCAGGATCCCACCCGGGGGTTGGCGCGAGCCTCCGCCCGCGGCGACCTGCTGGTGGAGATCGAGGGGCAGTGCTACCGCTTCCCGCGTCGCCACGGCCGGACATTGGTCATCGGCCTGCGCCAACTGCTCGAGCGCCACGATCCGGATGTCCTGCTCAGCGCGTATGGCGACAACTACATCCTGCCCCGCCTGCTGCGGCTGGCTCGCCATTTCAGCATTCCGTTGCCACTCAACCGGGACCCGGCGCAGGCAGTCGAGCGCAAGGGATCCCATTCCTACTTTTCCTACGGCCGGATCATGTTTCGCGATGAGCAGCACACCCTGTTCGGCCGCTGGCACATCGACCGCCAGAATGCCTTTCTCTCCAACTACTACGGCCTGGACGGAATCCTGGAGATTGCCCGGATCAGCGGGCTGCCGGTGCAGACCGTGGCCCGGGTCTCCACCGGCACCGGCATCAGCGCCATGCAGGTGGCCACCGCCCAGCGGCGCGGTGTGCTGGTGCCCTGGCAGAAACGCCAGCCCGAGTCGCTCAAGAGCGTTCCTGATTTGCTGACAGCCGACAAGGGCGGGCTGGTGTACACCCCGATCGCCGGACTGTACGAGGGGGTGGCCGAGCTGGACTTCACCGCGATGTACCCCAGCATCATGGTGCACTTCAACGTCTCGCCCGAGACGATAGAAGCCAAGTGCTGCGAGGGCGAGCCGGTGCCCGAATTGGGCACTCTCATCTGCCGCCACCGCCAGGGCCTGGTGCCGGAGACCCTGGCTCCCCTCCTGGAGAAACGCAACCGCTACAAGGCTCTGATCCGCCAGCTGCCGCCCGGCGATCCCAAACGCGAGAGCTACGAGCGGCGCTACTCCGCCCACAAGTGGCTGCTGGTCACCTGCTTCGGCTACCTGGGCTACAAGAACGCCCGCTTCGGCCGGATCGAGGCCCACGAGGCGGTGAACGCCTATGGCCGGGAGGCGCTGCTGAGCGCCAAGGAAGTGGTGGAAGCGGAGGGCTTCCAGGTGCTGCATCTGTACGTTGACGGGCTGTGGATCCACAAGCCCGGCGTCCAGCCGGCCGAGTACGACCCGCTCCTGGAACGCATTCGGGCTCGCACCGGTCTGCAAGTGGGTCTGGAAGGCATCTACCGCTGGCTGGCCTTTCTGCCCTCCCGCACCGAACCGCGGGTGGCGGTCGCCAACCGCTACTTCGGCGCGTTCGAAGACGGCTCGCTCAAACTGCGCGGCATCGAGGCCCGCCGCCACGACACGCCGCCCTTCATTGAAGACACCCAACTGGAGATCCTGGCCATCCTGGCTCAGGCCCGCGGGGCGCAGGAGTTTCGGGCGATCTTGCCACAGGCCGTGGCCCATGCTCGGGCCAAGCTCCGCGAGCTGCAGGCCGGGCGGGTGCCGGCCAAGGAACTGGTCGTCACCCATCGGCTGTCGCGCCAGCTCGAGGAGTACCGGGTCCGCACCGCGGCCGCCCGGGCCGCCGGGCAGCTGGCTCGGGCCGGCGTGGAGCTCAGCCCGGGGGAAATGATGCACTTCATTTACGTTTCGGGGCCGGAAAAAGTCCAGGCCTGGGAAGCGATCGAGGCTCGCCCAAACGAGGCGGCGCGGGGAGAGGCCGAGCACGAACGGCTCCCCGTGGACCGCGCCGGGCAGCTCAACTACGACAGCCAGGCTTATACCGAGCTGCTGCTGCGGGCCGTGGAAAGTCTATTGGCGCCGGTCGGTGTCGACCGGGCCACGCTGGAGACCTGGCTGCTGGCCGACGCCGGCTACTGGGGACCGCCCGGGTGCCTTCCCCCGGCCGGGGCGGATATCCGCACTCCTTTGATGGACAGCCTGCGCTTGCCCGCCCGGCGAACCGCCCACTGGACGCAGGCCGCGCCTCGCCTCCCCCTCCACATTCCATTGGCCGCCGACTACAAGACTCCGATCGTCCAGCGAGCAGCCGCATGAGGGCCGCCCTGCCGATCTTGCTGCTGGTCGCTACGACCGCTCTCTTCCAAAGCCGCTCCTGGGGTTGGCAAGCGACACCCGCGATCGTTGCCGCGCTGTCGCTGCTCACCCTCACGGGCGCGCTCTCTGGTACTGCCGGGCTGATCGCCGCCTGGCGGCCGGTCCGCCGCAAGCCTCGCGTTCGGCCATTCTTGCTTAACGGTCTGACGGCCCTGACTGCGCTGGCCATCTGGCTGAACTATGTGCTTAACCAGGTCGTCGGGAAACAGGGCTCCCCACTGGAGCGCGGGCTGCTGGCCTTCGCTTTGGCCTGGATGCTCTCACCCTTCGCCGCATTGGCGCTGACTTCGCTGGGAGCGCGACTCGCCCGACGCTGAGCCCTGACCCTTACCGCGGCTGAAGCAGCGTTTCGATCCCCAAACCCACGATCCGTGCCCACGGTTGACGCCCCTCCCGCCACTGCTATCACGTGGTAACCTCCGCCCTCAGCTGTTCAAGCACGGGCCAAGGTTGAGTGGCTTCCCCGTATTCTAAAGTACGTAGGCTTCGCACACACACATGTCGGTGCTCTCCTCACTGCTTTCGCTCCTCTTGCCACTACTACACATCCGCGCGCCCGCAAATCACGTACGAGGCAAAGGCAGCCGCCATGGCTCGGATCTCTCCGATATAGACTCTCAAGTCTCTGGTGCCGCCCTCGCGTGGCACAGTCCTCGACCGCTTCTGCTTTCATGGAGAGGGGTAACGAGCATAAAAGGGTCGTCAATGTTGACGCGTAACTCGGTATCAGCCTTGTTCGTTTTGGTCGTATTCCAGGCCACCGTGCGCTCGGCACCGCCATCTCAAATTCCGCAATCTCAAGGGCGCGCAGTGACCTGGACGCCACCACTTGTTGAGGTCACCCTCTTCCCTGGAACCATGCAGGCCTCAAGCGTCGAACTTCGAGCGACACGGGAGATTCACAACGCCTCGTTGTTTGTAGTTCCGAAGATAGCCTCCTTGTTCTCCATTGAGTCCGCGGGGCTGGATGATGTTGTCTCCGAAGTGGAGTATTCGTTTCCCACCAAGGCTGAAGTACCCGCCTCAACACTCGTGGGAACCTACGAGGGCACGGTACATCTGAGGGAGAACAAGCGGACCGTTCCACACACCCTCAAGGTTCTGATTCATGTCGTTGAACCATCCAGCGAAAGCATTCCAGCCCAAGTC
>JAHFAU010000182.1 GCA_023250385.1 Anaerolineales bacterium
AAAACCAGCGAAAGCTGCCTGCCTTCACTGGCTATCAGAGCGCCCCACTGTGCCGCGTGCTGCTAGGTTTTGAACCTGCTTACGCAGGTGGTGTCCTGCAGATGGGCTCCGCCTTGGCCGCAGCCTACCGCGTACCCCATCGTAGCGCGGACCCCTTATCGTTGATGTTGGCTCAAAACGATATGCCGCATCGCCTGCACAGCAGGGACGCTTCTTGGTATACCACGATCGGCCGTCCCAAACAATGGCGATCGCCGGCGGGTGGTACTACCCTTTCGGACGGCCCGGTCGCCCATCAACGATTTGAAGATGCAGGTCGCGCAGCGCCCCCGGCTCGGCCATGGATGGCGCGCCCGCCATCACGTCCCGAGCGGCCTGGTTTTTAGGGAAGGCGATCACCTCCCGGATGTTGGGTTCCTGCGCCAGGACCATGCACAGCCGATCCATCCCCGAGGCGATCCCACCGTGCGGGGGCGTGCCATACTCGAACGCCGTCAGCATGTGGCCGAAGCGCTGTTTGGCGGTCTCGATCTCGAGGCCGATCAACTGGAAGATGCGCTCCTGCAGCGCACGGTCGTGGATCCGGATGCTCCCACCGGCAGTCTCGTGCCCGTTGAGCACCACGTCGTACTGTTGGCCCCGGGCACGGCCCGGCTGGTGCTCGAGCAAGTGAACATCCTCCGGCAGCGGAGCTGTGAACAGGTGGTGGCTGGGATCCCAGCGCGCTTCCTGCTCGTTCCATTGGACGAGCGGAAAATCGATCACCCAGCAGAAGGAGAGCAGCTTGGAATCGTACAGGCCGAGACGGGCGCCCAGGTGCGATCGCAGCCTGGCCAGCGATTCCAACACGACCGCTCGCCGGTCGGCAACAAACAGCAGCAGATCTCCCGGTTCCGCTTCGAGGCGGGCCCGGAGTGCTTCCAGCCGATCGGTAGCTAAGAACTTCGCAAAGGACGAGCGCGGCTCACCCGACTCCGGCAGCGCCAGGTAGGCAAGCCCCTTCGCGCCAAAGGACGCCACGAACTGAGTCAGTTCATCGAGCTCGCGCCGGCTGAAGCCGGCGCATCCCTTGGCGTTGATCGCTCGAACTTCGCCGCCGCTCGCGACCGCCGCCTCGAACACCCGGAAGCCGCTGCCGGCCGCCAAATCTGAAACGTCTTTCAGCTCCATCCCAAAGCGCAGGTCGGGACGGTCGGTACCGAAGCGGTTCTGTGCCTCGGGATAGGTCAGCCGCGGCCAGGGTGTCGCTTGCACTTGGCGCTCCGGGAAGAGGCTGGCAAGCATGCCGGTGTAGAGTTCCTCCAGCAGCGCCATCACGTCCTCCCGCTCGACGAAGGACATCTCGACATCGAGCTGGGTGAATTCCGGCTGGCGATCCCCGCGTTGATCTTCATCCCGAAAGCAGCGCGCGATCTGGAAGTAGCGCTCGAGGCCGCTCACCATCAGCAGCTGCTTGAGCTGCTGGGGGGATTGCGGCAGGGCATACACCTCCCCCGGGTACAGGCGGGAGGGCACCAGGTAGTCGCGGGCCCCCTCCGGGGTTGCCTTGAACAGGATAGGGGTCTCGATCTCCAGAAAGCCGCGCCGATCCAGGGTATCCCGGATGTACTTGATCACCTTGTGGCGCAGCACAAGGTTGCGCTGCATCCGTTCCCGGCGCAGATCGAGATAGCGGTACTGCAGCCGCACCATTTCGTCGACCTCGCTCTCCTCGTTGATCAGAAAGGGCGGCGTTTTGGCTGGGTTAAGCACCTGCAGCCGGTGGACTTCGACCTCAACCTGCCCGGTGGGCAGCTCCGCGTTTTGCATGCCTTCCGGCCGGAGCCGCACAATCCCTTCGATCTGCAGCACCCACTCGGCGCGCACGTCGGCAGCGGTCGTGTGGAATTCGCCAGATGTCCCGGGGTTGGCCACGACCTGGACCACTCCCGAGCGATCCCGCAAGTCCAGGAAGGTCAATCCGCCGTGATCCCGGCGCCGATTGACCCACCCGGCCAACCGGATCTGCTGGCCAATGTGTTCGGCCCGCAGCTCTCCGCAACCGTGCGACTTGAGCATGTCTCCTCCTTAAATCAAAACCGCCGCCCGGCGGGTAATCCCTCGGGCGGCGGATAGGTTCGATTCCGGATGCTCAGCAGGAACGCGCACCATCCACCCGAGGGCAACCGCCGTCGGGATTGATTGGATTGGCATCGTTCCGCTTCGCACTTTTCATAGGCGGCATATTATAGCATGGCGCCCCCTCGATCGAACTTGTCACTCCCGGTCCCGCAACCGCCGCAAGTCCTCGGGCGTATCGAGATCGAGCATGGCCGACTCGGTCCACTCAACCCAGGCCGGGTCGTAGTGGTCGAACAGGGAGCGGCCGCCTTGATCGCCGGTCAATTGGCGGAGGTCCAGGAAGGTCGACCGATCGAAGAGGACTGGGTTGGCCCGCCGGCCTCCGACCCGCGGCGCCACCAGCGCTGCAAGCGTTCGACGGTGAGTCGCCACGACCTGACGGACAAGCT
>JAHFAU010000013.1 GCA_023250385.1 Anaerolineales bacterium
GTTGATTGTGCCGCCCCTGGCGAAGGTAATCATGCCCCCTGAGGGCGAATAGATGTTTCCGGCGAGACCGGCTCGACTTTAAACCGCTGCAGCTGAACGAAGGAGAGGAAAACCCTACCTCATGGAGGAAGACCTCAGTTTGTTGGATCAGTCCTTGACAGGCGCAGTGCTTTCATAGATTGTAGGCAATCCTCCGTTTGGGCCGGGGTCTCGCCAGATATACCAGTCGCGCTTCGGGTTTTGGCGGTCCTTCCGTGACTGCTGAAACCATGGATGCTGCTCGGAAGTATGGTTGGGCACGAAGTCCAGCAGCACCCGCAGCCCGCGCTGATGGGCAGATTGGAGCAGCCGGTCCAGCGTGTCCAGCGAGCCCAGCTCCGGATGGATATCGGTGTAGTCGCTGACGTCGTAGCCCCAGTCGGCCATCGGGGAGGGGAAGCAGGGGCTGATCCACAAGGCATCCACCCCCAGATCCTGGAAGTAATCGAGCCGGTCGATAATCCCTTGCAGGTCGCCCTTACCGTTTCCGGTGCTGTCCTGAAAGCTGAGCGGGTAGATTTGGTAGAAGACGGCCTGCTTCCACCAGGGGGTTGCTGGCGTGTCGGACATGCGACAGGGTTGTGGTTAGCCCTTGACCGAGCTCGGCTTCAATCTGCACCGGCTGCCCGCCGCTTTATGCGGTCAGCTGGTCAGCGATCTGAGTCAACGCTTGAAGCTGATGCTATTCTATGTCCGCGGCGCGGTCAAGGAATTCGGCTGGTGAGTGCGCAAGGTTGCCCATAATGCCATGCAGGGGATTGCGAAGGGCGGGATGAGATGGTTGGAGCCCACGCCCCGCAAACTGCCTACTATTCGCTGAACCTGGACAAGGCGTTGCCACCTGAGCGCTGCCTCCCATTGTCAAGCGCCAGCGCGGCCTCGATCAATCCCAGATGGCTGAATCCTTGGGGGAAGTTGCCGATGAGTCTGCCAGCGGCGGGGTCGTATATTTCGCTATAGAGGCCCAGCGGGCTCTGCTTCTGACGCAGCTCTTCGAAAAGCTGCGTCGCTTCCTCGTGCTCGCCCGCAAGGGCCAGGGCCTGCACCAGCCAGAAGCCGAGCATCACAAAGGATTCGTCCGGCCCGCGGCGGCTATCGGGTGGCAAGTGACGGAAGACGTACGGCCCCTCTGCCAGCGCGCGACGGATGGCTGCTATCGTCGCCTGTGTGCGGGGCTCGCCAGCTTCCGCAAAGCCAAGGGCCGCGATCCGGAGCAACGCGGCGTCGAGCGAAGGGCCGCCGTAATACATGGAGTACCCTTGTAAGGCTTCGTTCCACCCCTTGGCTTCGATGTCGGCGCGTACCAAGTCCGCTTCTGCGAGCCAGCGTGCTGTCGATTGCTCATCCTGCTGCCGCGCGAGTTCCGACCCTCGCGCCAAAGCAACCCAGGCCATGACTTTACTGTAGACGTGGTGCTCACGAGCGATGCGCGGTTCCCAGATGCCGGAGTCGGGCTCGCGCCAATGGGCTTCCACCCAGCCGACCTGCTCGACCAGTAAACGCCACACGGCGGGCTCGATCTGGCCACCGCTGCGCCAGTAGCGCCAAACCAAATCAACGAAGGCCCCGAAAACGTCCAGCTGGTGCTGCGTTGAGGCGCCGTTGCCGATGCGCACCGGTCGCGATCCGCGGTAGCCATCGAGGTGATCGAGGGTGAACTCCGGGATCACCTTTCGCCCGTCGAGGTCGAACATCACCGCCAGCGGCTGGCCGGATGGGCAAACTTCGGTCAGCCAATTCAGATAGCGCTGCGTTTCCTTCCTCGACCCCAGGCGAAGCAACGCGCCGAGCATGTAGCACGAGTCGCGCACCCACGAATAGCGGTAGTCCCAGTTCCCCTGGCCGCCCACCCACTGGGGCAGGCTCGTGGTCGCGGCGGCCAGCGGCGCTCCGATGGGCGTGTGAATCAATAGATAGAGTGTCAACGCCGAGCGAATCACGTCGGCCTGGTACGGGCCTGTGTAATGCAGACCACGGGCCTTTGCCCGCCAGAAGTCGATGGTCGTCGTCAGAAGGTGCTGCGCTTGACGCAAGTCGGGCGGATCCTCGCCGGGGGTCAACGCGAGCCAGGCGGGTCGATCCGAAGAAAGCTGGATGAGGTACCGCGCCTCCTCTAATGAAATCTGACTCTCTATGATCGGCGCGTCCAGCGTCAACGAGTGCTCATGTCCGGCAACTCCCGTGGGCGTGGCTCGGAGATCCGGGCTGCGGCGCGCGTAGTCGGGCCGGGGTGTAAACCGGCAAATAAACGTCGTCGTTCCGCTCACCGCTTCGAGCTTTCGCAACAGGACTGGCCTGGGGGCCGAGGGTGGCATGAAGTCCGTAAGTCGGACAACGGACTCACCATCCTCGTACGTGGTCACCAAGACATTGCTTTCGGGGACATACTCAGCCCGCGAAGTGAATGGAATGGCGGGATGCAGAGCCCACGCGCCGCCGCGCTGAGCGTCCAGCAGCGCAGCGAACACAGATGATGAATCGAAGCGCGGCAGGCACAACCAGTCCACGGACCCATCTCGAGCGATGAGCGCGGCGGTCCGGCCGTCGCCAACAACGCCGTAATCCTCTAGCGGGCGGTAACTGTCAGGCATTTGGCTGTCGTTCGAGGGGAAGGCCATCTGGCGGGTAGGCCGTCACGGGAAGGCGGCGTCATGCACGGAGGCGTGGTGCAGAACCTCGATTCCCTGCCCGAGGCTGTTCGCACGGAGGATCGCCTCGGCGTAGTACTCAACCCGAATGGAGTGTGCCGTACCGAGCGGCCCAGGCCGGGTGTCGCTGATGCGATTCTCCGCAGCGTTGACCAGTGACATGTCCACCACGTACAGCCCGGCGTCGGCGTTATCGATCAACGTGTTTCCCTCCACGGTGGCCATCGACATCTCAGTGATGGCGATGCCCCGCGAATCGTTGCCCATCACCCGGTTGCCGATGATTTGCGCCTCGGCGTTGTGAAGCAGGACCCCCTCCCGTGCGTGGCCGGAGATCGAGTTGTAGGCGATCACGGATGCTGGGCGGCTGTGGGTATTGGCGAGCTCGATTCCTTTCCCATAGGGACCGCGCGTATCTCTCAACTCATTCTCGACGATGCGGGCCTGCGCCCGCGAGACTCGGATCGCGGCCAGCCACGCGCCGATGATCCGGTTCCCGGTGAGGGTGACGGCCTCGCTTTCCTCGATCAGCACGCCAAAGTACCCGCCCTCGATCACGAGACCCTCCAGCCTGACATCTTGGGCGCCATAGATACTCACGACGGCACCGTCGTCGGCGGCCGTCAGACGTACGGTTCCCGGCTGGACGGCGCGCAGGGAGAGCGATTGGCGGATGTGGAAGGGGCCGACGTGTTCGCCGGGCGATACGAGGATCGATGCCATGCGCGGCGCGGCGTCGATGGCGGCCTGCAGGCTTGGGAAATCGGCCGGCACGTGCAGCGTGTGCGTCTGCTGGTAGATCCACACGGCGCCGAATATGAATCCCGCAAGCGCGGCCATTCCGGCCAGGAGTCTGGACAGAACGGTGAGGCGCGGGACCCGCTGCAGGGAAATGAGGGTTGCCCGGAGCAACCCCGGCGGCGCCAGCCTCCACAGCGCCAGACCCATCAACGCCAAGACAGCCGTGTTCAGCCAGAAGTGGACGAGAAAGATCGGCCAGCCCGTCGCGTTGGGCAGCAGACCCGGGGGAGGGTGCAAGCCAAATTGATAGTACGGGTCAAAGAGATATTGGTAGAGCTTGATGATGTGCTCGGCGGAGTGGTATCCCTGAAACAGGATCAGGCCGACAAGCAGCCGAAGCCCGCCGCGGTCGACGCTCTCCTGCCGGGAGGCTTTTCGATAGCGCAGCCACAGCAGGAGCAAAGCGAGCTCCAGCCCGACGTTGTAAAGGAAGTGGACCCATTCGAAGTCGAAGACGCTGCCCAGCAGGCCATGCGCCTCGGGCGGGCGAAGATCAAGCCAATAGATCTGGACGACCTGGGCGACATGCTCCGCGTAGTGAGCGGATTGCACGGCGACAGCGGCGGCCAGCAGCGCGAAGAGGCGCTTCATCCCTTGATCGCGCCGGCGGTGATGCCGCGGACGAAATAGCGCTGCAGGGCGAAGAATACAAGCAGCGGGACCGACATCGTGATGAAGGCGCCGGCCGCCAGCAAGTGCCATTCTGCACCGTAGCTTCCGATCAGCGCCTGGATGCTAACAGTCAGCGGGCGCTTGGTGACATCCTGCAGGAGAATGAGCGCGTTCATCAAGTCGTTCCACACCCACATGAACTGGAAGATGGTGAGCGAGGCCAGAGCCGGCACGGAGAGCGGCAGGGCAATGCGGGCGAAGATGGCGAAGTTTGAGGCCCCGTCAATCCTTGCGGACTCAAACAGCTCCCGCGGCAGACTGATGAAGAAGTTACGCAGCAGGTAGATGGCAAAGGGAAGACCGTAGCCAGTGTGAGCAAGCCAGATGCCAAGAAAGGACCCGGTCAGTCGCACGTCGATGTCGGAGAGGAACGGGACCCAATCGAGCTTGAAGTAGCCGACGGGATCGTTGAACATGCGCAGGACGGGCACCCAGGTCGCCTCAAGTGGGATGATCAGGAGGGCAATCACGATCAGGAAGAGCGTGTCGCGGCCGCGGAACCGGAGCCAGGCGAAGGCATAGCCTGCTAGCGCCCCCAACATGACTGGCAGGACTGTGGAAGGGACAGTGATGAGTAGGCTGTTGACAAAGCTTCGGCCGAAGCCCTGGGCTGTGAGCACCTGGAGGTAGTTGCCGATGGTGTACGCCGGACGGAACAGGGAGGTCCACCAACCCGAAGCGGCGATATCGGCCGGAGGGCGCCAGGAGGTAATGAACAGGCCGAGTGAAGGGATGAGCCAAGTGATGCCTAGCCCGACCAAGGCGATATGGATTGCGACCCGCCCGAGTAGCCGAAGGACGCGTGCGCTCGGCCGCGCCGAGTCCTGGAGGGGTGGTCGGGGATGAGCGCCGGAGATGCTCATCGCAGGGCCTCCTCCGACCGGAAGCGTCGTATCTGGAACAGAATGATCGGAGCCACTAAGATCAACAGGATCACGGCCACCGCGCTGCCGTAACCAGCTCGTGAGTTGTTGAACACTTCCCAGAACATGGTGAAGGCGATGGTCCGGCTGGCGTTGCGCGGGCCTCCCTGAGTCATCACCAGCACCAGGTCCAGCATCTTCAGCGCGTTGATGACCATCGTGACGGCGACGACCCCGATGGGCAGGATCATCATTGGGAGGGTGATGCGCCAAAAGGTCTGCCAGGCGCTGGCGCCGTCGACGGCCGCCGCCTCCAGCACCTCCCGGTCGAGCGACTTGTACGCGGCAGATAGTACCGTCATCGCCAGGCCCGTCCAGATCCAAATCCCGGCACCGATCAAAGCGATGTTCACCAGGCTCGTTCGACCGAGCCAGGCAACCGGCTCGAGATCAGGCAAAATGGCGGTCAGCACGGCGTTCACGACGCCAATGGTCGGGTCGGGGCTGTAGACAAAGCGGAAGATTACCGACGTGGCAGTTGCGGAGATGACCATCGGGACGAAGATCACGGCCTTGATCAGTGGTTCGTAGCGGACGCGGTCGGCGAGCACGGCGATCAACAAGCCGAGACTCACCGTCCCGCTGGTGAAGAGTAGCAACCATAGGACGTTGTTGATCATGGCTCCAGAGGGGGGCCATTCGTCGAGGTTCAGGAAGTAGGAGTCTCGCGTGAAGAGTTGGACATAGTTCTGGAGCCCAAGAAACTGCGTGGGGGTGAATCCCGTGCCACCATGCAAGCTAAGCCAAATGGTTTGAAAGATGGGCAGTACCAGGAACAACGACACCAGGAGGAGGGCGGGCAATAGAAACACCCATGCGCCCCAGCCCCGTTCACCACGCGACATGCTATCTCCACTCTAGCCGAAGTGCCATACGAGGACCGAGGGCAGGCACGCGGCCGAAGCGCTAGCCGATGCCCCGCGGGTCGCTCGGATAGGTTCCGGACCAACGATGAACTGGACTCCTCGCTGCCTGAGGGCTCGGAGCGCCAGCTCAGAGGAACACCACCAGCGCACTACTGAGCGAACCAAGCGAGCGAGGAGTCCCCGGGAGGAACCCCAGCGGTGAGGGGCCCCGACGAAGCCGGGGCCCCTCTCTTGAGCCGACATCAATACGAGCGGTCCGCCACCTCCTCCAGGAACGCGAGAATGGCGCCCACGTCATCGGGGTTCTCGATGAAATCTTGCAAGGCGACAAACATCGCATCCCCGCCGACCGCGCTTGGGGCCAAGTCCGACCCATCGAATACGAATGCGGCGGCCTGGGTCACCTGGGCAGCCTCAAGGCCCTTACAGGGCGGATAGACATCGAGCGATACGTTCTTGTTGGGGGAAATGACGGAGCCCTTCTCGGCCGTGGCCCAGATGGTGCTGGCCTCCGCGCTGGCGAGGAAGCGGATGAACTCTCGCACCTCGGGCCGGTCTCGGAACACAACTGCCAGGTCCCCACCGCCGACCACGGGTTTGCCCCATTCCGAGGTGATCTCTGGGAAGGCGAAGAAAGCATAATCCTCGCCGCAGACCAGGTCGGGGAAGTTCTGCTCGCCGAAGGAGCTCATGAACCCGCCTTCGTAGTACATCTCCGCCGCTGGATCATCGCGCAGCACGACGTTGAAGGCGTCGATGAAGCCGGTAGAGAGAGTGCCCTCTACGCCGCCCGCCAGCTTAGTCGCGGGGTCGACGATCTCGCGCATGCGCGACATGGCCTCGACGACGGTTGGGTCGGTCCATTCCACCTCATGCGTGACGAACAGCTTCTGGTAGTTGCTTGAGCCGGCGATGCGGACGTAGATGTTCTCAAACCAGTCGGTCAGGGTCCAGCCGTCCAGCGCTCCAATGGAGTACGGTGTCTGACCGGCGGCGACGTAACCATCGGCAATCGCCAGCAGATCACCCCACGTTTCGGGCGGCTGAACGCCCAAAGCCTCAAACGAGGCAGGCTTGTACCAGAACGTGCTCTTGGAGTTGGCCTTCACGGTCAGGCCGAAGAACTGGCCGTCTACTGTACCCAGGTCAATCCAGGCCTGAGAGTAGTTTTCGGCCAGGAGGTCCGGCGGGAGGATCTCATCCCCGCGCACGCCGTCGAGCGGCAGGATGGCGCCCTGGCGAGCGAACTCCGCCATCACGCCAGGCCGCGAGGTCATGAGCACATCCGGTGGGTTTCCACCCGCTATGCGCGCCCGCACCACCACCTCGGGGACACGCGCTCCCTCGTAAACGTAGGGGATCCCGGTCTTGGCCGTGAAGGCATCCAACACTTCTCGGAATCCGGCTTCCTCATCGCCGCCCCAGTTGGCCATCACGGTGACCGGCTCAACTTCCGGCGGCGTTGTGGCGGCTGCCTGCACCGGGCCTGGCACCTCAACCGTCTGCACGATGACCTGGGGCGTGGGCTGCGCACAGGCGACCAAGATCAGGGCGCCGATGAGTATCGGAATCATCGTCGAAAGCAATCTCTTACTTGGCATGTTCTCCTCCATATCGAATGAAAACAGAGCCGTTAGGGTCGATGGAGCAAGCAAAGCTCGGGATCGATTGAAACCAGGCTCACCTCCTTTCGGCGTGGCAGATCACTCGGGATCCGGCGTTCGGTGGTCTTCCGGTAGGCACCGGAAGTGAGTTGCGATCGTGAGATGGCAAAAGGCCATCGATCTTCAAGCCACCTCGGAGTGCGAACGACTTTGTCGGGCGTGCGGGCTACACAGACGACTGGTCATCGGGCATTCGGGTGTTGCGTGCCCAAGTTAGTCGTTCCGGCCGCAAGGATCGTCTGACTACCTGCCACCAGCTTCCGGACGGTCTACTCTGGGATGAACGCCCGCCTTCGCAACGCGCCCGGGTGGAGATCGCCGGGAGTGTCGTGCGAATTATAGCTCAATCATAGTGAGTCGCTGGAGAACGGTTGCGACCTTTGCCTATGGCGAACCGATCGGCAGGTACCGGCGCGGCGCTGCGACCGGCCATTGGTGTCCGACGAATGCAACGCGCAGCACACCACCCCCCAAGACCATCCGTGGCGAAGACCGTAGAAAATCGACGCCAAGGCCAATGAAACCCAGGGTGACAAATTCACTGAACAATAAGAGTGACAGAATCACTGAACTATGGCAGGCGGTTGGAATCAACCGGCTGTGCGAACTGGGCGAGCACCGGCTTCCTCCGCTCTCCCGAGCGGACCCAGGCCGCCGGGCGCTGCACCACTTCGCCTGCCAAACCTCGATCTCCGGTAGAATCGCCCCGGATGCGGAGCCCCATCCGTACCGATCGGTTTGAGAGTCTGGCTCGGATCGCACTGGCCATCCGGCTGGCCTGGACGGCCGGCGCCGCGACCGCAGCCGGGCTGGCGGGTCAGATGACCCCGGCACTGGCCGGCCTGCTGATAGGCTGGGTGCTGCTGACCGGACTGGCTCAGGCATTCGTTGGGCCGCGGCCACCGCGAGCCTGGCCAGCCGCTCTTATCCCCCTCGCTGACTTCGCCTTTGTCCTCTCGGCCATCTGGATTACCGGTCCAGCCACCAGTCCGCTGTGGTGGACGCTGCTGCCGGGTGGTTTGCTGCTCGGAATGAGTTCCGGCATGCTCGCCGGTTTAGCGTTTCCGAGTCTCGGGTCGCTGTTGGTAATGGGGGTTGGCTTTGCGAGCGGGGAAATTCAATCGGCGGGGCTGGCCGGCCTGGGGCGGGCTGTGGTGACCGTCCTCTTCCTCACCCCAGTCGCGGCGAGTCTGGGGGATTGGCTCCGCCGGCGAGCGCTCGCAATTAGACCGAATGCCAATCCAGACTGGGGAGCGAGCCACGGTCCGACGCCGACGATGTTGGGGTTGGCGGCCGAACTGAACTCGGAGCTGAGGCGTGAATATATCCCGCAGCTGGTCGTCGATCTTGCGCTGGGAGGGTTCGACCAGGGTATTCGGATGGCAGTCCTGCTGCGCGGCGAGGACGGCTTTGGGCTCGCGGCCGGGCATCCGCTGGTCCGCGATCGGTCAATCGTTTTGGCGGGTCAGGAAGGGTTGCTGGCTGAGGCGCTGGCGAGCGGCGGCCCCACGATTTCGACTCAAGATCCAGCCTTCGAACAGCTCGGCCTGGCGGCGGGCGCAAGCGAGCTGGTGTGCCTGCCGCTGATCAGTCATGGCCAACCCGAGGGAGCGCTCTTGCTGGCCCACCCGGTGGCAGGATACTTTCATCCCGGCCGGCTGGAACTATTGAAAGCGATCGGGGCTCAGGCCAGCAGCGCGCTCAACAATGCCCGCCTGGTTCGGGAACTCGAGCTGGAACGTGACCGCATCACTCAGACCGAGGAAGAAGCCCGCCGTAAGCTGGCCCGGAACCTTCACGATGGGCCGACCCAGACCATCGCAGCGATCGCGATGCGGCTGAACTTCGCCCGGCGGCTGGTGCGCCGCGATGCGAAGGCAGCCGAGTCCGAGATGCAGACCCTGGAGGAGATCGCCCGCCAAACGACAAAAGAGATTCGCCACATGCTGTTCACCCTTAGGCCGCTGATTCTCGAATCGAAGGGTTTGGTGGCAGCCCTGCTCCAGTTGGCCGACAAGCTGGAAGAAACTCACGGTCAGCGGGTCGAAGTCGAGGCTCAACCCGGCGTCGCAGACGGGCTGGACCTCTCCAAGCAGGCAGTGATCTTCTTCATCGCCGAAGAGGCCATCAACAATGCTCACAAACACGGCGAGGCGGCCAACATCCGGGTTGGGTTGCGCAGTTTTGATGGTGACCGGATCGCTCTGGAGATCTGGGACGACGGAGTCGGTTTCAACGTAGGCGCAGTGGACGCCAACTACGAACAGCGCGGCAGTCTGGGCATGGTCAACATGCGCGAGCGCTCGGAGCTCATCAACGGAGTGCTGCGGATCGAGTCTGCCGAAGGCAAAGGTACCCACATCACCCTGGAGGTCCCGTTAGAAAGCAACAACGGATAACGGGCCCCGGCGCGGCCTGGCCGATCCATGCCCCGGCGGCGGGATTTCAATCTGACCCCGAGCCAAGCGTTTGAATGTTCGCTGGGAGACCGTCCTATGGGTGGGGCTGGCAGTTGCATCACCCGCGCTGGGGACGCTGCTCTGGCCGGGGCTTAGGGATCGGCTGGGGGACTGGGCGGAGCTGGTGGAGCGCTTCGCTCCCTGGGCCCACGGGTTCGGTCCGGCTTATCTGGCATTGCTGAGCGGAGCGATCCGGGCCCGGGAGGCCGGCCTGCTGGGCCACGAACCCCTGGCCTGGGTCGCAGCCCTGCTGGCCTGCACGATCTGGCTGAGACTTGCCACCCTTTGGAGTCCAGGAACAGCCGGTTGGCCGGAGCCAGCCCGGGGAGTGCTCGATGAGCCGCGCTGGACGCTCTATCGGGCAGCCGGCAGCCAGTGGCTGGGGCAACCTCAGATCGGCGGACTGGTTGGTCTGGCGCTGGGGCTTTCGGAATGGGGATTGGGGAATCGGGTGCGAGGCCGGATGGACTGGCAGACTCTGGCCCGGCTCGCCAGTTCAACCGTCGTGTTTGCACTTAGCCGCAACTTCTGGCTGACCGCTCTGGCGCAGGCCGGGCTGCTGATCCTGCTGCGACGCGGCCGCGGGCCCTCGATCGTTGTGGAGCATTGACCGGTCGCGTACAATGGTCAAGCCATGAATGGCAGTGGCGGCGTACTTTACGTTTGTACGCGGTGTTTGACGCCGTCGGCAGAGCCGGATGCTTGTAGCTACTGCGGAGGCCAGAAGGTTGGCTGTCGCCCGGGTGGAGAAGGCGATCCCTTACGGAGACCCCTGATCGATTGGCGCGGGAGAGTACTGACCCGCGCTCCGATCTGGTGGCTGCACCATACGGTGCCGCAATTGATTGAGAAGATGAATTAGGCCCGTAGGATTGACGCTCAGGCCGGCATCCCGTCGCGACCCGGCGGATCATCGGGCCGGACATGAGGAAGGTGTATGAAGCAAGAGCAAATCGTCATCATTGGATCGGGTCCGGCCGGCCTGACGGCGGCCCTGTACATGGCTCGCGCTCAGCTCGAGCCGCTGGTAATCTCCGGCAGCCAGTTGGGAGGCCAGATCTCGATCACCAGCGAGGTCGAGAACTATCCAGGATTCCCGCAAGGTACAACCGGACCCGAGCTGGTGGAGTTGATGCGCGCCCAAGCAGAGACCTTTGGGGCTCGGCTGGTGATCGATGAGGTGACCGAAGTCGATTTCAGCCATGGACCGCCATTTGCGGTGAAAAGCCACTCCGAGACCTATCAGGCCAAAGCGGTCATCGTGACTGTGGGGGCCTCCCCGCTACGACTGGGTGTTCCGGGCGAAGAGGAATTCATCGGACGAGGCGTGTCGTTTTGCGCCACCTGTGACGGTTTCTTCTTCCGGGAGAAGGACGTTGTGGTAGTGGGTGGCGGCGACAGCGCAATCGAAGAAGGGATCTTTCTCACCCGCTTCGCCAATCAGGTCCAGGTGGTCCATCGCCGCGATCAGCTCCGGGCCGGTGAGGCGCTGAAACGACGCGCCATGACCAATGAGAAGATCGCATTCGTGTGGGACTCGGTGGTGGAGGAAATCGTTGGAAATGGGAAAGTGGAGGCGATCCGAGTTCGCAATCTGAAAACCGGAGACCAGCAGCAGATGCCCACCGACGGTGTGTTCATCTTCATTGGCCACTATCCCAACTCCAGCCTCTTCGAGGGCCAACTGAAGATGGATGAGAAGGGGTACCTGACCGTTGACGACAGGCTGATGACGAGTGTGCCCGGGGTGTTTGCAGCCGGCGAGATCATGGATCCGGTCTATCGTCAGATCGCCACCTCGGTCGGGCAGGGCTGCTCGGCGGCGATGATGGCAGAACGCTGGCTGCGCGAGCATTCCTGAAATCGATTGTCACGAGAGCGGCGCCCGCCCGGAGGGCGCCGCTCTTTGCTTTAACCTGAAACGAGCGAACCACGCGGCCGCGACCCGCTCGGCTTTCGGTTCAGCCCTCTCGGAGACTCTGCGCCAAGGATCGGAGGGCTGGCAGCAGGGCCAGGATTGCCCGGGCCCGGTGGCTGATCCGGTTCTTCTCCATCATGTTGAGCTCGGCCATCGTCTGGCCGGTGCCCTCGACCAGGAACAGAGGGTCGTACCCGAACCCTCCGCTGCCGCGCTGCTCCGGAAGGATCTCCCCCGGGCAAATTCCCTCGGCAAGCTCCACTCGGCCGTCCGGACTGGCCAGCGCCACGGTTGCCCGAAAGCGTCCTGTCCAGGGCCGAGGGTGAGCCTTCAATCGTTGCAGCAGGATGCGGCGCCGGTCAGCGTCGGACTGGCCGCTGCCGCCCAAGCGGGCTGAGCCGAGGCCGGGTGCACCGCCGAGCGCATCCACTTCCAGCCCACTGTCGTCGGACACCGCCCATAGATTGGCAGCCTGGGCATAGGCCAGCGCCTTGGCGCGGGCATGGGTGGCGTAATTCGGACCGGGTTCCGGAACCTCCAGCTCGAGGCCGAGTTCCTGGAGAGTGACCAGATCGAACCCCAGTCCGTCTAGCAGCGCGAACAACTCGGCTTGCTTGCCGGAATTGTGCGTACCAATCAGCAATCGCTGCATTTTCCCTGGGCGACGGCTATGCGAATCCTCCTGCGCATAGCCTGGCAATTGATTCACCTGGGTGCTTGTCTCCACGTCCTTGCGAGGACAAATATGACTATTCGAACAGTACCAAACACCTACCTGTGGTGGTCAGCACTGATTTCATACCACATATATGGGATACTTCGACTAAGTACCGCCTTTATGTTTGGTACTTAGGTCCTAGATTGACCGAGGTTACAATGTATGTTATTATGTTGCCGCCTTTTTGGAAGCCGGATTGCGAAAGATCGAGGCCCGATCCAAGCAGCATCCTCTGCGACTCAACGTTGGTTTCCTGCTCCATCAGGGTGTCGGCACCAGCCGCGAGTTTGATTTTGACCTGCAAGCGGTCGAGGTCTCGGAAGACGTGGACTTGGCGTTCTTGCGAGGCGTGCTGAATCTGACCCGGATCAGCCAGGGATTGTACCTCCAGGGACGGCTTGACACCCAGATCGGACTTGAATGCGACCGCTGTCTGACGGACCTTCAGCATCCGCTCTCGATCACGCCCACAGAGCTGCTCTACTTCCCCCCGCAGCCGGCGGGCGATCCGGCGCTCGGCGTGCCCGAAACGGGCATCCTGGACTTGAAGCCATTGCTGCGGGAGTACTTCCTGCTCGGAATGCCGATGCACCCGCTCTGCCGTCCGGACTGCAAAGGGTTGTGCCCGGAGTGTGGAGGAAACCGGAACGAGACCGTTTGTGAGCATCTGGCAGCCGAGGTCGACTCTCGGCTGGCCGTGCTGAAATCACTGCTACCCGATTCTTGACCTTTCAGGGAGGGGAAAGATGGCCGTAGCGA
The DNA here is from genome assembly GCA_023250385.1 of Anaerolineales bacterium. GTDB lineage: Bacteria > Chloroflexota > Anaerolineae > Anaerolineales > E44-bin32 > JADFRG01. Next base: position 13,468 of record JAHFAU010000013.1, read on the forward strand.
AGGAAAAGTGGCACAAGCGCGATGCATTTGCTGCTCTGATGGAAAAGGGGGATTATCAGGGATTCATCACGACCGAAGACATAGTGGCAGTTTTCCCCGAAGTGGAGGAATCTGAAGACCGGCTGGAGCGACTGGAAACTTTCTTTCGAGGCTCCGGGGTCGAGGTGTTTGAAGACCTCGCGCAGGTGCCGCTCCACTTGCGACCAGAAGTAACCTACGACCAGCCGGAGGAGTTCGATCTCAGCGCGATCTCAAGCGATGATACGGTCGGGCTCTACCTCAAGGAAATGGCTCGGGTTCCCTTGCTGAGCACCGAGGAGGAAGTCGATCTGGCCAAACGGATCGAGCGCGGCAATCATGCCGGAGCGGAGCTCCGACGGCGCAATGGGAACTCCGCGGCCAAGCGGAAGGTCGAGCTGAAGGCCCGGGTCGTGGACGCCAAGGCGGCCCGCGACCATCTCATCAAAGCTAACACTCGGCTGGTCGTCAGCATCGCCAAGAAATACATGGCCCGCGGGGTGCCGTTCTTGGATCTAATTCAAGAGGGCAACCTGGGGCTCATGAAGGCGGTCGAGAAATTCGACTACCAGCGGGGTTTCCGTTTCAGCACGTACGCGACCTGGTGGATCCGCCAGACCATCACCCGCTCGATCGCCGACCAGGGGCGTACCATTCGAGTGCCGGTCCATATGTCGGATCGGATTCGCCGTCTCTATAAGGTGGCCCGGACCCTGGAGCAGTCCCTCGGTCGAAAACCCACCCCTGAAGAGATTGCCGAAGAAATGGACATGGATCCGCGCAAAGTCCAATGGATGATGCGGGTCTCCTGGCGGCCGCTCTCCTTAGAGACCCCGGTGGGCGAGGATGAGGACTCGGAACTAGGCTCGTTCGTCGAGGATGACACCACTCCGACCCCAACCCAGAGCGCCTACGCGAATCTGCTGCGGGACAAGATCGAAGAGGTGCTCACCACCCTCAGCCCGCGGGAAGCCCGCATTCTGAGGCTGCGCTTTGGGCTGCATAATGGGCGGTCGTACACCTTGGAAGAGGTCGGCCAAAAGTTTGGGCTGACCCGCGAGCGAATCCGCCAGATCGAAGGGAAGGCGCTCCGCCGCCTGCGGCATCCCCGCCGCAGTCGGCAGCTGCGAGACTACTTAAGCTAACCGGGGTGAATTGAGATCAGCAACGGGCGGGGAACTCCCCGCCCGCTTTCATTGCCCGCAAGATCGGCTTTCTTCGATCTGTGACTTGGGCCGAGATTGTCGGGCCAGAGGACCAAACCGGTCAGGGTTCCTTGCCAAGTGCGCGCAGCAGCAGCCGGAGGGCAGCCTCGGCGGAAGCCTGCTTGTTGGCTTGTCGATCTCCGCTCCACACATGTCGTTCGATCCAGTCCCCCGCCGGAGTGCTGACCGCGAGCACGGTCAGCCCTACCGGCTTCTCGATCGTTCCTCCGCCGGGCCCCGCAATCCCGGTCACCGATAGTCCCACGTCTGCGCCCAAGACCACCCGCGCCCCGCGAGCCATCTCGAGGGCGGTTTCCTCGCTCACCGCGCCATGGCGTTCAAGGGTCGCCGCCGGGACCTGCAGCAGACCGTGCTTCACCGGATTCGAGTAGGCCACCACTCCGCCCAAGAAGTACTCCGATGACCCGGCGACTTCGGTAATCCGGTGCGCCACCAGGCCTCCGGTGCAGGACTCACCCAAGGCCAGGGTCCAACCCTGCTGCTTGAGAGCATTGCCGACCTGAACTTCCAGCGTTTCGCTCATCGACTAGTTGCGGCCCACGCCCGCGCATTATAACGGGCGTGGAAATACCCGATCAGACTTGCGAAATCGAGGCAGGGAAACGCTTGGCCGCCCGGAATGGGCATCAGTAACCTCGACGCAATATCCCTGCCACACCTCCTTAGCAGCCGTTGAATTGACACCCCTCCGGGCGGGGGGTATGCTTCGCGCGATGGGTGTGCTTTCGCTCTTCGGATTGCCAACGACGGTCTGGTCGCCCAGCCAGCTCAATCGCCACGTGCGCCAAGTTCTCGAGAGCGACTATCGGCTGAGCGATTTGTGGCTGGCGGGAGAGGTCGCGAATCTCTCGCATCCTGCCTCCGGCCACCTGTACTTCAGTGTACGGGATTCGGAGGCTGCAGTACGGTGTGTCATGTGGCGGCCGGAGGTTGCCCGGCTTCCTCGCCTGCCGCGAGACGGCGAAGCCGTTGAGGCGCACGGGCATTTGAGCGTGTACGAGGCTGGCGGGCAGTATCAGCTCTATGCCGACCAGATCGCATTTGCCGGCGAGGGGGCTCTCTATCAGGAGTTCCTGCGGCTGAAGGCCGTCCTGGAGGCCGAGGGCCTCTTCGATCCGGACCGCAAGCGGGACCTGCCGAAGTGGCCCAGGCGGATCGGAGTGGTCAGCTCCCCGACCGGAGCGGCGCTGCGTGACGTGGTCAATGTGCTGGGCCGCCGGTATCCCTTGGCAGAGCTGATCCTCTCTCCGACGCCGGTGCAGGGGGAAGCCGCGCCGGCCGCGATCGTGGAGGCGCTGCGGGCGGTAAACCAATACGGCAATCCGGATGTGATCCTGCTCGTGCGGGGCGGTGGCTCGATGGAAGACCTATGGGCCTTCAACACCGAAGAAGTGGTGCGAGCAGTGGTCAACTCAACCGCCCCGGTCGTGACCGGGATCGGGCACGAAACCGATGTGCACCTGGCCGATTTCGCCGCTGATCGCCAGGCGCCAACTCCCTCGGCGGCCGCCGAAATTGCCACACCCGACCGAGCCGAGTTGGCAGGAGAGCTCAGGGAGCACCGCCAGCGACTGGCGCGGGCTTGGCGGCGACAACGCGATGAGCGTCACTCACAGGTTGCCAAACAGCGGGCGGCTTTGGCGCTTGCATCGCCCCAGGCGCGGATCGCGAACGCTCGCCAACGCAGCGACGATCTGGCCCGCCGGGTAGTGGCCGCCGTGCGCCACGAGTTGGCCCTGCGCCAGGCTGGCCTGCGGGGTCTGGTCCAGACCCTGACCGCGGTCGGGCCTGAGACCGTGTTGGCGCGGGGCTACGCCGTCGTTCGCCGGTTGGCCGACGGGCAGGTCGTGCGCTCGATGGCTCAGGTGAAAGCCGGGGACCCGCTCGGGGTCCGGGTGAGCGACGGCAGCTTCGGGGCCCGGGTGGAGATCTGACCGATCGGGCGTCCGTCCCGGAGTTGCTCGGAACAAGAATCCAGCTAGAGACGCGGCAGTTCGGGCTACGGGATTTTCACAGCCATGGCAAAGAAGAAACCGGTTGACCAGATGCGTTTCGAGGAGGCCTTCGAGGAATTGGCCGCGCTGGTTGGACAGCTGGAGAGCGGCGAGCAGCCGCTGGAAGAAAGCCTGGCACTCTTCGAACGCGGGCAGTCGCTGGCGGCCCACTGCAGCCAGCTGCTCGAACAGGCGGAGTTGAAGCTGCGCCAGCTGGTGCCGGATGACAGCGGGGGTTACTCCGAGTCGGATCTCGAGCTCGAAGCTGAATAGCTCCGACCTCCGGGCAGTTCTGGGTCCTCGCCTAGGAGCGCCTGGCGAGAATCAGTCGGGGAAGCTGGCGAGCCTCCGGCGATCCCAAGCCAAGCGAAGCCAACCAGTAGACCGCCGCTCCCAACCCCACCCCACCTAGAGCGATCAACCCGGCTGGTCTTCCCTCAGTCGCAACCAACCAGAGTACGAGCCCGAGGCCCATTGCCGCGGTAGCGAGCAGGCTGGCGGCGATGCCCGGGCGAATCCGGGCGATCTCGATCCCCGCCAGCCGTCGGCGGGCCAGCCAGACCAGGGCGATGGCTTCCAGACCCGTCGCGATCGAGTTGGCGAGCGCCAGGCCTCCATGGGGAGGCCAGCCGAGCCGAAGGAAGAGCCGCGAGAGCCCAATGCTGAGGACAACGTTCAACGCCATTGCTGCCGCTCCAACAGTCACCGGAGTGCGGGTGTCCTTCAGCGCATAGAACGCCCGCGAAACGATCTCCACCAAGGAGTGACCCACCAGGCCGGTCGAATACCAGAGCAACGCCCAGGCCACTAGCCCGGTCGAATTGGAGTCGAACTCCCCGCGCTGGAAAAGCACAGTCACCAGCGGAACCCGCAGCAGAATCAGGCCGAGGCTGGCCGGCAAGGAGAGGAAGATCACCCCTCGCAGCGTGCTGGCGAGCGACCGGCGTAGCTCGGCCAGTTTCCCCGTTGCGGCCTGTCTCGAAAAGGTCGGCAGCGCCGCAATCGCAACGGCCTGTGCGATCACGACCTGCGGCATCAACATGATCGCAATGCCGAGCGTGATTCCGGTGAGACTGCCCGCCGGCATACCCGAGGCCAGGATCAGATTTACGAGGAAATTGAGCTGAACGACCGCCACACCAAACAGCCGGGGCACCATCAAGCGGCCCACCTGGCGGACGGAAGGATCCTTCAAGCCTAAGGTCGGAACGTACCGCGGCCGCATTCCCCGAAGGCCGGGCAGTTGAATCGCCAGGTGAAGGGTCGCGCCAAGCAGCACTCCCCAGGCCAACCCGCTAATCCCGATTCGCGGAACCAGGAGCAGGGTTCCCAGAATCCATCCGAGCCAGTGAAAGGAGGGAGCCAAGGCCGGAAGCCGGAAGTGTTGTTGAGCGTTGAGGATCGCCATCAGCAATCCACTGATCCCAAAGATGATTGGAGCGACCAACTGCACCCGCAGCAGGCTCACTGTGAGCTGGATTTGCTGGGGATCGCTGAAACCCGGCGCCAGGATGTGCTTCACGACCCAAGGCGCGGCCAATGCCAACAGCCCCGCTGCCGGGCCCAAGGCCAGGATCAGCAGATTTCCGATCGCGGAGGCCATCTGCCAGGCGCGGGTTCGATCGCCCTGCGCGAGCAGCGCCGCGAAAGAAGGTAGAAAGGCCGAGGCCAGTGCTCCGCCGGCCATCAGATTGAAGAGAATATCGGGCAGTCGGTTGGCGGCGAAGAAGGCGTCGAGTTGTTGACCGCTGCCGAAGGCACGGGTGTAGAGCATCCGGTTTGCCAAGCCAAAGAGGCTGGACAACACGAAACCCGCCATCACCGTGCTGGCGCTTCGGGCGATTTGCCTTTCGGCGGGGGCCGCCATGGCGTCGGATTATACAGGGAGGGTTGCTGACACTTTTGCAATCCAGCGGGGTTGTAAAGGGCGGCATCGGCCAAACCGCCTAAACTGAGGAGGAGGTCCATATGGAAGGGATTTCGGAGTTCTTTCAGGACATGCTGGCTACCTTGGGAGACTCGCTTCCCAACATCCTGATCGCCTTGGGGGTTTTGATCGGGGGCTGGTTGGTGGCCCTGCTCGGACGTGCCCTGACCCGGGCCGCCTTGACCCGAACGGGGGTCGATCGAAGGCTCGCAAACCTGTTCGGTGCGACCGAGAAGACCTCCGCCATCCGAGTCGCCTCCTGGACCTCACGGATCGTCTATTACTTGATCCTGCTCTTCATCTTGGTGGCGATCCTGCAAGTGCTCCAGCTCGGTGCGGCTGCCGCGCCACTCAGCGCCGTGCTTGAGGAAATCCTTGGATTCTTGCCTTTGCTCCTGTCCGCGGCTGCCCTCTTATTGGTGGCCTGGATCGTGGCGACCGTCGTGCGGTTTGTCATCACACGGGGACTCAAAGCGGTCAGGTTGGACGACTGGCTGACCAAGCAGGCCGAGGTCGACACGTCCGGCCAGGCCTCCGTGAGCGGCATGCTGGGGAACGTAGCCTACTGGCTGGTCTTCCTGCTCTTCTTACCTGCCGTCCTCGGGGCGCTGCAGGTGGAGGGGTTGACTGCACCGGTCGAAGGCGTCGTCAATGAAATCCTTGGGGTCTTGCCAAGCATCCTGGGTGCGGCGGTGATCCTGCTCTTGGGGTGGATCGCGGCGCGAGTCGTGCGCCAGATTGCCACCAATCTGCTGGCGGGGGCCGGCCTCGACCGATTGGGAGAGCGGACCGGGATCAGCCAGGCGCTTGGCGATCAGAAACTTTCTTCGGTCGTCGGGGTCGTTGTGTACGTTCTGATTCTGATTCCGGTTGTGATCGCTGCGCTGGATGCACTGCAGATCGAAGCGATTTCTGGACCGGCCTCCGAAATCCTGACCACCATCCTGACCGCCATACCCGCGATCTTTGCTGCGATGTTGCTGATTGGGGTGGCGTACTTCGTGGCGAAATGGGTAGGCGGGTTCGTCACCAACGTGCTTGCCGGGGTGGGGTTTGATAACGTGCTGGGCTGGATTGGGCTGGGAGGGGAAGTGAGTCGAGACGGGCAAACCCCCTCCCAGGTTGTTGGATACCTGGCGACCCTGGCGATCATGTTGTTTGCGGTGATCGAAGCAGCCGATCTGCTTGGCTTTACTTTCATCGCCGACTTGATCACGCAGTTCTTGGCCGCGGCTGGTGGACTGGTGGCCGGAGTGGTGATCTTTGGCCTGGGACTGTACTTCGCCCGGATCGCCGAGCGGGTGATCCGCGGTGCGGGCGGTTCGCAGGCCCATCTGCTGGCGCCGGTGGCCCGGGTGGCGATTATCGTGTTCACCGGTGCGCTGGCGTTGCGCCAGACCGGGATCGCCGAAGATATCGTCAACCTGGCTTTTGGAATCCTGCTGGGTACGATCGCGGTGGCGGCTGCGCTCGCCTTTGGACTGGGGGCACGCGATGTCGCTGCCAGGGAAGTCGAAGGCTGGCTGAAATCTGCGCGGGGAGCGAAGCCCAAGGCCAGCAGGCGCTAACCAGCTCAGTTTAGTGAGGAAATCAGCGGCCTGCCCATAGCTGGACAGGCCGCTCTTTTTTCAGCTGAGAGGGGGGACCTTAGCCAGAATCGAGAGAGCCGAGGACGCCGACCCCGGCTCTCTTGTAAGGAGGAGAAGAAGAGATTCAACCCTTCCGTGCATAAGAGTACGCCGCTTCGGGAGTTCCTGCTGGTCGGTGATTGCACGCTCAACGCACGGAATCCCTACGTTAGTGCTGGATTTCACAAACAGATCCATCCTGGGCAGGGATGGAAAGAAAAAGGGGATGGGTTTCAGCAAGCAGCAGGAGAGGATCATCGAAATCGTCCGGCAGGATCCAAGTTCTCTAAAGACCAAGACCGGTCTCCTTGCTGCAGACGTTGTTGAACCCGATTGCTAGATAGTATCCAGAGGGTTCGGCGTTGCTGACGAAAAAGAAGACAAGCGGCTTGGAGCCACCTCCAGGTATGCTGTGGTCGCCCTTGAAGTTCGTGACTCCCGCGGGGGGTGGAAACGCTCCATCCCCCCAGATAACTTCAGGGGGCACCAATTCGAGCCTGCTCCAAGAACCATTACCCAAGGGCCAATTCAAATAGACCCCGGTGATCTCGACGCTGGACGAGTTGCCGTTCCAAATCCCGACCCACATTTCCTGCCCGCCGATCCAATCGATATTGATCGAGATGTTGGCGCACAGGTCGACTATCGGAGTCATGGCCATTGACGTGGGGGTTTCGGAGGGCATCATGGATGGGAACGGGCTGGGGGTCGGCGTGCGAGTTGGAGTCCTGGTTGGCGTTGGGGTCTTGGTCGGGGTCTTAGTCGGGGTCGGCGTCTTGGTGGCCGTTGGCGAGAGCCCCGGAATGGGGGTATAGGTGTTGGTGGGCGTCCGGGTGGCCGTCGGCGAGGGCTCAGGCGTGTCAGTGTCAGTAGGCGTCGGTGTGATGCTGGGTGTCGGTGTGATGCTGGAAGTCGGCGACGGCCCTGGGCTTGGCGTGTAGGTGATTGTCGGCGTATTGCTTGC
>JAHFAU010000183.1 GCA_023250385.1 Anaerolineales bacterium
GACCGGCCAGTTGGGGCCAGCCCCGCGGCGGTGACGGTGAGCAGGAGGTGGCGGTGCGTCATAGGAACCCCTCTAAGACCAGGACAGCAGAATCGCGGCCGTGAGTCGGGTTAAGTTGTTGCACGGGGGCATGGGCGGGTGCTAGGCTGAGAGTAGGGTGAACTAGCTAGTTTCTGTCGCAAAACCCGCAAGTCCTTGTGACGGCGGGGCTTATGCGGCTTCGCCGCTGTCGAAGATCGCACCCCAACCTTCATGTTTTCGGAAAAACTCGCGGTTTCGGCCGTGTTTTTCGACCCCGCTGGGCCTCCGGCTGCAGCCGGAGACGCGAAAGTTCCATCGCCAGCACCATCCAGCGGTCCAGCAGTTGCCGCAGTCGCCGGTAGTTGCGTAGCTGTTTCCGGACGGCGGGCAGATCCTGCCGCCGTACAAACTGCGTCTGGCTGTTTCCCTTCCAGGTGAAGCTCAACTGGTAGTAGGGGCCATGCTTGAGGGGGGGAGTGGCCTTGCAGCGACAAGCGGGTTTGCCGCAGACGTTGTATTGCGGGGTGAGACTGCCGGGGCGCAAATCGCCCAGCGCCGTGATCTGCTGCTTGAGCTTCTCAATTCTGGTTTCCAGCGCGCGCGCTCGTAGGTTCATAGGCGAAAGAACGGGGCGGCGGTTCCCCACCTCTGCCCGAGCCCACCTCCGGCTCCGGTGCGGGACGAGGCGATTATACCGGATTTCGCTGGACATTGCCTTCCGATAGCATTATAATGCTATCGGATATCAAAAACATGCGAGACCCCAACCCCCAAATCAGCTTCGCCGACCTGGAGTTCCTCCACCAGGGCCTCCGCCTCGATCCCACCCTGCAGGCCATCTCCGACTTCCTGGACCAGCACGCCGAGACCGTGGCCAGGGTGCGCCAGGATCTCCAGCGCGGCCTGAAGAAACCCCACACCGGACGCAACGGGATGGACGCCGACCAGACCCTCCGCTCTTTGCTTCTCATGCGGGTCAAGAACTGGGATTATCGCGAACTGCGCGAACGCATCGCCGATGGCTACACCTTGCGCCGCTTCACCCACTTTGATAGCCACCCCGTGCCCCAGCACGATGCCTTTAACCGGGCCTTCCACCGCCTGACGCCCCAGACCCTCGAGCTCCTCAACCGCGCGGTGGTGCAGGCGGCGGTCGCCCTGGGGATCGAGGACGGCAGCAAGCTCCGCGTCGATACCACGGTCGTGGAAACCAATGTCCGTTACCCCACCGAGGCCACCCTGCTCTGGGACGGGGTACGGGTCCTCACCCGGCTGGTGGAAGATCTCCACCAGAGGCTTCCCAACGGGATTACCGGGTTTACCAATCGGACCCGCTGCGCCCGCCGCCGCATGCAAGAGCTCCAACGTTTGACCCCCCAGCAGCGGCAGGACCAGCAAGTGCCCAAGTACCGCCAACTGCTCCGGGTGACCGAGCAGGTCGTGGCCAACGCGCGCCAAGTGCTCTCCCAGACCGAGGAAATCGACGGGACCGATCTGATCGATAGCTTGGTCCTCGATTCGTTGCGACTGCAGATCCGGCACTTCTGTGACCTGACCGACCGCGTGGTGGATCAGACCCGCCGCCGCGTGCTCGAGGGTGAGCAGGTGCCCAGCCAGCAGAAGCTCTACTCCCTGTTCGAACCCCACACCGATCTGATCAAGCGGGGCAAGGCGCAGAAACCGGTGGAGTTTGGCCACAAGGTGTTCCTGGCCGAGAGCGCCCAGGGCTTGATTAGCGACTACCGGGTGCTGGACGGGAATCCCTCCGATGAGGATCAGGTCCAGGTTTCGCTGGAGCAACACCAGGAAACCTTCGGTCACCCGCCGCAACTCTATGGGGGCGATCGAGGCTTCTACAGCCCAGAGAATGTGAAGCGGGGCGAGCAAGCCGCGGTGGCCCTGGTCTGCATCCCCCAGCGGGGCGGGACCAAGACCCCGGAGCGAAAACAATTCGAGAAGAGCCCGGCGTTTCGGAAGGGCCAGCGGTTCCGCGCGGGCATCGAGGGCAGTATTTCGGTGCTGTTTCGCGGTCGGGGCATGAAGCGCTGCCTGGCTTCGGGCCGGCAACGGTTTGAGGTCTTCGTGGGGGCCGCCGTGCTGACCAACAACCTGATGCGCCTGGCCAAGTTGCTGCGGAAACGCTCGGCCCGCCCCTCCCGAGCCGCCTGAATCCCCTTTGCGCTCTGCCTCTGTAGTCGGGACGAGCGCGGAGTTGTGTTTCCAGTCAGGGCCAACGACCGCTCCAACCCATGGCCCCCCTCGGCGTCACGGATTTATATAGCTATGGATACTATCTTCAAGCCATCACCACCCTGCCGTTGCCCCGTGAACTAGACATTTTTGCGGGTTTTGCGACAGAAACTAGCTAGCTAGATTCGAAATAGCATGTCCTTCGCTACGGTGCCGGAGGCGATAGAGGAGATCCGCGCGGGGCGGCTGATTGTGGCCGTCGACGACGAGGACCGGGAGAACGAAG
>JAHFAU010000100.1 GCA_023250385.1 Anaerolineales bacterium
GGGATTGAAGGATCGCGGTTGCCGATCTGGCGATCTCCGGGGCTTGATCGGTCGTGAGAGTGGCCAATGCCTGGCGGGCCGCCAGGGACAGTTTCTTGTTTTGGCCGGCCAGCAGGCGTTCTAGTTCGGGGACTGCACCCTGGCGCATCCAGGCCAGCGGACTGTGAAGCGCCTCGCTCAGCTCCGCCGGAAGATCAACCGGCCGCCACACCGGATTCCTCGCGACGAGGATTTCTCCGAGGTCTGGACTGCTGGACCGGCGAGGCATGGCCCGGGAAGCGGGCTCTCTGGACGCCGAGCGCTCGTAGATGTATCCGTAGAGTTCCTCGGCCGTGACCTGTCCATCGAGGTTGAGATCTGCGTCCCCGGTCGTAAGCCCCTGCTGAACCAGCTGGCTCAATGCGTTTCGACTCGGCTCGCCGGACAGCTGGCGGCCCTCCAGCGCGGCTCCGATCTGGTCGGTCGAGCAAATCAAGAATCTGCCTCGATGGCTCCCCTCAATCGATTCCAAGATCCCAGAACTGCTGCCCAACAGCTGCCGGGCCCCGTCAAACGTGGCAATCATTGGACAGTCCAACAGCACGACCTTCTGCTCAGAGCGAGATTTATCAAGCTGGTCGCGCAGGAAGGCAGCTTGCACCGCTGTGGCTTCCAGCACGTCAATTTGCGAGTCCCGGGCCGTCAGGTAGATCTCGCCAAACTGATCCTGAAGGGCATACCCCGCGTAGTAGAGCAGCGCCACGTCTTGCGGGCCGGCTGCCCGATAGAGGCGGACAATTGCCTCACGCAGAGTCTGGAGGTCTTTGTCGACTAGCTGAGTTACTTCGAAACCGCCCACCTTGGGATCGCCAAGCGCGGCTGAGAGGGCGGCCAGGTCAACTTCCGGCGAGGGGAGCTGAGCGAACGTGTCGCCGGTGGTAGAAGTTGTCACTATCAAGAGTGCAGTCCGTCGTGACATTTCGGGCTTGCCTTGTCCAGGCGAGAACGATTCTAGACCCGCTAGATGCGAATTGTAAATAGAAAGGTGGGCCGGCTTGCGATTACGGCGCGGGGAAGAGCTCGATGGCGAAAACCAGCTGCAGTTCGGATGCCTTGGCTGCGGCCTCGTCAATCAGGTCTTTCACGCTGAGGGCGGTGGCCAGCTCTGTGTCCAGGCCAAGGGAGTGGATATCGGCGGAGGTGTCCACTTGAACGATTTGACTCAAGGTCTGGCGCAACTCGAGCAGCCGGTTGGCGATCTCTGCCGCCTGAGCGGCAAGCGCCCGCCCCTGCTCACCACTTCCGCCACGCTGTTCTTCTGAAATTGCCGTGCCGACTCCGGCGGCCTCTAGCAGCCGGACGTACGGGAGCAACCCAACGTCATCGCCGGGATTGTCCGCCTTCCCGTTGTTGTTCCAATCGTCGTAGAACTCTCCCTTTTCCCCCTCAACAATGTTGAGGCTATGCTCGCCATGGGTCTTGGTGTCGGGGAGGTTGTCCGAGCCCATCGCGCCAAGGGCCAGGCTAGCATGTTGGAGAAAGATCCCGGCCTGCCGGGAAAAGAGGTCAACAAGGTCCGTTGGCACCCGCCGATCGGTGCGGACCTCGCCCGCCAGCCGCAAGAAACCTCCGATTTCTGGCGAGAACGTGCCGCTATAGACGATCGAGGTGGGCTCGGCAAGCACGCTGCCTTCGGTCTCCAGACTTATAACAAGAGTCCCATATTCGGCAAGCAGGTTGGCTCCTTCAGGGTGAGTGAACCTCACCAGCAGTTCGCCGGCAAGCGGCTCGACGGTACCGCCCAGATTGAGGTGTAGGGGCGGGGTTCCCTCCGCGCCGAGCAGCCAGGCGTGGTACTTGACCCCATCTGGCGGCGGCTCGACCTGAGGCAACCGCAATTCAAGGGTGCTGTCCGTGACGATGGCATACCCGGACGGAACTGGAGCAGCGGGGAGTTCGGTCGCGGTAGGTGCGCCGCCGAGCTCAGAGGTCGCAGGCTGGGTGTTCTGCGCCGGTGGCAACACCGATGCTCCCCTGACCGGTGCGGTCGACTCTGGCTCTGATCCGCCCCCCAGCAGCCGATTCCCGAGCAGCGCGCCTCCAATGAGAACCACGGCAGCCAAGCTCAGCGCCCCAAGGATCGCGATCGTTGGAAGGCCAGAGCGCTTCCGAGGGATGGCCGGCGCGGCAGGCGGGCTCGGCTGGCTTAGCTGGGTTGCCAGCGCTTCAGTAGCCGCTGCCGACGGAATTGCCTTGACCGCGGCTTGCAAGTCAGTCGCTAGTTGGCCTGCCCGTTGATATCGCTGCTCTCTGTCCTTCACGAGTGACTTCTTGAGGACCGCCTGAATGGCGGGACTGATATTCGGAAGCTGAGGTGGATTCTCGTGGACATGCTTGTACAGGATCGAGGCCGGCGTATCGCTTTCTGGGTCGAAGGGCAGTCTGCCGGCCAGCACCTCATAGAGGATGATTCCGAGCGAGTAGATGTCCGAACGGTTGTCCACTGCCTCGCCCCGCACCTGCTCTGGGCTCATATAGGCAGGAGTGCCAAGGATCGTTCCTGAGGCGGTAGGGGTCGTCGAGCTGGCGATCCGGGCAACCCCGAAGTCGGTCAGCACCGGTTCGACATCAGGCCCCAGCGGGAGCTGAGCATCGATCGGGACGGAGCCAGCCCGTAGGATAATGTTGGCCGGCTTGACGTCGCGATGAACTATGCCTCGCTTGTGAGCGTAGTCCAGGGCGCTGGATACTTGCCCAGCCACCCGCACGATCGTATCGAGCGGGAGGCTATGCCCCATCCCGTGCAGGCCGCGCAAATACTCGGCGAAGGACATTCCCTCCAGGAGTTCCATGACGATGTACGGCCGGTCATCGACGACGTCAAAATCAATGACCTGAACGATGTTGGGATGGCGCAGGGCGGCGACGGCCTGAGCTTCGTCGCGGAAGCGCCGCCGAAGTTCGGGATTGACCGTCATGTGCTCGTGCAGAATCTTGACGGCCATCGGCCGGTTCAGGGTGGTGTGCCGGCCGACATAGACATCGGCCATGCCGCCACGGCCGATCTTCTTTTCGATCCGAACTTTGGAGAGAACCCGACCGGTCCAGTCTTCCAGCTTAGCGCCTCCGAAAACTAATCAGTGTCCGCTGGTCAGACCAACGGCTCTACCCGGAGCCCGCTACCCCGAGTCGGATTCAATTGAGACCTGATCCCCGATGTGGATCTGACCGCCCCGGACGACTCGAGCCAGTACGCCTCGCCGGCCGCGGATTCGTTCTTGCAGGCCAGGCTGCAGCTCGTCCATGGTGGAGCATGGCGCGCAGTCGCCGGTGATTTGGAGTATGACCTCACCGACGCTCAGACGGCAGGCTCCGGAGAGTGAAACGCCGGACACCGTGAGGTTCTCCCGGACATCTCCAGGCGCCAGATCGAATTCCTTCAGCGTTTCACGATCAATCAGGAGCACCTGACGGGCCGCCCGACCAAAGGAAACATCTCCTACCAGCCCTTGCTCTGCGACCGCGGTGCACTGCTCAACTGGAATTACCGGGACTCCATGCTTCGGTTTGAGGAATACGTGGGTAACTTCTGCTCGCATTTCGGCGTTCAGGCGGACAAGTATAGCATGCAGGCTCTGCAAATCTTCTGCATGGTATTCTTCTTGGCCACCCAGCCCGTCTTAAATGGCACTCACTTCCAGCCTGCTCCTGTTGCTCGGATCGGTTTTGCATTGGCTGCTTCACCGGCGGGCGGTCGGGGTTGCGCGGCTGCTCCCAATGGGCGCAGTGGGGGCTGCCCTGGTGGCAGTTCTATTTGCCGGCCCGACCGCTTCCACCCTGTCGATTTGGCGCCCGGCCGAGCTTTTCGGGCCAGGATTCGAGTTCAAGCTGGACCAGGGATCGCGCCCTTTCCTGTTGCTGGCCTGCTCGCTATTTCTCGCGGAGTGTCTCCGCCGGGGAGCCAGGATCGAACCGCTCGAGCTGGCTGGCTGGGGTCTGGGGCTCGCGGCTGGTCTGGGATCAAATCCGCTCAGCGTGGCCCTGAGCTGGACCCTCCTGAGCGCGTGTGAGGCCAGCCTCGAGCTCAACCGGGGAGCCGAACCAAGTCTACTGATCCGGCGGGGGTTGCCTCATGTTGGTGCGGCCCTGCTCCTTGTCGCTTTCGAGGCGTATCCGCCGGACACCTTCCATGGGCTCCCAGCGGGGTTGGCCGGGGTTGCCATCTTGCTTCGATGCTCGACTCTCGGGGACCGCGAAGCCAACCAAATCAACGGCTTCGCCCTCCTGAATCCGATCGTGGCTCTGGCAGCCGGCGGGCAGTTGCTTAGCGATCCAACCGGGCTCGCGCTGCCAGCCGGATTGGGGTTGCTCTGGTGGCTCGCCCGGATGGCAAGCCGCCCAACGCCAAGCGAGTCGATTTACCCGGCCCTGGCCGCGGCGGGCCTCTTGATCACCGGCACCTCAACGGGGCAAGTCTGGCGCACACTGGCCGCGGCTGCGGTAGCTGCCCAGCTGGCAGGTTGTGCGATGCTGGTGGGGCGACGTCGATGGGTCGAAGCTTCTGCTTTGGGACTATCTGCAGTCGCCGTTCTCGTCCTATCCCATCCGAACTTGAATGGGCTCTTGCTCGGTGGGCTCGGCCTCGGATTGGGTGCGGGGGGGACCCAGGTGGTGCGGCGGGTCTTCCTGCGGCTTCGCCCTGATCGGGGGGGAATCCTATCTGTCACGGGAATTGGAATTGGCTCCGAACTGGGGCGAATATGGGCCGTGCTCGCCCGCTGGATTCGATCCGGGACAGAGCTGCTCGAGGGTCAGAGCGCTGTGCTGTGGATGTTTCTTGCCTTGCTGGCCATCGTGGTCGCGATTCGAGGCAGCCCCGGATGACCGTTCTCGTTGTGTCAGTGACCGCATTGTCGCTCACGGTGCTCACGGGTCGGGTCGCCCGAATCGGTCTCCTTGCAGTCCAATACGCGGCGGTCTCCTGGTTGACCGGTCTCTCGCTCCCACTCCAAGTAGCCGCGGTCAAACTGGTAGCCGGGATGATCGCTTGCGGGATCCTGGCAGTTTCGGAGTCGAAGCAGGAACGATCGACCCCTCAGACGGTTGGTCGTGAGTTTGGCACGCTATTTCGTTCGTTCGCCTCTGGCTTGGGCCTGGTTGCCGCATTCAGTCTCGGCCAGCGGAACTGGTTCGAAGTTCCTGATATCCGCCAAGAAGCGATCCTGGGCTCAACTGTGCTCTTGACGATGGGCCTGCTTCAATTGGGTCTATCCGGTTCCGCCTTCCGGGTCTGTCTGGGTCTCATGACCCTGCTCTCTGGATTTGAGGTTGTGTATAGCCTGATCGAACCCTCGCTGGCGGTGCTGGCATTGATCGCCAGCATTCACATCGGTCTAGCCCTGGTGGTCAGTTACCTCGGCTTGGTCAGCGGAGTCGCCGAGGATGCGGGCAGCACACCATGAGTGCTCCGGCGTTCATCTTTGGTCTTACTGCGGTTCTCTCCGCCGGAAGTCTGATGCTTCGGCGCAGACGCTGGGCACCCCTTGCGCTGGCAACCACCGGCAGCCTGTTGATCGGAGTCTTTGTCCTCACCGCTCCGATCGACACCCCTCGCACGCTGCTCGGACTGTCATTCGAGCTCGAGGGAGGCTGGCGCATCCTCGGGCGATTGATCGCGCTTTCCGATCGCAACCGGGCGCCGGTAGCATTCCTCTACCTGACCGGGGCCCTGTTTTTCGGGGCGGGGATGTTTGCAAGCCCAGGCCGTTCGTTCGCGCCGGTCGGTCTGCTCACCCTGGGGCTGCTGGGAGGGTCGCTGGCCATCGAGCCATTCCTGTACGCGGCCATCTTCCTGGAGCTTGCCGCGATGGCTGCGATCCTGGTGCTCAATCCGCCGGGCCTCAGACCCGATCCGGGATCGCTCCAGCTGTTAGTGCTTTACACCCTGGCCATGATCGCCATCCTCTTTACCGGCTGGCTGCTCGACAACGTTGGTGTCACAAGCGTGACTCCCGAGCTGGCCACTAAGGTCATAACTTTGCTCGGGCTGGGATTCTCAATCCTCATGTTTGTTCCCCCATTCCACTTCTGGCTGGGCCGAGCGGCTGAGACCGTCAACCCCTTCTCACTCGCCTTCATCGCCGTAATCTTGCAAAGTGCCGGGCTATTCTTCCTGCTTCGCTTCCTGGACAGTCTCGAGTGGCTCCGCACGGAACCGCAAGTGACCACAGCCGCCCTGACGATGGGCTTATTGATGGCCGGGCTGGGGTCATTGGCTTCGGCCGCGCAATCCGACTATTCAAAGATGGTTGCCTACGCCCTGATCGCTGATTTCGGAGTCACGCTGTTTGCGATCGGATCAAACCAGCCTGGCGGACTGCAGATTGTGCTCTTCCAGGTCGGGGTGCGGGTCGTGAGTGTGGCGGCCTGGGGACTTGGAGCAGCAATGATGTTGCAAACTGCGGCCGACCGGAAGTTAATGGGTGCGGGCCGGGTCAATCCATTAGCGGCGAGCCTCAGTTTGCTCGGAGCGCTCGGGCTGGCAGGATTCCCGATGACAGGAGGATTTCCCATCCGCTGGGCGTTACTGCGCAACGCACCCCTAGCGTCCAGTGCGGGCGTCGCGATCATCCTCGGTTCCATGTTGCTCATTTCTCTGGCCGTTGGCCGATGGGCTGCGCTGCTCTTCTCGCCTGACTGGGACGGAGCACCTCACTCTGAAAACCGCACGAATCGTTGGATCCTTATTGGGGGAATTCTGCTTTGTCTGCTGCTCGGGGGATTCCCTCAGCTCGGCCTGCCATGGGTGGCGCCAGCGGTTCGAGCATTTGCCAATCTTCACCCGTAGCACAGGAAGAAGGGGTCGCGACCGCTGTGCTATACTCGCCGCACTCCCGCAGCTCAGCGAAAATTCCCAAGCAGCCCTCCCTGGAGTTTCAACTGGAGACCGAACAGATCGACAAGCGCTTTACCTGGCTTGATGAACAACGGCGTAGAGACGCCGAAGAGATCGGCCGGGTAGGGGAGCGGCTGGCAGGTCTCGAGCAGGAACTGCGCCGGCTTGCA
>JAHFAU010000014.1 GCA_023250385.1 Anaerolineales bacterium
ACGGCTGAGAGCGATGGAGCTCGGGCCGAGAGACAAGTTGTCTCAGGCCTTTGTGAAGGAGTCCGAAAAGGGCCGGACGATCCAAGGGCCCTATGGCGATTACGTCCACCTGGACATCCGCCACTTGGGCGCCGCAAAGATCGAGAAGAAACTCCCACTGGTACGAGAGCTCGCGACGAAATATGCTGGAGTCGACCCGGTCAAGGAGTTGATTCCGGTCCGGCCAGTGGTCCACTACATGATGGGGGGCGTACACACGGATTTACACGCCGCCACGCCGCTCGGCGGGCTATACGCTGCCGGAGAGGTCGCATGTGTCAGCATCAACGGGGCCAACCGGTTGGGCTCGAATTCGCTGACCGAGCTGCTGGTCTTCGGCGCTCAGGCGGGAATGGGGGCGGCGAAGTTCGCCGAGGAACATCCTGTACTGGACACTCGGGCGCTGGAGGCCCAAGCGCGAGATGAGGCCCAGCGAATTGAGAAGCAGTTTCTCCGCGACCAAGATGGGAGCGAGCGGATCGCAGGTTTGCGGGTCGAGATGAGCAAGACTATGGAAGCTGGCGCTGGCATTTATCGCGACGAAGGGTCGCTCCGGGAGACCTGCGAGCGATTGGAAAGGCTGCGCGAGCGATTCGCGAACATTAGGCTGGACGATCGCAGCCGGACCTTCAACACCGAACTCACCGCCGCGCTGGAGCTGGATTTCATGCTGGATGTGGCCGCGGCCATCGCCTATTCCGCCTTGGCCAGGAAGGAGTCCCGCGGGTCACATCAGCGGACCGACTTTCCCGAGCGTGACGACCAGAAATTTCTTAGCCACACGCTGACCTATCGAACCGATGCCACGCCGAGGATCGAGTATATGGACGTGACCATCACCGAGAGGCCACCTGCGGAACGGGTCTACGGGAGATGAGAGTGGCCACGCCCCGCATTTCATTGGAAATCCAGCGATACCGGCCCGAGCAAGAACAGGAGCCCATCCTTCAGGCTTACGAGGTTGAGTACCACGAGGACTGGGTCGTGCTGGACGCGATCAACCACATCAAGGATCACATGGATGGCAGCTTGTCATATCGCTGGTCCTGTCGAATGGGAGTGTGCGGAAGCTGCGGGATGATGATCAACGGGGAACCGAAGTTGAGCTGTGCGACCTTCCTGCGAGATTATTATCCGGCCTCGATCCGAGTTGAGCCGCTGGCCAATTTCCCCATTGAGCGCGACCTGGTGATCGTGTTGGATGACTTCATGGAGAAGCTCACCAAGGTCAAGCCCTGGATCCTTCGCGATCAAGAGAAACCATTGAGCGAGGGCGAGTACCGTCAAACGCCGGCGGAGCTGGCGCGCTATAACCAGTTCACCCTGTGCATCAATTGCATGTTGTGCTATTCCGCCTGCCCAGTCTACGCCTTGGACCCGCATTTCATCGGTCCGGCAGCGATTGCGCTAGCCCACCGGTACAACCTGGATTCGCGCGACCAGGGAGGAAAGTGGCGCCAGCAAGTGCTTTCCAGCGAGGAGGGGATCTGGGCCTGCACTTACGTCGGCACGTGTTCAGTGGTGTGCCCCGCCCATGTTGACCCGGCCGGCGCGATCCAGCAGGCCAAGCTGACCACCACTCTGGATTGGTTCCGGGACGTGCTGCTGCCATGGAGCGGACGATGACTCCTTTTCAGCGGCCGGTCTCAGCAATCTGGTGGCTCAAGAAGCGGGCCTACTTCTTCTTCATCTTGCGCGAGCTGACCAGCGTCTTCATTGCCATGTACTTGGTCTTGTTATTGCTTCTGCTTCAGAGGCTGTCTGCCGGGCCCGGTCCGTACGCAGCGTACCTGCGATTCCTGGCTACTCCTGGGATGTTTGCCTTTCATGCCGTGGCGCTGGCCGCGGCGCTCTACCACACGTTGACCTCGATGAGTTTCCTACCGAATATCATCGTCGTCAGGTTTGGAGAGTTTCGGCTGCCGGCGATCGCCTACGCGGTGGGGTCTTACTCTGGCTGGATCGTGATCTCGGTGTTGATCTTCTGGATCGTGGTGTTGAGGTGAGCGGTGGCTAGGACGAGCGAACCGTTCTGGTGGTTTCTGTTTATCGGAGGAGCCACGATCGCGGCCCTCTTTGTACCCGTGCATATCGTGATCACCGGAGCTGCGAGTTGGCTCGGCCAGGCGTTCGAGTACGAGCGGGTACTGAACCTGGCATCGCATCCTTTAGGCAAGCTGTACCTATTTGTTCTGATCTCACTGCCCCTATTGCACTGGGCTCACCGCTTCCGTTTTACAGTGGTCGATTTGGGGCTGAAGGCCAACAAGCGGGTCGTGGCGGTCGCCTGCTATGGCAGCGCCATGATCGGTTCGATCCTGGCCGCCATCGTGCTCGTGGGACTATAGGACCCCTACCAGAGTTGTTGAGGAGAATGGGTAGAATCGGTCAGACCATGCAGCGCGCCCGGGAATTGGCGTGGTAGCCGAATTGGGCTGGGTTGCAGGTTAGAAGCATGGAGCGGGAGAAGCGATCCTCTCAGGTTTCCGAGCAGTTGTCCTACGGGGAGGCAAGGCTCAGTGAAATTTTTGATCGCCAGCCGCGGATCCTGGTAGCTGACGACGATTGGCTCAACCGCGACCTGCTTCAGGCCTACCTGACGACCTCCGGCTGTGAGGTCATGACCGCTGCCGACGGTGAGACTGCGCTGCGGCTGGCCTTGAATCTCCCTCCGGATCTGGCGCTGATCGACGTCCAGATGCCGCGTATGGATGGTTTGGAGGTCTGCCGGCGACTGAAGAACACCCCCGCCACCCGATTCGTGCCGGTGGTTATCATCACCGCCCTTGACAGCGAGGAAGAGAAGCTCAACGCCTTTGAAGTCGGGGCGGACGACTTCATCACCAAACCGTACAGCTCGATCGTGCTGCTGGCTCGGGTGCGCTCGTTGCTGCGGATCAAACGATTGCACGACGAGGTGGAATCGCGCAACGCGCTGCTGCGGCAGGTGCTGGACCGTTACGTCGCGGAGGACGTGGCCGATGTCATCCTGACCGACCCGGAACGGCACCTTAAGCTGTTCGGCGAGACTCGGCCGGTGACCGTGCTGTTCGTCGACATCCGGGGCTTCGTTCGCTACACCGAGCTGCACACCGGCCCGGAAGTCATCCGGACGTTGAATCATATTTTTCAGGCGGTCAGCAAAGTGGTCTTTGCCCACAAGGGCACCTTTGATAAGTATCTGGGAGACGGTTTGATGGCGTTCTACGGTGCGCCGGTGGCGGGGGAGGATGACGCCCAGCGGGCGGTGGCCACCGCGGTCGAGATGCAGCGGCTCTTCGCAAAACTGCGGGAGAATCCAGACGTCGACCTGAAGGGCCTGGGGCTGGGAATCGGACTGCATTCGGGCGAGGCGATCGTCGGCAACATCGGATCCGAGCAGGTGATGGACTACACGGTCGTCGGGGATGTGGTCAACGTGGCCAAGCGCTTGCAGGACGTCGCCCAGAGCGGGCAGATCCTGTTCAGCCAGGACACCTTTCAGGAGTTGAAGGGAGTCGAGGCCAGGAAGCTCAAACCGGTCAAGCTGCCCGGCCGGGAAGAGCGGGTCACGCCTTATGTGATCGAAATTTCGAAGCGGTGATCAGGCAGCACGGTGAGCTGCGCTCCGACCCCCGGGGTCAGGCGCGGAGATATAATCCGAGCGGGCCCCAGTAGCTCAAAGGACAGAGCAGGGCACTCCTAAGGCCAAGGTTGCGCGTTCGATTCGCGCCTGGGGCATGAAACTACCGTCGGGGATCCTAGCGGATCGCCGACGGTTTTTGCTCAGGGACAGGGCTAATCGGCCTTCAGATCGCGTGCAGCTGCCTCACTTGGGCGATCACCTCGTCAACGGCCCCGCTGACCCGCAATCGGACCGCGTCAGTGAAGTCCGGGCCGGTTGCATCGTGTAATAGACTCCCACCGTATTTTCGCCGATAGGCCGCGGGCAACTTCTCAGGAAATTTCTGCTCCGACATTACCCCGAACGCCAACGCCCACGAGCGCGGCACCAGATCGATGGCATAGCCGCCACCGCCAAAAGCCAGCCAGCGCGGCGACAACGCGTCCAGTGCCTGGAACAAGGCCAGCTGGGCATGGGTGGTGAGGGCCAGGTTTGCGAGCGGGTCGGTGTAGTGAGTGTCAACGCCCAGCTGGGTCGCCACGATGTCGGGAGAGAAGCGGCGCAACAGCGGCGGCACGATGGCCTCGAACGCCCGCAGATAGGCCTCGTCGAAGGTCAGTGGCGGCAGGGGAACATTGACGCTGTACCCGGTACCGGCGCCCCGGCCGATCTCATCGACGAAACCGGTGCCGGGAAACAAGGTGCGCGGGTCCTGGTGCAGCGAGATGGTCAGCACCCGGTCGGTGCCGTAGAAAGCGTTCTGCACCCCGTCGCCGTGATGGACGTCGATGTCAACGTAGGCCACCCGCAAGCCGCGGTCAACCAGCCACTGGATCGCGACCGCGCAGTCGTTGAAAACGCAGAAACCGGATGCGAAGTCCGGCCCCGCGTGGTGCAGCCCACCGCTGTAGCTGAAGGCGGCATCGCACTCGCCGTTGTAAAGCAGTTCGGCGGCCTGCAGGGCACTCCCAGCCTTCAACGCTTCAGTTTCGTACATCCCGGAGAAGACCGGGTTGTCGCCCGGGCCGAATCCGTAGCTTCCGGCCGGCAAGGCGAGCTCGCCCGAACTGAGAGCCCGAGTCACCCGGATGTAGTCCTGGGTGTGAAATAGGGACAACTCATCTGCCTCGGCCAGCCGCGGCTGGATAACCTGCACGTTGGGCGCGGCGAGGGTGCCGTATTCGCTGAGCAGCTCGAATGTGCGCTGCAGTCGCTCGGGCTTCAACGGGTGCTGCGGGCCGTGACCGTGCTGCCAGGTCTCTGGCGAGCTCAGAAAAATTGCCCGGCGCATGGCGATGGATTGTAGCCGCGCGGTGGTTGCCCTGCTTTAGCTAGAGGGTTTGGCGAAGTCGGCCGTGAAATACCCGCCGAAAGGACTGTTGGCTTCGTAGATATATCCGAGGCCAATCTCGGTGTAGTTGGGGCTGAGCAGATTGGCCCGGTGAGGCGCGCTATTCATCCACCAGTCGAAAGCGGATTGGGGCGCCTGAGCGGAAGTGTCGCTGGTGGCCAGGATGTTCTCCCCCACCCAGGACCAGCTGTAGCCCTGAGCATTGACCCGCATCGCAACCGTGGAGCCATCGGAACCGGTGTGGGAGAAGAAGCCATTGCAGGCCATGTCGGTGCTATGGAGCCGGGCCGCGGCCTGCAATTGGCTCTGAGCGGCATAGGCCGGCAGGCCTTGAGCGGCGCGCTCTTGGTTGATCAGGCCCAGCAGGGTGTTTTCGAACCCAGAATTCCCGGTCGGGTTGCAGCTCGGATCCGAGGTCGAGCTGGGCGAGGCGGCGAGCGTCGCCGAGGACGTAGGCGAAGGCCCTGGGGAGCTGTTGGTCGCAGTCGGCGTGAGGGTTGGGGTACGGCTCGGCGTCGACGTGGGCGGGGGAGTGGGTGTGCGGGTGGCGGTGGGCGAGGCGGTTCGGGTGGCGGTTGGCGACGATGTGCGGGTAGCAGTCGGTGACGGTGTGCGGGACGCGGTGTTGGTCGACGTCGCGGTCAAGGTACTGGTAAACGTGATCGTCGGTGTGAACGAGGGGGTAGGAGTGGGGCTCTCGCTGGTCGTCGCAGTCGGAGAAGCGGTGAGTTCAGCCGTCGCGGTCGACGTTGCGGTTAGGTTCTCGATTGGCGCTTGTAGCGGGGCAGGGATCAGCCCTGAATCAGGAATGCTTGGTGGCAGAAAGGTTGGCAGCGCAGTCGAAGTTGGGACGGGGCTGGGCGTCGCAGCGGCGGGGAGAAGCTGAGCCGCGATCTGCCCGAGAACTTCGGAGCTGACCGGGGCCAGCCGAACCGCGTGGGTAGCGGCATAGGCCAACCCGGCAAAGGTCAATGCCGAGAGCACCGGCACGATCGCCAGCCCGAGCAAGAGGGTCGTTCGAACGGGATGGTTCTTGCGCGGTCGGACCGGTCGGTGGGGACGGGTGAGTTCGTCCATAGCTCATGCCATGCCCACCCCTGGCCGGAGAATCGGCGGACGGACATGTATGTGGATTATCAGACCTTGCCGAAAGGCTCTACCATAGCCGGCCGGTACCATCAAGAGTGGGGCAAGCCTGCAACCGGAGCTGGTTAGTGGCATGTAGCGCGAAGGCTGGTACCGCCGGGCATGTTGGCGTGTCTGATAGGATGCGGGCCCGGACTGCTGAAGCTTCCTGCAAGCAGTGGCGTGCCGCTACGAAGCGGCCCCGGTGTGTTGAGCTTCCTGCAAGCAGTGGCGTGCCGCTACGGGGCGGCCCCGGTGTGTTGAGCTTCCTTCAGGCGTTTGATGAGCACCCGCATGACGGCCAGCCCAGTCTGCGGTCGCTCGCGCAGGATCCCCTCAAACTCCTTTTGGCCAATGCGTAGAATGCGCAGGTCGCTAGCAGCGATCAGGGACGCCATGCGCGGCTCGCGGCTGATGATCGCCATCTCGCCAACGACCTCTCCTGGGCCGCGGCGGGCAAGGACCTCGCGGCTGCCGGCGCTGCCGTCGACCGACACTTCGATTTCACCCTCGAGGATGATGAACATATCATCGCCCTGCTCCCCCTGCCGGGCGAGTACCTCGGTCGGACTGAAGGAGTATTCAGTGGCCACGGAGGCCACCTGCTTGAGCTCGTCGGGTGACAGGTCGGCGAAGAGCGGCACCCGGCGCAGGAATAGGATTCGTTCCATGGTGGAGAGGGTAGACAGGGTTTCCATCGGTGAGCCTCCATTGAGTGACCTGGCCGCGGTCTCTCGGACGAGTGGATCCGGGTCGGAGTCGATGCAGCTGCGCAGCTGCTCTTCCAGCTCGAGATCACGCCGTTCGCCAGCGGCCAGGGCCGCGCAAGCCCGTACCCAAGGGTCGGGATCTTCCAAGCCGCGCTCCAGCCCCTTCTCGAGGGACCCGCTCGCGGCTTGAGCGGGTGCCTCTTCCCAGATCAGGAGCAACGGTCCTACCAGTGGGCGCGGATCCAACGAGTCGAGCATTTCCATCGCATTCGCCCGCTGGCCGGCCTCCCGGTTGTCCAGATTCTCCAGGGCGAGCGAAACGGCAGCCGGGTCGCTCAACAAACCGATCGACTGAATAGCTCGGCGGGCGGCGCGCCGAGCACTGTAAAGCAGCGCATCGGAGAAGAGCTCGGCCGCTGGGCCCCGGGGGCTGATGACACTCACGCCACTCCAAAGCTCCAGGTAGTGTTGTGCTTGCCGGGCCTTGTCCAGGGCGAACGCATGGAGTCTCGACAGCTCGCGCCGGGCGGGAAGGCTCTGCAACGCGAGCAAGGCCCCTTCCTCGAGTCGAGGGTCGTGAAGGGCATCGAGGGCGGGACCGAGGGCTTGAGGCCCGAGCTCCCCAAGGCGGGCGGCAACGGCCTCTCGAACGGAGCGGTCTTCATCGCCGAGCAGTTGAATCAAGAAAGGGATCGCCCGCTGCGGATCGCAGTGAGCGAGCGCGCCGGCCGCCGCACGGCGGACCGAGGGATGAGGATCGTCGATGCAGCCGAGCGCCAGCTCGAAACCGGCCGCAGTTCCCCAGCGCGCTATCGAGTCAAGGACCGATTTTCGGTTCTGAGGCTCCGCGGGGTCCAACATTTCGCGCAAGGCACGGTTTGCCCCGGAATGCGGACCTTCCGCGAGCAGAATGACCGCCACACAGCTGCGAACCTCCGGGGCTGGATCCTCCAGCAGGCGTTCAATCAGGGGCAGCAGCCCCCGCCGATAGCGAGCCAGGGTCCGAGCTGCCTGTGCGGCCGCTAGCCGAACCTGCGGCTCCGGGTCATCAAGGGCGGCGACGATTTCTAGCAGTGCGTCTTGCGCATCAGCCCGCCCCAGAGCGCGCAACAGTGCGGCCCGCACGAGCGGGTCAGGGTCCTGCAGCGCGGAGACCAGAGTGGGGATGGCTTGCGGAACGTCCAGGTTCCCCAAGATCTCAGCCGAGACGCGCCGAATGGCCGGATCCGGATCGGACACCCCATTCACCGCCGCAGCGATCGCCGCCGCGTCCTGCTGGAAACCTCCGAACGGCTGCTCGGTGCTGAAGAAGATTTGTGGGTGCCCGGCTTGCAGGGCCTGGCCCAACGCGCCACGATAGGCATGCCGGGCACGCCAGAAAACCAACAACCCGCCGCCCGCGATCGCCGCGCTGAGCAAATAGAGTTGGGTCGGCGGCAGGATGCGGTTGCCGAAGGCCAGAATTAACCCGGCCAGCACTACCCCGGCCTGCCGGGGAACGCCGTCAATGAAGGCTCGGACCGCATCCCGCGAGTCAGAGGGAACGAGGCCGAGAACGGCCTGGAAGGCAGGGTCGAACATCGCCAGGCGCCACACCATCTGTGTGAACCGAAGGCCTGCCAGCGCGACCAAGGTCGGCTGGAGGGCAACGATCCCGAACCCGGCCAGATAGATCAATGGGTACCCCAAAACGGCGCCCATGAAGCCGACCCGTGCAAAGAGCCGGTTTGACACAAAGAGCGAGGCCAGGAAGGCGACTATCGTGGTAGCTCCCTGGAAGATCCCCAGAAACCCGGCGATGGCGTCTTCGCTCTTGAATTGAGCGGTCGCAGCTTTGGAGAAGGGAAATATCACCGAAAACAGCAGCGTTCCGAGCAAGAAGGCGCCGGCCGACATCCAGCCCAAGAGCTCGGAGCGGCGCACGACCTGATAACCGCGCTGGAGGTCGCGGGTGAAGGAGGGCCGCTGCCAGCGGGAGCGCTGTGGCGCTTCCCTGACTTCAGCCAGCAGGGGCCGCATCAGCAGCGCAAGGGCAAAGAAAGCCAGCACCCAGGCCAGCAGCAAATTCTCGGAGCCGGCCCACCCGACCAGCGGATTGGTGATCAGCCCGCCGATTGCAGTTCCCAGGATGCCGCCGGCGGCAAACAACGGGAACAGCCGCTTGGCCTGGCGGGTGTCGAAAACCATGCTGGCCAGGCCCCAGATGACCAGGTACTGAAGGGTCCACATGAGATACATAGCCAGCCACAAGCCCGGGTACACCCAGGGCAGGTCGAAGGCAATTAAGACCCGCGCCGCCAGCATGGTGAAGCCAAGCATCAAAGGAATCGCGAAGTACAGCTTCTTCTTGGGGAACCGGCCGAGCAGCCCGGTAACAACCAGTGAGGTGGCCAGGGTGACCACGCCGAGCAGCATGTACATATAGGGCAGAAACTCGACGCCCACCCGAGCGAAGAACAGGGCGTCGATGCCCGGCGAGCTGATCGCCCCGCCCGCCGACGGGATCAACATCAGCACAACCAGCAACAGAGCCGAGCGGGCCTCGCCGGGCCGGATCTGAAGTAATCTCAGCATTGCGCGGTCAGAGATAGGGCTTGCCGACTGTTCACATCTGGGATGACCTGCCTCAGTCTGTGGGGCCTGAGGCTCTTCGACCGCTCGTCAGAGCGTGCCGGCCGCAAGCCGAACGAAGACCGCCGTCAGGACTGCAACCAGGAGGTCTGTGATCAGGGCGCGGCGCCAGTGCGTGTCTTTGTAGTACGGCAGCCGGACCGTCGCCCCCAGGGCAAGCGGCGGAACGGCGCGGCCGAGGAGCAAGAAAAGCAAGCCGCTCAGGAAGGCCGCCCGCGCCAGCATGCGCGGCCAAAGCGAGTTCTCGACCTCGGATCGATAGCCGGTTTCGGCGTGGGCCAGGGTCTTCTCGGTGACGAACCAGACATGAGTCGCCACAACATAGGCGCTGGCAATGATTGCCAGGGCTGGGGTGATCGCCAGCGGGAGCTCGGGGTAGAGCGACTCGATCCACCTGGTTACCAGCAGCACCGACAAGGAATGGACACCCTGATCGATGAAGTAGGGAGCAGTCACCCAGCCCGGGCGCCGGCTGCCGAGGCGGTACTTCAGGACATCGATAGTGAAGTGGATGAGTGCCAGGGCGAGCAGCTGGGGCCAAATGGCTCCCCGGGCACTGCCCACCACCAGCAGCAGAGTCAGGAAGTGGACCGTGCCATGCACCGCCAGGCCCCAGAAGAATTGCTTAGAACGCACCAACCACAAGGGTTGAAGCGGAAAGTCGGCTAAGAAGTGGGCCAGCAGCAGCTGCCAGAACATTGCGGGCTTAGACGCCTCCGATCAAGCGCTGGTGGTCAATCTTGATGCAGGAGTCCATCACGACCTCCAGGCCGGCAGCCCGAGCTCGATCGGCGGCCGGCTCGTTGAGGATGCCAAGCTGCATCCACACCACCTTAGCCCCAATCTGGATGGCTTGGTCCACCACGGGGGGCACATCTTCGCTCCGGCGAAAGATCACGACCACGTCTACCGGCTCGGGGATCGATAGCAAGTCCGGATAGGCTTTTTCGCCCAACGCCTCGTCCAGGTTGGGGTTCACCGGAATAATCCGATAGCCGGCGGCCTGCATGTAGGCCGGAACGTAATACCCCGGACGGTCCTCGCGGTGGGATAACCCAACCACCGCCAGGGTCTTTGCCGCTTGCAGGATACGGCGTTTGTCGGGGGCCTTCGTCAGCATACCGCTCTCATCCGGTCAGGCAGCCTCAAAGTTTACCGGCAGCCAGACCTCAAAGCGAGTGTTTCCCGGCTCTGAGCTCAGCCGGATGTTGCCCCGGTGCTTGTCCACCACGACCCGGTAAGAGATATCGAGGCCCAGCCCGGTTCCCTTGCCCGGCTCTTTGGTAGTGAAGAATTGGTCGAAGACCCGCCCTTGGATCTCGTTCGGAATTCCGGGGCCGTTGTCAATGACCTCCACCACGACCCAATCTCCTTCCTTGCGGGTGCGCAGCACGATCGCGCCGGCACCGTCCACCGCATCCAGGGCATTGTCGATCAGATTGGTCCAGACCTGGTTGAGTTCGCTGCCAAAGCCCTGAACGCGCGGCAGGTCCTTGGCATACTCCCGCCGGACGCTGATCCCCGGCTTCAGTTTCCCGCGCAAGATCATGAGGGTGTCCTCCAACCCCTGGTGGATATCAACCGGCTGGACCGGCCCCTGGTCCAGGTAGGAGTAGCCCTTGAGCGCTCTCACGAGTTCGGAGATGCGGCCTGCGGCTTGGCCGATTTCGGCCGAGAGACGCTGGACGAGGTAGCTAGCATTGAGCGCCCGGATTACTTCCGGCAACTGTTCGGGGCCGAACTCCCGAGCGAGGTCCTCCAGCCGAGCCGCATCGTAGGCCAGATCGACCAGGGCAGGGGTAAGCTGCCAGGATTCGGAGACTCCGTGCTTGTCCAGCCAGGACTCCAAGGCGCTCTCCTGATCGCTGCGAGCCAGAGCGTCGAGTTCCGGTGGGTGTCCAGCCTGTTCTTCGGCGCGTCGAATCTCAGCGTTGAGCTTACTTCGTTGGCCGGCGGTGAGGGGGAGCAGCTGGATCGCGAGTTGAGCTTGCTTGAACCGAGGCAGTTCCTCCAGCAGCTGATCGGCGGCCCGGCGGGCCGCGGAGGCCGGGTTGTTCAGCTCATGGGCCACACCGGCGGTGAGAGTGCCAAGCTGGGCCATCCGCTCGCTGTGCTGAAGCATGGCCTGGGTCTCGCGCAGGCGGAAGAGGACGGTGTGCAGCATGTTCTTCAGGGCCGCGGGGCTGGAACCGAAAAGCTGGTCGAACTGCTGCTTGCCGATGGCGTAGAGCAGGCTGTCGTTGCGCGCCCGTACCCCAGCGCTGCGGGGAGCCTCCTCCAACAGCGCCATCTCGCCGATCAGCTCGCCGGGCTTGCGCACCGCGATCAGCACCTCCCGCCCTCCGGAGGTATTTAGAATTTCGAGCTGTCCTTCTTGAATGAAGTAGGCCTTGTCCCCTGGGCTGCCCTGGGCGAAGAGAGTCTCTCCGGCTGGCAGCCGGACATACTCAATGCTCGAACACAAACGCTGCAGGTCATCGTCGGACAGCTCGCTGAACAGCTCGGATCTGCGCAGCGCGTCGAACATCAGACGGTCTGCAGATACTGGTGGACAAAGCTGACCACCATGCCACCCTCGCCGACCGCCGAGGCTACTCGCCGGACGGAGCCATGTCGAACATCGCCGGCCGCGAAGATCCCGGGGACGCTGGTCTCCAGCAGGTACGGATCGCGTTTGAGCGGCCAGCTCTTTGGCCGTTTGCCATCCTGCACTAGATGCTGGCCGGTAAGGATGAACCCGGAGTTGTTGCGCTCCACCACGCCTGCTACCAGCTCGGTGTGGGGGGCCGCGCCGATGAAAATGAACATGGCTGCCGCGGGAAGGGTCTCGAGCTTGCCAGTCGGTTGGTGCTGGATCATGACCTGATCGAGCTTGCCCTCTCCGCTTACTGCGGTGACGATGGTGTTTGGTCGAACCTCGATGTTTTCCCGCTTTTCGATCTGTTCAATCAAATATTGTGACATGCTGCTGCTCAAGGAACTGGCTCGCAGCAACATGGTGACTTTGCTTGAGTAGAGCGAGAAAAACATCGCCCCCTGCCCGGCTGAATTCGCCCCTCCGACGACAACAACGGGACGGTCCTTGTAGTAGGCGGCCTCCGTGAGCGAGGCTCCATAATAGACGCCTCGGCCGGTGAGATCGGCCGCGCCGGGGACCTCCAGCATCCGGAGCGTGACGCCGGTGGCGATGAGCAGCGCATGGCAGCTCAGTTCGGCGCCATTGGTGCAGGTGATGTTGCGGTATGGTCCATCCACCCGCACTTTTTCGGCCTCCACGGCGGTGATGATCTCGACGCCGAAGCGTTTCGCTTGGGCGGTGGCCCGCCTGGCCAAGTCCGCCCCAGAGAGTCCTTTGGGGAAGCCGAGGTAGTTCTCGATTCGCGAACTGGTTCCGGCCTGGCCTCCAGGCGAGTGGCGCTCGACCATCGCAGTGCGCAGCCCTTCAGAAGCGGCGTAGACCGCGGCACCCAGCCCGGCCGGCCCTCCGCCAACGATGACCAGGTCATAAAATTGCCGGCTGGCTTCAGTCTGCAGCCCGACTTTGCCGGCCAGTGCATGGTTATCCGGCTCGACCAGGAAACTGCCATCTGGAAAAAGGACCACCGGCAGGCGGGGTTCCCCTCCGTCCGCCGACTTCACCAATTCTCTGGCCTGCGGATCGGCTTCCACATCCAACCACTGGTAAGGTATCTGGTTGCGGGCCAGGAAATCCTTCACCGCGTGGCTGGCGGGCGACCATAGGGTGCCGGCTACTCGGATGCCTTCGTAGGGCAATTCGACTGCCGCGCGCCAATCGCTGAGCAGATCGTCCAACACTGGGAACAGGTTCTGCTCTGGCGGCTCCCAGGGTTTCATCAAGTAGTGGTCGAGCCCCAGGGTGTTGATGCTCTGGATGGCGGCCTCGGTATCTGCGTAGGCTGTCAGCAAGACCTTGCGGGCTTCGGGATACAACTTGATGGCCTGGTCGAGGAACTCGGTGCCGGTCATCTCCGGCATGCGCTGGTCGACGAGCAGCAGCGCCAGGGGGTCGTTGCGGCGCTTCAGTTCCTGGACGGCCTGCAAGGCTTGTGCCCCTGAGCCGGCTTTGACGATCCGGTACTCGCCGCGGAAGTGTTGCCGCAGGTCACGCTCGACAGAATTGAGCACCTGCGGGTCGTCGTCGACCGTCAAGATGACGGGTTTGGCCACATGTGTCCCTTCGCTGAGTGCGGGCGGATTCTAATCCAAGCAGCCAGCACGGCCCTGCCAGGGCTCGCCCGCAGCTAAAGCAGGAGGGCGCGCCGGCGAATTGCGGCAAGAGTGACCGGAGATCACCAGGGATAGCCTTTGGCTCCCTGGATCCCCTTGAGTACAGCTGCCTCGCCAATCATGTTGTTCAGGTGAGCAATCACCAGCGCGCTGAGCGCCCAGGCGATGGTTCGCTCGCCGAAACCCAGCGCTGAGAGGTCCAGGATCCGGTCGAGGTCCGGGGGCTGGAGGGAGGCCAAGTATTGATCGGTGGCGGTGTAGACCGCCTGGGCATACTCCCGGGCAGCCGGCAAATCCGCCCGAACCCGGCGGGCCCACTCGAACTCGGAACCGAACTTAGGCTCGCTGATGCCGGTGCGGCCTTTCCACCTCGACTCGAATAGGGGGTCCCTGCCCGACATGAAGCGGTGGACGATGACGTCCTCACTGGTAAGTGCATGGGCATAGGTAGCCCCCAACGGATTGGCCCGGCCCGGCGGGGCCCAATCGGCTTGCGCCTGGGTGGCGTCGCCCATGACCCGTTCCAAGAGTTCATGTCCCCACTGGATGTCCAAGCGTAGATAAGAGATTGCGTCCAAGTCTGCCTCCATTGGATGGCTAGTGTACCCGTCCGGCGCGGCCGACCTGTCTAGAGACCGGGTGACGGTGGTCGAGAGAAGAGATTTCCAGTGGGTAGGACCGGCCGGTCAGACCGCCAGCGCCTCGATCACGTCCGGCAGGGCTTCAAAAGACCGGCGCAGCCCCGGATCTTCAATGGAAGTAGCCAACATTGTGACTGCTGAGGCGGCTTGGGCGCCCAGTTGCTCGGCTTCGCTGCGGTTTCCGGACTCGGCCTCGAGGCGGCTCTGTTCGAGCAGGATCCGCCAGAGGATCCGCTGCGAGCCCAGTTCTTGGGCTTCCTTTCGGGACCGGCGAAGAGAATTTCGGGCGGGCTCAAGCTCCCCCAGGGCGTGCAGGCTTCGCCCCCGCAGCAGCAGTGCTTCCGGCACCGCGGGCCGACGGTGGGCCGCGGCCGCCAACTCCAGCATTTGATCGAGCAGCTCAACTGATCGTTTTGGGTTGCCCTCGGCCAGAGTGATCTCGGCATCGGCCAACAAGACCGAGTCTGCGACATTCAGACTCCCGACCGGTTTGAGGCCTTTGTAGCTTTCGGTGGAGGCCTGCCGGGCCGCGGCGGGTTCGCCGTTCCACAGCCGGAGCCTCGCCAAGGCTGCCATCGCGGCCGGCCAAATGTGCGGAAACTGGTTAGGATCAACCGACGTCGCCTCATCCAGTGCCGCGAATCCGAGCTGGGGCGAACCGATAAAGCCGTAGGTCAGGCCCAGAAACGATCCGGAGACCAGGATTGCCAACCGGGCATTGACCTGCTTGGCGAGTTTCAGACACTCGCTTAATGTCTCGATCGCCAGTCCAAGACGACCCAACTCGAAATAGGCCATCCCGATCCAGATCCGGCTGCTTGCCTGGCCCCAGGTATTGTCGATTGACTTGGTGATCCGATAGGACTCTTCTGCCTCCGAGCTCGCTTGGTCATACTGCCCCAGCCAATATGCCACCAGAGAGCCCCCCGCAAAGTTGTCGGCGAGCATGGGTAGGTTGTCGAGCTCGAGCCAGAGCTGGCGGGCCTGCAAGATTGCCCTGCGGGCTCGATCCGACTCACCCAGCATGATGAGCGGCCGGCTCAGGTCATTGAGGGTGAAGGCTAGCTGCTCGCGCAAGTTGAATCGTTCGGCGACCGCTAATGACTGGTCGCCAAACTCAACCGCCCGAGGGATGTCTCCCGCGAAGAATTCGCTGTTCGATCGGTTCCACAGGATCCGGGCTTCTGCCTCCGGATTCCCCTGCTGGCGGGCAAGTTCCACCGCCTGGTTGGATAAGGCTCGCCCCTTGTCCGGGTCGAACATCGCATTGGGAGTGGAGTGGATCTTGGCGCTCTCGGTCAGCGCAATCAGTTCCAGCTCGCCATCGGATCTTTGCCGGCCGGCGGAGCGCATCTCCTGATACAGGTCCAGCGCGGCCCCAAATTGATCGACGAGCTCGTAGGACCTACCCAGCCTGGTATACAGGTGCCGCACAAGCTGCCGGTCCTCCGTCGGCGTCTTCCGCTCCAGTTCCAGCGCCCTCCGGTAGTGCTGGATGGCCGACTCGATCGCATACATCCGGAAAGCCTGATCCCCGGCCAGCGCGGCGTACTGGAGCGCTCGCCCGTCTGCGGCTTCGAAGAAGTGGTGGGCCAGCAGCGGCGCCAGATCCGACCGCCGCTCGGGAAAGAGCCGCTCGATCGCCTCCCCCACCCGCAGATGGTAGAGTCGCCGTTCTTTGCGCAAAATCGAGCTATAAGCTGCCTCTTGAGTGAGGGCGTGGCGGAAGGCATATTCCAACTCGGGCTCTCTGGCGGCCTCCCGGATGAGCTCGGACCGCTGCAGATCGCTCAAGCGGCTATCAAGCTCATCGGCCGCCTCCGAGATGGCCTGCAGCACGCGATAGTAGAACGTCCTCCCGACGACCGAAGCGAGCTGCAAGGTTCGTCGGGTCTCTTCTGCCAGCCGATCGATTCGGGCCACGAGCAGACTCTGCAAGTTATCCGGGATGGCAATCTCGTCGATGTCTGTTCCGGCTTTCCAGCGGGAGCCATTTTGATCGCGGATCACCGCCCCACGGTCGATCAGGGTTCGGACCACCTCTTCCACGAAGAACGGATTCCCCTCCGCCTTCTGCTCAATCAGCGCGTGGAGTTTCGGAGGCAAATCCGAAATAGACAACAGATGGTCTACCAGCTCGCGGCTGCTCCCAGCTGTAAGCGGCTGCAGCACGACTTCTCGATAACGGTGGGGGTACTCCGTCTCTG
Organism: Anaerolineales bacterium; assembly: GCA_023250385.1. GTDB lineage: Bacteria > Chloroflexota > Anaerolineae > Anaerolineales > E44-bin32 > JADFRG01. Next base: position 16,557 of record JAHFAU010000014.1, read on the forward strand.
CCGCCTGCTTGACCGGCCAGGCCGGGCCCCGCCGATCGGGGCGAAAGGCACACAAGAACAAGATCGGCCCAGCATCTGTCAGGCGGAAGAGATGGGTGAGCAGCTCGGTGGAGGCCGGGTCGGCCCAGTGCAGATCGTCGAATACAAGCACGGTAGGCTGGCGGGCCGCCTGCTGCCGCCAAACCGTGGTGCAAGTTCGGAACAGTTCGCGGCGGAGTGCTTCGCCCTCCAGTCCGCCGCCGTCCGTGGGCTCCTCGACGGCCAGCAATGCCTGCAGCGCGAGCCCCGCTCGGGCCTGCTCCTCTTCTGGAAAGTCAGCAACCACTGCCGCCAGCTTAAGCCGGACTTCGCCCAGGTCGTCGGGCCGGAGAACGCCGCACAGCTGCAGCAGCTGCTGCTGGAACTGGGCATAGGGGCGGGTGGTCTCATAAGAGATCCCACGGCTCTCCCCCCAGTAGCCGTTTGGGATTTCGGATTCCCAACGTGTGTGCAGTTCGTCGATCATGCGGCTCTTGCCGAGGCCGGCCTCCCCGATCAAGCCAACAATGCCCCCGTGGCCCTGGCGCAGGACATCCAGCGACTCATGCAGTACGCCCATCTCGACTGTACGCCCCACGAGGGGGGAGTACAGACCTTCGATTCCGCGCGTTCGGCGGGGCCGATCTGTGCGCGCAAGGACCCGATAGGCGGGCGCCGGCTCGGCCTTACCCTTCACGTTCACAGGGCCGAGCGATTCCCACTTGAAGAGCTTAGTACTGCGTCTGTAAGTCTCCCCCGCCACCTGGACCGTGCCGGGTGTGGCGGTCTGCTCCATTCGGGCGGCCAGGTTGACCGCGTCCCCCATCGCGGTGTACTCCAGGCGGAGATCGGAGCCGACCTCGCCGACCACGACCAGCCCGGTGTTGATTCCAACCCGAACGTTGAAATCGAGCCCCCATTGTTTGTGCACCTGTTGGCGGTACGGTTCGATCCCGTTCACGATCTCGAGCCCGGCCAGTACCGCACGCTCCGGGTCGTCCTCGTGGGCAATCGGGGCGCCGAAGAAGGCCAGCACCGCGTCGCCCATCAGGCGGGCCAGGGTCCCCTCGTAGCGGTAGACCGGCGCGATCAAATACTCAAACGCGCCGTTCATGATCTCTGCCCAGTCCTCCGGGTCCATGGTCTCGGCCGCCGCAGTCGAGCCTTTGACATCGCAAAAGAGGATGGTCACCACCCGGCGCTCGCCGGCCATGCTGTGGCCGGCTCGGGCGGCTTCGAGCTTGCTCAGTAGCTCTTTGGGGATGTACTGGAGCAGCTTTTCGTCGGCGGCAGGGAGGCTCGTTTGGCCTCTATCTAGTCGCTCCCCGCAGTAGCTGCAGAAGTTGGCAGCCAGGGAATTCTGCGTCCCGCAGTTGTGACAAGCCCGGGTCAGCCCCCGACCACACTGGCTGCAAAACTGGGCAGCCTCAGGGTTTACGGCCGAGCAGTCCGGGCAATTCATGGGGTGCAGTGCTCGCCGCGTGCGGCCTAGCCTGCCAGGATCGAGTGGATGCGAGGGAGGTTCTGAAAAGAGGCGCGGAGGGAGTCCTCGTCGATATGATCGCTAATGAAGTGGATCAATTCCTTGGCGGCCTGGCGGGAAACGGCCGCCCGATCGCGGTGGCCTCCCAGCTCCGCCAACTCGGTGACCTCCAACAAGATTGACAAGAGGGTCTGCCGCAAGCCAATCTGCTCTGCGCCCTCCTGGGCCTGTTGCAGCGTATGAAACGCCTCATCGATCCGGCCAAGCCGGCGAAGCGCCTGGGCCCGGTTCAATGTCAGCTGGGGAGTGAAGTAATTCGCCCCGAGACCCTCCAGCTGGTCGACCCTGCCGTTCACGAAAGCGATGACTTCATCGAACTGCTCGTTCGCCAGCAGCAACTCGGACTGCAAGAAAGCCGAGAACCCCACGAACTCCGGATTCTTGCTCTGCCCTTCAGGCTGCGACCTGACCCGGTCGACCAGTTGCTGCGCGGCTTCCCGCTCCCCACGGGAGGCGTGGATCAAGGCTTTGATTGCGAGGGGATAGTTGCGGGTCGGGTCCTGCTCGTTCGATATCTGAATGGCCTCGTCGACCAAGCGAAGGGCACGCTGCTCATCACCGAGCCGGGCATAGGTCAGTGCCAGAAACGAATTGACGAAGGTTCCGGCACCCGAGAAATTTGCCTCCCGAGCGCGGGCTGCGCTCTCCTGGAATGCGGCAACTCCCTCGGCGATCTCGCCCTGCTCGATCCGGGCCTGACCCAACCCCATCAAGCTGTAGGCTTGCCCCCAGGTGTTGCCCGATTTCCGGCTGATCTCGAGCGCACGTTCGGCAAACCCGATCGCTTGCGGAAGATCGCCTGCCAGCAACCGGCTGAAGGCCGAGGCGGTTAGGTTGTCGGCGAGCAGCTCAGAGTTGCCCAACTGCTCCCACAAAGCTCGAGCCTGCTCCAGCGCTTGTGCAGCCTGTCTGAACTGCCCGGACAGGTTGTAGGCCCGGGCCAGATCATGAATGGCGAAAGCCTCTTCTTCGACAAGCTCGTGCTGGCGGGCAATGGCCAGCGAGCGCTCTCCGTAGCGAATAGCGGCCTGAGGATCCCTTTCGGAGAAGTTCTCAACCAGCATGAGGTTCCACAGGGCCTTGGCCTCGCCCCGCGGATCACGCAGCTGCTCGGCGAGGGCCAAAGCAGCAGTGGCAAGCTCCTCGGCGCGAGCCGGATCCCAGTTGGCGCTGGGTATAGCGTAGATCGTGGCCCGGGCGTTCAGGGAAGTCAGCTCCAGCGCCGGCTCGGCGAGCTTGCCTGCCAAGTCCTGCATGGCGCGGTAATTGGCAAGCCCCTCCTCGTACCGGCCGGCCAATTCGTACATTCGCCCTCTCCGGGTGTAGAGGAAACTGAGCTGGGCCGGGCTTGCGCCCGATTGATTGGCCAGGTCCAGGGCGTGGCTGTAGTGGTCGATCGCCTCCGAGTAGGCCGAGAGCCGCCTGGCCAGGTTGCCGGCAAGAGTGTAGTACTTGAGCGCTTTCTCATCGTCTTTGGCCTCACGGTAGTGGTAGGCCAGCCGATGCGACTCTTCCTCCAACTTCTCGGGAAACAAGGCTTCGATCGCTTCCCCGACCTGCCGGTGGAACTCCGGCCGCTCGCGGCGGAGAATCGACTCATACGCGGCATCCCGGGTCAAGTCATGCCGAAAGACATATTCCAACTCCGGTATCCGGGCCTGCTCGGATATCAGGTCCACCCGCTGCAGCACGTTGAGATGATCGCGCAGCCGTTCGCCGGCCTCGGCGATCCACTCCAATACGCGGAAGTAGAAGGCCCGTCCGATGACAGACGCAAGCTGCACAGTGCGCCGGATTTCCTTGTCGAGCCGGTCGATGCGGGACACCAGTAGGGCCTGCAAGGTGTCGGGAACCGAAATCTGCTCCAGCTCCCCGACCGCGCGCCAGCGCACCCCGCTCTCGTCATGGGTGATCGCACCCTGATCGATGAGAGTGCGAATCAGCTCTTCAAGAAAGAAGGGATTGCCCTCGGCCTTGCCTCGAATGAGCTGGCTCAGTTCCGGAGGGAGCTCAGAGACGGTCAACAAGCTATTGATCAAGTCGCCGCTCTCGTTGTCTGACAGCGGTTCCAATTCCAGCACCGTGAGGCGATGGTTGAAAAACGACTCCGCATGTGGCTTGATCTGCCAGCCTGGGGACTGCCGGTAGGGACGCATGGCACAAAGGAAGAGGATGGGGATCTCGTCGCTCAGCTGGAATAGATGCTGGAGCAATTCCGCTGAGGCGGGGTCCGCCCAGTGTAGATCGTCGAACACCATTACCAGGGGCAGCACGGCCGGTTTACGCCACGCGGCGAGCATCACGGAGAACAGTTCACGTTTAAGGGCTTCGCCTTCCGCACCGGGAGAAGCCTGCTCTTGATGGAAGGTCAAGATCAACTCGGCGGCCCGCGCCGCTTCTTGCTCGACCTCGGGCTGAAAGTCCTCACAGAGGTTCTCAATCCGTTTACGGGCCTCCTCCGGCGAGTCCCGGTCGGAGATGCTGCAAAGAGTGCGGAACAACTGCTGGAAGAGGCTGTAGGGACGGGTCATGTCGTAAGAAATCCCGCCGCACTGTATCCAGGTACCGGGCGCCGATGACCATTGCTCGTGAAACTCGTCGATCAGACGGCTCTTTCCCAAGCCGGCCTCGCCGAGCAGACACAAAATTCCGCCACGTCCCTCGCGTAGATCTGCAAGCGCCTTCTTGATCTGCTCCAGTTCTTTGGACCTTCCGATCA
>JAHFAU010000184.1 GCA_023250385.1 Anaerolineales bacterium
CTCGGACTTCTTGATTGGGATGGTCGTGTTGCGTTCAATCAAGGTGGTCATCACGGCCCCGAGGGTCTCGACCCCCAGCGAGAGCGGTGTGACGTCCAGCAGCAAGACATCTTTCACGTCGCCGGCCAGCACACCGGCCTGGATGGCGGCACCCACCGCTACCACCTCATCCGGGTTGACACCCTTGTGGGGCTCTTTGCCGGTGCGAGAGCGCACGAGGTCCTGCACCATCGGCATCCGAGTGGCACCGCCTACCAGCACCACTTCATGGACGTCGCTGGCTTTCAACCCGGCGTCCTTGAGCACCGCGTCGAATGGCCCATGAATGCGGGCGACTAATTCCTCGGAAAGTTGCTCGAACTTGGCCCGGCTCAGCTTCAGCTGAAGGTGCTTGGGGCCGGAGGCGTCCGCCGAGACATAGGGCAGGTTAATTTCGGTCTCGCTGACGGTTGACAGCTCAATCTTGGCCTTTTCCGCCGCCTCCCGCAGCCGCTGCAGCGCCTGCCGGTCTTGGCGCAGGTCGATGCCTTGATCCTTCTTGAACTCATCGGCGATCCAGTTCAGGATCCGCTGATCCCAGTCGTCGCCCCCCAGGTGGGTATCGCCATTGGTCGCTTTGACCTCAACTACCCCCTCGCCCACTTCCAACACGCTGACGTCGAACGTGCCGCCGCCCAGGTCAAAGACCAGGATGGTTTCGTTTTCTTTCTTATCCAGCCCATAGGCCAGGGCGGCCGCGGTCGGCTCATTGATAATCCGCATCACTTCCAGACCGGCGATCTTCCCGGCGTCTTTGGTCGCTTGCCGCTGAGAGTCGTTGAAATAGGCAGGAACCGTGATGACGGCCTTGCTGACCGGCTCGCCAAGATGGGCCTCGGCGTCGGCTTTGAGCTTGGCCAGGACCATTGCCGAGATCTCTTGCGGTGTGTATTCTCGATTGTTGACCGGGATCTTCACCCGCACGTCGTCGCTGGCGCCCTTCACGGTTTCGAAGGAGACCATCTTGCGCTCGGTCTCGACCTCATCGAGCCGTCGACCCATGAAGCGCTTGATCGAGTAGACGGTGTTTTCCGAGTTCACCACTGCCTGGCGCTTGGCGGTCTGACCGACCAGCCGCTCGCCAGTCTTGGTGAACGCCACGACCGAGGGGCACAGACGACCCCCTTCGGCGGTCGTGATGACGACCGGGTCGCCGCCTTCCATTACTGCCACGACGCTGTTGGTCGTGCCCAGGTCGATCCCAATGATCTTTGCCATGCGAATTCACCTCACCTAAGGTATGAGCTTCACAATCATACCCGAGCCGCACAAGAGGATCGTTAACGTACCGTTGGAGGCAGGTCAGACGCCGGGCGCCCTTGACGGATGTGATATAAGCGACCTTTGGCCTTAGCGAAGGGAGGCCCGATGAGTGAACTGGAGGCATTTCGAAGTGAAAAGGACGAATTCTTCCGATCCGACCCGCACAGCCCACTTCTGCCGAAGCAGCGGGCCGCTTTCGGCGGGCTGAGCTATTTTCCAGAGAGCCCGAAGTTGCGGCTGGCAGTCGAGGTTAGCCGGTTCCCAGAGGAACAGGAAGTCAAGATCCAGACCAACACCGGCGACGTCCAGACCTATCGCCGGTTTGGCCGATTCAAGTTCGAGGTCGGGGGGCAGCCGGCCGAGCTCACCATCTTCGAGAACGAGCACGGCTACTTTCTGCCGTTCGCCGATTCCTTGGCCGGTCGAGAAACCTACGGCGCCGGCCGATATCTTGAGCCGGAGCGGTTGCCCGACGGCCGGTTCGAGGTGGACTTCAATGTGGCCTACAACCCGTATTGCGCTTACAACGAGCGCTGGTCCTGCCCGATCACCCCGCCCGAAAACCGGCTCAAGGTGCCAATCCGGGCCGGGGAGCGGAGCTTCGAAGAGCCTAAGCTTACGGTTTAACGGCTCTGTGCGGGGTTAGAAACCGGCTCCGGTACCGCAGCACTCCTGCCAGCAGCACGAACTGCACTGAAGCCGTCACGATTGTCGAGAACTGCTCGAAGTAAAAGATCAGCAGGTCGACCACCGTCAGCGACAGCAGCAGCCCGGCATAGGCGGACCCCACCCCGAGCCGGTCCTGCCGCAGAATCAGCAGCCAAGCTCCCACGACCAGCAACGTTGCAACTGCCGCCTCCAGCGCCAGCTCCGCCAGAAACAGCCCGAGCTGTCGATCGGACCCGATCCGGCCGCCAAGGACCAGCTCCGAGAGCCTTTCCGCGACCCGCGCCAGTGAACTTTCGCCAACCACCAAGCGAATGGTCCGCGTCAGCGTGACCACACCCACAGCTAAGAGCCCACCCGCCAGGATCGCCCGATGGCGAAGCGGCGTGATCCAGCGGGCCTCCAACACCTGCGCCGCTCGGATCCACCTTTCGAGCCGGCCGAGCCGCCTGGGGGCCAGCCACAGATCCTCGGAGTCCAGAGAGCCCTT
>JAHFAU010000185.1 GCA_023250385.1 Anaerolineales bacterium
AGCGAGCCGACCGGGCTGGCGGCGCTGGACCACGTAGTCGGAAACGTCCAACTCGGGAAGATGAATCACTGGGTGAACTTCTATCACCGGGTGATGGGATTCCGGCAGCTGATCGCCTTTAGTGACCAAGACATTGGGACCGAGTATTCGGCCCTCATGTCGAAGGTTATGCAGGATGGGTCGGGCCGGATCAAGTTCCCGATCAATGAGCCGGCCGAGGGCAAGCGTAAGAGTCAGATCGAGGAGTACCTCGACTTCTACCTAGGACCGGGCGTCCAGCACATTGCCATGGCCACCGGGGACATCCTGAAAACCGTCGCCGAGCTGCGGGCGCGGGGGGTCGAATTCCTGCGGATCCCGGATGAGTACTATGACCTCATGTCCAATCGGGTGGGAGAGATCGAGGAGCCCTGGGATCAGATTGCCGAACGAGGGATCCTGGTCGACCGGGACGATGAGGGCTACCTGCTGCAGATCTTCTCCCGCCCGATTCAGGACCGCCCGACCTCCTTTATCGAGGTGATCCAGCGCCACGGCAGTCGCGGATTCGGAAAAGGCAACTTCAAGGCCCTCTTTGAGGCGCTCGAACTGGAGCAGCAGCGGCGCGGCAACCTGTGAATTGGCGCACACCGTGCGCTATGTAACCTTCGCTCTGCCCGAGTCGCTCAGGAAGCCGCTGCTCGGCGTATTGATCGGCGAGGTGGTGGTTGATCTGCAAGCGGGCCGCACCTGGGCCCAGGGGGCGAAGTCCTTGCCCGCCGAGCCTATCCCTCCCACGCTTTTGGAGCTGGTTCACCTGGGACCAGACGTGCAGGCTTATCTGCGCGAGCTGGTCGCCAGCCTGGCGGAGGTAGACCTGCTGGCGCTGAAGGGGTCCGGCCGCAAGTCGGTCGGCTATCGGCGGGAGGATGTGGTGCTTTATCCGCCGCTGCCCCGCCCGATGAGCCTGCGGGATTTCTACGCCTTCGAAGCCCATGTCAGCGCCGCTCATGCGATCCGCGGCCGGGAAGTTGCCGCAGAGTGGTATGAGATACCGATCTTCTATTACTCGAACCCGGGCTCGATCTTTGGACCGGACGAGACGATCCCGTACCCGGCCTACAGTTCGGCGCTCGACTACGAGCTGGAAGTCGCCTGCGTGATCGGGCAACGCGGACGCGACATCTCCGGTGAGCAGGCCGAGCAATACATCTTCGGCTACACCATTTTCAATGACTGGTCGGCCCGCGATGAGCAGCGCCGTGAAATGAAGGTCGGCCTCGGCCCGGCCAAGGGAAAAGACTTTGCTTCCTCGCTCGGCCCGGCCATCGTGACCGCCGACGAGCTGGCCGAAAAGGCGGACAGCCGGCCCGGGGTGTTCGACTTGCAGATGCTCGCCCGGGTGAACGGGGTGGAGCGCTCACGCGGGAACTGGAAGGATCTCCACTATTCATTCGGAGCCATGATCGCTCGGGCCTCGGCGGAGGTCTACCTGATGCCGGGGGATGTGCTGGGCTCCGGCACGGTCGGGACAGGGTGCTTGTTAGAACTGACGAAGGGAGAAGGCCCGTGGCTGCAACCGGGGGATGTAGTCGAATTGGAGATCGAGCGCTTGGGCGTGCTGCGCAACCGAGTCGGGGAGCGCGGCCGCCGATGAACAGCGGTTACCCACCCCGCGCTTCTTAGCAGGAGGATTGCGATGCCCTTCTACCACCGGCTGGGCGACTTGCCCCAGAAACGACACACCCAGTTTCGCAAGGCCGACGGGGGCCTGTACCGAGAGGAAGTGATGGGGCTGGAGGGCTTCTCCGGGATCCAGTCCATTCTCTACCACTACAACCTGCCGCCGCGGGTCGCTGAATTCGAAGAGCTGGGCAAAGTCCGACCGGAATACGCTGACTTCGGGCCGCTGCGGCATCGGGCGTTTGCTACTGATCCGGTTCCCTCTGGTGGGGATGCGGTCGCTGCCCGCCGGACGCTGCTCGGGAACAACGATGTCACACTGGGAGTCAGCCGGCCCACCGAGAGCATGTCGTATTTCTACCGGAACGCCCAGGCCTATGAGGTCTGGTTTACCCACGAAGGGGCGGGGGTGCTGCGCACCCAGTTCGGCAAATTGCCTTTCGGGAGCGGGGATTACCTCGTGATCCCCTACGGCATTACCTGGACCATGGAGTTGGAAGGTGCGGCCCGCTTCTTTGTAATCGAGTCGGCCTCCCAGATCGAGCCGCCGCCCCGTTACCGGAATAAGTACGGACAGCTCACTGAATTCGCTCCCTACACCGAGCGCGACATCCGAGTACCTCGGGAGTTGGAGACCTTCAGCCAAGATGGGGAACATGAAGTGCGAGTGAAAGTGCGGGACAGCCTGACCCGTCACATCCTTGACTACCATCCCTTCGATGTCGTGGGTTGGGACGGGTACGTGTATCCGTGGATCTTCAACATTCGGGACTACGAGCCCCGCACCGGCATGG
>JAHFAU010000186.1 GCA_023250385.1 Anaerolineales bacterium
CATGGTAAAAGGCGTGGAAGGTCTTTGCTAACTCGTAGGCGTAGTTGGCAACATGCAGCGGCTTGTACTCGGCGGCCGCTCTGGCGACCGTTTCTGGAAAGCGGGAGATTCGATCGATCAACTCAGCCTCGAGCGGGGCGAGCGCGAATCCGAACGCGGCGGCCCGTGGCAGCTCGCCGGCTTTCTTCAGGATGCTGTTCGCCCGCACGTGGGCGTTCTGGATGTAGGGAGCCGCCTGGCCCTCGAAACTGAGCGCCGAGTCCCAATTGAATACGATGTCCTTAATGTTGTCCACCGAGATCAATGCGTAAGCAATAGCACCGAGCCCGACCTGGCGGGCCACTTCCTGTCGCTGGGATCCTTCGAGTTCAGGGTTCTTCTCGGCGATAATCTGTTCCACCCTCCGCCTGGCCTCCTCATAGACGTCCATGAACAGCACGACGTTTCCATGCCGAGAAGACATGGCGCCTTCCGGCAGGGTGACGAAGCCGTAAGGCAGGTGGAAGCACTTGGAGGCCTGGGGGAATCCCCACAGCTCAAGGATCTTGAAAACCTGCTGAAAATGCAGACTCTGGCGAACGTCCACTACGTAGATCGAGCGATCCACGTCAAACTCCTGGAATTTCCGCTTTGCCAATGCCAGATCCTTGGCGGCGTACAGGGTCGTCCCATCGCTGCGCAGCAGAACTACCGTCCGGTACTTCTCTTTGCTCAAGCCTAGCTTCTCGTCGATCTTGACGATCACCGGACCTTCCGGCCGTTCGTCCTCGGCCACCCCGGCTTCGACGAGCTCTTCGACGATCAGCTTGGCGTCGGCATCTACCTCACTTTCGAAGAAAAACACTTCGATCTTGGCGCCCAGTATGTGCAAGATATCTTCGAACTCGTCCAGGCTCCACCTGCGGGTGGTCAGCCAGAGCTGGCGCACCTGTGGGTCGCCGCCGTCCCAAAGGCGATAGAGCTCGCGGCGCTCGGCGTCAAACAGCTCGCGCCGGTCCCGCTGCTCGGGTGTTTCGTCCTCGGTTGGCTCGATAAGCGAATTCGCTTCAGTGTAGATCCCCGCGAGCCACTGGCCGCGCTCATGCACGCCCGGGGGCTCCTCTCCATAGTGAAACTTGCGATATCCCCAAACGCAGGTGATCACGCCCAGGCCGACGTCGCCTGGATAGGCTGCTCGGACCGTCGGGTAGCCGGCGAACTCGGTCAGCCGGGCGAGCGATTCCCCGAGCACAACGTTGCGGGCATGGCCAATGTGAAATGAGTGGTGGGTGTTGGGTTGAGCATACTCCACCATGACTCGCTCGGGCTTCCGATCGCCTTTACCGAACTCAGTTCCCCGCTCGATGGCCTCGTCCACGACTTGGGCGGCGAAGACCCCGGTGTCGAAGTAGGCGTTGAGGTAGGCGTTCTCGGCGGCAACTCGATCGAACCCGGGAGGCGTTTTGATGTGAGCTGCGACCAGCTCGGCGATTTCCCGAGCGCGGGCCTGAACTTTGAGTCCGGGGGCCTGCTTGGCTTCGAGGGCCGCAGCTTGGTAGCAGGCCGCGGTGCCGATGCCCCACTGCCCTAGGAATGGCGTGGGAGCCCATAGAATGTTTTCGGGTCGGGGAACTCCGGCTCGACTGAAGGCTGCTCGCACACGGTCGGTGAGCTCGCGGATCTCCGAGTCGAACATGATCTAAGGCGCGGCGATCACAAAGAAAAGACCTCGACCGTGACAGTCGAGGCCCGAGGCGAAAGCCGGCGGCACTTGTTAAGCGCGGTCCGGCTGGACAGCCGCCAAACTCTTTAGCAGGCGGCTTTTGCGTCGGGCCGCGTTTTTCCGATGGATCACCCCGGCAGCGGCAGCCCGGTCCAGCTCTCGGATGGCTTCCTTGACCGCCGCGGCGGTCAGGTCTGGCTTTCCGGCTGAAATTGCGGTTCGGGCAAGTCGGACCTGGGTCCGGGCGCGGGTCCGCACCGGCTTGTTCCGTTCCCGGCGTTTCTCGTTCTGTCGGATTCTTTTCTTCGCAGAGCGGGTGTTAGCCAATTCGATCCCTCGAGTGCGGCAGCTACCGATTTTATCTGATGGATCGCGAGCTGTCCAGTCTCTGCTGCCAAGGGCCGAGTTTCTCCCTTACACCTCCACCAACTCAACCGCTCCGCCTGAGTCGAGGAAGCACAGCATGCCGCGCGGCGTCTCGCCCAGTATGTTCGCCGCCGAACGGACGTAGCGCTCCACTTGTCGGCGGTGCCGATCGACCGCGGCCAGCAGATCCGCCTCATCGCGCAGCGCATCCGTCTTGAAGTCCACGATCCTCCAGCCCTGTGAGTCTCGCCAGAGCAGGTCGATCTGGCCGCTCTGGACCTGATCGGTGGGATCGAAGGTCGTGAACGGGATTTCGTGCTGCGCTCCTTCCGCTGCTTTGATCTCCGACCACAACGCGTGCGCCGCCAGGCGGCCGAGCATT
>JAHFAU010000187.1 GCA_023250385.1 Anaerolineales bacterium
CCCCAGCAGGGCATGGGTCCCCTCAACTTCGTGGTCCATGGCCTTGACGAGGTCGTGCAGCAACCCGCCCATCTTGGAGACCCCGACGTCGGCACCCAGCTCGGAGGCAATCACCGCCGCCAACTGGGCAACCTCGACCGCGTGGGCCAGCTGGTTCTGCCCATAGGAGGTCCGGAACTTGAGCCGACCGAGTTTCTTGGTGATCTCCTGCCGCAGCCCCGGGACTCCAGCCTCGTATGCGGCCCGCTCACCCTCTTCGGCAATTAAGCGATCCACTTCCTCTCGGGTTTGGATTACGATCTTTTCGATATTCGCCGGATGGATCCGACCGTCCAAAACTAGCCGCTCCATCGACCGTCGAGCCACTTCTCGTCGGACTGAGTCGAAGGAAGAAATCGTCACCGCTTCCGGCGTGTCGTCCACGATCACATCAACCCCAGCCGCCTGTTCGAAGGCCCGGATGTTGCGGCCATTGCGGCCGATGATCCGCCCCTTCATGTCGTCGGAAGGGAGGGGGACGTTCGAGGTGGTGACCTCGGCCACATGTTCAGAAGCCACCCGCTGGATCGCGTCAGCTATTAGTCCGCGAGCCCGCCGCTCCCCGTCCACCCGGGCTTCTTCTTCGATCTGATGGATGACCCGAACCATGTCGGCCCGCGCTTCGCGCTCGACTTCCTTCAGCAGCTGTCCCTTGGCATCCTCCCGACTCATCCCGGAGACTCGCTCCAGCTCCGCGACGGTTTCGGCGTATTTCGTCTCCAGCTCGTTCGTGCGCTTGTCGAGCGCGCTCTGACGCTTGTTCAGAGTCTGGTCACGCTTTTCCAAGTTGTCCAGGCGGCCATCCAGGTCTGCCCGCCGCTTCTGCAGCCGCTCTTCTTCCTTTGCCAGGTCGGAGCGGCGGCGCGAGACTTCCGCCTCCGCCTCGTCGCGCAACTTCAATGCCTCGTCGCGTCCTCCCAGTTCGAGTTCGCGGGCCTTGCCTTTCGCCTCTTCTAGAATCCGCTCGGCCTCGGCCTGGCGGCCCCTCAGCTCCCGTCGAAGCTGGAGTTGGCGAAAGAGGTAACCGAGCGTCAACCCAATCGCGAGCGCCGCCAATGAGCCCACTACGGGCAGTAACCACGGTGCATTCACGTCGAATCCTTTCTTTCCACTTCACGCTCGACCGCCAGTTGCTCCACCAGCGGATCGATCGTCGGATGTTGGAACCCACGCCGCTGCAGATAGGCGCTCAACCGCAGCCGGAACAATTCCGGCGATAAGTGCTGATACTTTCGCAGACCCTGGCGGGCAGCCAGCGCTGCCGCCCGCTCCTCGTCAAAGTCGCTCAGGGTCGCCTCAATGACCTCGGCCGGAACTCCCCGGCCGCGCAATTCCGCCCGCAGCGCCCAGGCCCCCCGCGGCCGAAAGGCCATCCGGTTCTCAAGCCAGGCCATCGCAAACTCCGCGTCGCTTACCAGCTTCGAATGCCGCAGGCTCTGCATCACATCTTCCTGCTCTCGTTCGGCCAACTTGAGCCGGTTGAATAGCGTTCGCAACTCCCACTCGGTGCGCGGGCGGCGAGCCACCAGCCTGGCTGCCTGCCGATATGCAAATTCCATTCGATCGCGGGTCTGCAACTCAGATACTTGGCGCGCTCCGAGCCGCTGACCAAGTTCAAGCTCTGCGGCCAGCTCCTTCGCCAACTCCAGCCCGGGCTGCCCGTCCAGGTAGACCCGGACTCGGCCGCGCAGCATGGGCTTTAAGGCAGTGATCACTCCATCCATAAATGCAAAGGCCGTGACCCGGGTCACGGCCGTGTGAACACCCCAGACTTACGGGGGACCTCTAGTCCTTACTTGACGGGCGAAGCTGAGATAGATCCGAAGCGAAGATTCGGAAAGGCTAGTCTCGACCTATCTCAAGAAACTACCGATCATCGGCCAGGGCGGGCAAGCCGCAAGGAAAGAATCCGCGAACGACCCGACTCACAGCCCACCCCTCCTCATCAGTCCTCTCGATGGCATCTGTCCGGAGCGAACCGCCGGAGCAACCTAATCCGTACTCCTCGCTCCGTTCTTCGCATTCCAGTCGCTTTGTCAAGCTTCGGATCGGAGATCCGAGTTCACCGGCCTGACCGCTCTAGCGGTCCGGGCAACGCCCGCGCCGTGATCCGTCCATTCTATTACGCCAGGGCCGTGGCGGCAAATGCCGCCCGGACCCCCTTTTCCAGCTCGGCCGCCAGGCTGGGATTCTCCCTCAGGTATTGCTTGGCATTCTCCCGCCCCTGGCCCAGGCGGCCTTCGCCATAGAGGTAGAAGGAGCCTTTCTTGTCCACCAGGCCGGATTCGACCGCCAGGTCCAGGATCCCACCGACCTTGCTGATCCCCTCGTTGTACAGGATCTCAAACTCGGCCACCCGGAACGGCGCCGCCACCTTGTTCTTCACCACCCGGGCCCGCACCCGGT